>CAZJIS010000015.1:0-32074 GCA_964546125.1 uncultured Clostridium sp.
ATTTATAAAAAAGTGCAGCGGCAAAGCCGGGGCCTTTCGGAGATTTACGACCTCATCGCCGTGCGCGTGATCGTGAGCACCATCAACGATTGTTATGCGGCGCTTGGCATCATCCACGCCATTTGGCGTCCTGTGCCGGGCCGTTTTAAAGATTACATCGCAATGCCCAAAACGAACATGTACCGCTCGCTGCACACGACCTTGTTTTCGGAAACGGGCATGCCTTTCGAGGTGCAGATCCGCACCTATGAAATGCACAGGACGAGCGAATACGGCATTGCCGCGCACTGGATGTATAAAGAAGGCCGCGCCGAGCAGGACGAGCTCGACAGCAAGCTCGCGTGGCTGCGCGAGGCGCTTGAACTCGAGAACTATGCGGACAACACGCGCGAGTTCGTCGAGAACATCCGCAAGGACTTCTTTAGCGATTATGTTTATGTTCTGACCCCGCGCGGGCAGATCATCGACCTTGTGGCGGGCTCGACGCCGCTCGATTTTGCCTACCGCATCCACTCGAACGTCGGCAACCACGCCCAGCACGCCAAGGTCAACGGCGCGATCGTGCGCCTCGACTATAAGCTTAAGAATAACGATGTTGTGGAGATCGTTACCGCCCCCAACGCCGCGCCCAGCAGGGATTGGCTTAAGCTCGTCAAGACCCAGCAGGCCAAGGCAAAGATCCGCCAATGGTTCAAGAAGGCCAACCGCGAGGAGAACGTCGCCCGCGGCAAGGAGATGCTCGCCGACGCCGCCAAACGCCAGGGCAGGTTGCTGAGCGAGCTGACCAAGAAGGAATACTGTGAAGATCTGCTGCGCCGCTTCAACATGGGCGACCTCGACGATGTGTATGCGGCCATCGGCTACGGCGGCATCTCGACCGGCCAGGTTTTGCACAAGCTCATGGAGCAGCTCCGTAAAGAGGAGCGCGCGGCGCAGGCCGTCGCCCGCCTCGAGCAAAAGGAGGAGCAGCGCGTCGCGCAGGCCGTGCGCAACCATGGCATCATCGTCCGCGGCGAACCGAACATGAGCGTGCGCTTTGCCCATTGCTGCAGCCCGCTGCCGGGGGACCCGATCGTCGGCTACATCACGCGCGGGCGCGGCGTTTCCGTGCACCGAAGGGACTGCCCGAACGTCGCCGATCTCATGCTCGCCGCCGAGCGCATGATCGAAGTCGAGTGGGCCAGCAATGAAAAATCGGCCTATCCCGTGAACATTCAGGTCACCGCCGACGAGCGCGCGGGCCTTTTAATGGAAGTTTCGCAGCTTTTGATGAACATGAACATCAGCATTTTAAGCATGAACGCACGTACCACTGACGACACGGTGAGCGTGCAGATGGGCTTCAACGTCACCGGAACGGACCAATTGAACAGCATCATGAAAGGCATGCGCAAGGTGCGCGGCGTGCGCGAAGCGTATCGCCTCAATGTTTAACGCCATGGAAAGAAGGGGCGGGGCATGAGGGCGGTGGTTCAGCGCGTGAGCCGCGCGCGCGTTATGATCGAGGGCGAAGTGCATGGCGAGATCGGCCGGGGCTATCTGGTCCTTCTTGGCATTGAGGAGAATGACGGCGAGGCGGATTTAGCCTATATTTGCGATAAGCTCATCGGCCTTCGCATCTTTGAGGACGACGAGGGCAAAATGAACCGTGCCGTCGGTGAAGTCGGCGGCGGCATTCTGCTCGTTTCCCAATTCACCCTCTATGGCGATGCGCGCAAGGGCAGGCGGCCCGGCTTTATCCGCGCCGCGCGGCCGGAGCGCGCCATCCCGCTTTACGAGGCGGCTATCGAGAGGCTTAATCGGTTTGTGCCGGTGCAAACGGGCTCGTTCGGGGCGGACATGCAGGTGGAACTCGTCAACGACGGCCCCGTGACGATCCTTCTTGACAGCGAAAGGAATTTTTAATGCAGCTCATCACCCTCATTACAGGCCCCATTGAGGTCAACACCTACCTTCTCTACGGCAAGAACGAAGGCGAATGCTTTATCGTCGACCCTTCCGACACGGCGATGGTCGTGCGCGAACTCGAAGCGCATGCGCTTTGCCCCACGCACATTCTGCTCACGCACGGGCATTTCGATCACATTCTCTCGGTCGCCGATCTTAAGGAAAAATACGGCGCCGTGGTCTGCATCCACGAAACGGAAGCTTCGGCGCTCACGGGCGGCCGCGCGAGTCTGTCGATGATGGCGGGCATGGGCGTTGAGCGCTGCGAGCCGGATGTTTTGCTCCGCGGCGGGGAAAATCTCTGCTGCGCGGGCTTTGATGTCAAAGTGCTCGCAACGCCCGGCCACTCGAAAGGTTCCGTTTGCTATGTGCTTGAAGAGGAAAAGCTGATCTTCTCCGGCGACACGCTCTTTCGCCTGAGCGTCGGCCGCAGCGATTTGCCCGGGGGGAATTCGAACGAACTGCACGATTCGATCGCCTATGCCCTCTTTGCGCTGCCCGGCGATTACGATGTATATCCGGGCCATATGGAGAAAACGACGCTTGCCTTCGAGCGGCAGCGCAATCCCTTTGTCAACCGCTGGAGCCCCGATACATGGTGAGGCTTTTCACCGACCGCCCGGCCTACCTCAACGACCTTGCCGATGAGGTGCGCCTGTTTTTCGGGCGCGAGGAGGTCGTGCTTGCGTCGGCGGAAAGCTGCGACATCTCCGTAACTTTAACGGAACACAACGGCGTGTGGCTTGCACGCGCCGCGGTCGATCTTTTCGAAAAACACGAGGAATATACCTTCGGGCAGCCGCTTTTTGAGGGCGGCGCGCTCGAAATGAAGCGCCGCGAGAAGCGGACGATGAAGATCGCCGTTTTTCGGGCGCTGCGCGCGCTCTGCGGCGTCGAGCCGCCCTGGGGGTCGCTCACGGGCATCCGCCCCACGCGGCTTTTGCGGGAGCTCATCGAGCGCGAGGGGGAAGGGGAAGCCCTGCGCATGATGGCGGAGGATTTCGACGTCGCCCCCGAAAAGCTCGCCCTCGCGCGCGCAATCTGCCAAGCGCAGGCGCCCATCCTAGCAAGCCTTGGGGAACAGGATGCGGATGTATACGTCAACATTCCGTTTTGCCCGACCAAATGCCTGTATTGCTCGTTCCCCTCGAAGGTGCGCACGGCGCGGGACGATATGGCGGCCTACCTTGCATCGCTCGAGCGGGACATCGCGCTGGGCGCGGAGATTTTGCACGAGGGCGGGCGGCGCGTGCGCGCGATCTACATCGGCGGCGGCACACCCACCGTGCTCACGGCGGAGGAGCTTACGCGCCTCTTTGCGGCGCTGCACGAGAATTACGGCGGCTTTCTTGGGGAATTCACGGTCGAAGCGGGCCGGCCGGATACCATCACGAAAGAAAAGCTTGCCGTTATGCGCGCATGCGGCGTCACGCGCATTTCGGTGAACCCGCAGAGCATGAACGAGCAAACGCTTTTGCGCATCGGCCGAAGCCATGGGGCGGAGGATACGCGCCGCGCGTTTTGGATGGCGCGCGAGGCGGACTTTTCGAACATCAACATGGATGTGATCGCGGGGCTTCCCGGCGAAACGGCGGAGGATATGGCCTGTACGCTTGAAGCGCTTGCGGCGCTTTCCCCCGAGAGCCTCACCGTGCACACGCTCGCGCGCAAGCGTGCTTCCCGCCTTGTGATGGAAGGGGCGGAGGGAGACGCCGACGCCACCCCGCCCGCCGCCGTAGAGGAAATGGTCCGCCTCGGCGCGGAGTATGCGCTTTCGATGGGCATGGCGCCCTATTATATGTACCGCCAGAAATACATGAGCGGCAACCTCGAAAACGTCGGTTACGCGCGGCCGGGATTTGCCTGCGTTTATAATGTGGATATGATGGAAGATGCCGCCTCTGTGATGGCGCATGGCGCGGGCAGCATCACCAAATGCGTGTATGATGCCGAGCGCAGGCTCGAGCGCGTGCCCGCACCCAAGGACATCATGACATATGCCGCCAAGGTCGAAACCCTGGCGGCACAAAAGCGCAAACTCTTTTTAATTTAAGCATCAAGCGGGGATCAGCCCGCCCTGCCCGCGCGGTAGGCCTCCTGTACGCAGGCCTGGTGGCGCGGGCATTTTGCTTTGGTTTCATGCACCTTGGAGTTGTAGAGGTGGATGCAAAAATGCCCGTCGAACCCATCGCCCCGCGTGGGGTCCACCATGTGCGGCATGGTGTGCATCGAGGCCGCCACGGTCTTGCCGTTGTAGGTGACCCAAATGGGCCGGCGGTTCCACGAATAACCTTCAAGGCTCTTCATAATTTTGGCATCGTAGGCGGAGGCGGGCTCGCTGTCGGCGTGGAACCAGCCGCCAAAGCGCCGCGCGCGGAAGGATTTGCCCGTGCGCACATCCGTCACCGTGAAGCGGGAGCCCTTGGCGAGCCATTCGTTGCCGCCCTTGAACCAATCGAGCAGCACCACCGTGCCCTTGAGTTTATAAAAATCGGCGTTGGCCTTTTCAACCTTGTTTGAGGGATCGTAGATCGAATCGAGCGTCACGGCCCCCGCGACGCCGTCCGCCGAAAGACCCAATACCTTTTGGTATTCTTTCACGGCCTCGCGCGTGGTCGTATCGAACAGGCTCGTTACCCCGCTTTTTGCGAGGAAGCCGCGGTTGTAGAGCGCCTGCTGCAATTTTTTGACCTCTTCGCCCTGCATGCCGAGCTTGAGAAGCCCCATGCCCGCGACCGTGGAGGTCGAGATCGTCAGGTTTGTGCGGTGGATGTAGCCGGCGTAGGTGTCGACTACGGCATAATACCACTCGCCAAGCAGCGCTTTTACTTTGAGGCCCTGCCCCGCGGTGAGCGTGAGCATCACATAGGAATTTTCCGAGGGTCCCCCCATCAGGCGCGTGCCGTCGCTTTTCACATAAGCGCCGCGGCTGCCGGTGGAGTTGACGAACAGGTAATCTTTTCGGATGTAGCCGACTTTTTGCTGCTGATACATGACCTTATACCAGTTGCCGTCCTCGCCGAGCACCTCCACCTCTTGCCCGCAGTTGAGTTCGGCAATCTGGTCGGAATCGGTGTCGGGCGCGGCGCGCAGTTTCACGCCGTCGGCTGTGACCTGCCCCTTTTCGCCTTCGTTTGCGCGGGCGGAGGGGGCGGTGCGCGCCGTGGGGAAAAAGAGCGTCAGCGCGATGAGCGCGAGCGCGGCAAGCCGGATAATCAGCTTCGATTTCATGGGTTTACCTCCCTGACCAATGCGCCGAGGCGCATGAGGTCGTCCTTCATCGTTTGCACGAGGGCGCGGTTGTAAATGCCGCTTGCCGGGTGATAGAGCGGGAAGAGCAGGCGCTCCTTGCCCGCGATTGCAAGCGTAGCCGCTTTGCCGTGCGCCTCCCCGATGGTGGGCGGCGCAGCGCTCGAAAGCTTTGCAAGGGCTATCAGCGGCGTGTTGCCAAGCGTTGCGATGAAGCGCGGGCAAACGGCTTCGATCTCCGCTTTAAGAAGCGGCAGCGCATCGAATACCTCCTTTTTTGCCGGCGTGCGGTTGGAAACGCTCTTGGGCTTTACCGCCATCGGCCGGAACTTGACGGCGTTTGTCACAAACACCTTTTCCCGCTCGATGCCTGCGAGCACGAGCATCCCGTCGAGCTCACGGCCCGCTTTGCCGACAAACGGGCGTCCGCACGCGGCTTCCTCCCGGCCCGGCGCTTCGCCGATGAGCATCAAAAGGGGCATCATCGGGCCTTCGCCGAAAACAGGGTGCGCATAGTCCCCCGCGCGCGCCGCGGGGTCAAGCGCGAGCAGCCGCGCGCGCTCGGCGCCATAGAGGGATGCAAGCGCGCTCATCCAACATCCCATGTGGGCGTGGGGGAGGGCTCGGGGGCCTCGGGGTCAGGCGTCGCCGCGGGCGGATTGGCGGCGAGGATCACGGTGAAATTATATTTGAGCCGCTCATAATAGGTTTCGGTCATCGAGGCGTTGTGCGCGTCGATGAACTGCTCGAGCATCGAAATGCCGGTCACAAGCGTGTGCCGGTCGGTGTCGGAAAGGTTCTGCGCCGCGTTAAGGTAGCCGAGCACCTCTGCGATAAGCGCCTCGGCCCTTTTGAACACGTCCTCGTCGCCAAGCAGGCCCCCGCCGCCCCAGGAGGGGGAGTGGATCGTGCAGGCGATAGATTCGGCGTGGAGCCGGTATTCCTCGGCCGTGAGGTCCGTGAACAGCGCGCTTGGGAGATATTGCTGGATCAGCGCCTGGTTGTAACGCCCGAAAAGGCCCGTGGGCCGCACGAGCACGACGGACTTCACCGTGAGCTGGTTTGCGGGGCAATAGACCGAGGCGGGCTGGCCCGAAACATCGCAGATGGAGGCGATGACGTGCATGTCGCACGGGTCGCTTGGCGCTTTCTCCTCGGAAAACCATTCGGTAAGCGGCAGGTGACCATCGGCGTCGGCATAGCAGGCGTCGGTCGCAAGCAGGCCCGAAACGGAGCAGACCGTGCGCTGCACAAGGCCCATTTGCACGGGCGAGGCGTCGATGATGAGCTTATCCGGCCGGCCTTCGAGGATCTTTGTCATAAACGCGCGCCAAAGCGGCGCGGCGACCTTGCCGCCCGAGGAGCCTTTTTCAAGCTTCACGGCATAATCGTCGTTGCCCACCCAAACGACGGCGGTATAATAGCCCGTCATGCCGGCAAAGTAGGCGCTGCTGTAATTCTGGTTCGTGCCGGTTTTTCCGGCCACGGTCATGCCGCGGATCTGCGCGCGCGTGCCCGTGCCGGATTTAATGGCATCCGTGAGCATGTCGACGAGCATCCACGCGGTTGAAGGCTCATATACCTGCCGCTTATACTGCGAGGCTTTTGCGTCAAGGACGACCTTGCCGTTTAGATCCACGACGCGCGTGTAGGCAATCGGCTCCTGGTAGAGGCCGCTGTTGGCAATCGCGGCGTAAGCCGCCGCCATTTCAATGGGCGTGATGCCCGTCGTGCCGAGCGCAAGGCCCGAGCCGGTCTCTTTGACGCGCGAGGGGTCCACGCCAAGGTCAATCAGGTATTTTGCCGCAAGCTGCGGCGTTACGGTTTCCATCAGCGTTCGCGCCGCCGCCACGTTGAGCGAGGAGACGATCGCGCGGCGCATCGAAACAAGGCCGATGTAATCGTCATCCCCAATGTTGGGGTAACCTTCCTCGGTGTTCCAGCCGACAATGGCCTCCGGTATGTTGGCGATGGCGGAGGCGGGGGAAAGGCCGAGATCCAGCGCCGGGCCGTAGACGGTGAGCGGCTTGATCGAGGAGCCGACCTCCATTTGCGTGCTCTGGTAGGCGCGGTTGAGGCCCTTGCGGATATCCGGCTCGTCGCGCCCGCCGATGACGGCGCGCAGTTCGCCCGTGGCTTGATCGATTACCACGGCCGACGACTGCGGCTGGAGCACGCCGAGGCTGTTGGGCGAGGAACCGCCCTTGAGCTTGGGGTAATCACCCCAGGCGGAAAGGGTTTCCTGCACGGCCGATTGGACCGCGGGGTCGATGCAAAGGTAAATTTTATAGCCGCCGCGCGAAAGCTCGTTTTCGACCGCGTCGCGGTTTGAGGAAGTGTTGGGCAGGCCGCGCTGTTCGAGGATATCGATGCAGATCTGGCGCACGGCGTATTCGATGTAATAGAGGTTGCCATAGGAATTATCCCTGCGCACGGAGGTTTTGCGAATGGTGACGGTGTCGGCGAGCGCCGCGTCCCGCTGGGCCTTGGAAATCGCGCCCGCGCCGTACATGCGGTTGATGACCTTATCGGTGCGCGCGTTGGTGACATCCATCTTATTCTGGCCCGCATGCCCGCCCGTGGTGTAGGTGCGCTCGTAGGTGTTTTTGCGGGGATCGGTGGTGCTGGGGCTTTGGATCATGCCCGCGAGCATCGCGCATTCGCGGATGGTCAATTCGGAAAGCGCCTTGCCAAAATAATCCTTCGCGGCGGCTTTCATGCCGTAGTTGGATTGGCCAAGGTATACGTCATTGAGGTAGGCTTCAAGGATCTTATCCTTTTTCAAAACCTTTTCGATGTTGAGCGCGAGATAAGCCTCCTGGATTTTGCGCTTATAGGAGACCTCGTTGGTGAGGAGCTTGTTTTTGACAAGCTGCTGGGTGATCGTGCTGCCGCCCGCGTCGCTCGATGCGGAAAGGGAGCCGACCACCGCCGCGAAAAGGCGCTTGTAGTCGACGCCGTTGTGCTTATAGAAGCGCACGTCCTCGATGGCGACGACGGCGTTTTTGAGCATGTCGGGAATTTCGCCGATGTCGGCCCAGTCGCGGTATTCAAGGCCCGCGAACGTCGAGAGCAGGTTGCCGTTCATGTCGTAAATATAGGAAGTGCGGTCGCTCTTTGTGAGCAAGGATGTATCGAGCTCCGGGGTCGTGTCCACATAGGCCTTGGCCACACCCAGCACAAGCCCGAAGCCCGCGCAGCCGATGAGCAGCGCCGCGAGCAGCATGAACTTGAAGCAGGTGAACAGCACCGCGAGCGCGAACGAGCGCGGCTTGTCGCGCTCGACGAAAAGCTCTTCCTCATGCGCTTGCGCGCCGCGGCGCGGCGAGAGGGAGAAAGCCGCCGCTAGGCGCGCTTTGAACTTTTTGATCGAATTCGTCAGCTTCTCTTTCATGTTTTCCGCCTTTATAACGATCCGAGGCTATTATAACACATCCAAAATGCAATGCTCAATACGGGGCCGGGGCGCATATACTTTTATTAACATAAGCGACATATTTCGAGGGGAGGCCGCATGGAGGAGGAAGTCGTATGCCGCAGGCGCACGCCCGCGCGCAAAAAGATCATCTGGACGCTCGCCGTTGTGGGTATTTTGATGCTTGCGCTCGCCGTTTGGCTCAACGCGGGCATGCAAAGGGCCATGGAAGCCCTTGCTGTGGCGCGCGTGAAGTCCGTGGCGGCGCGCGCGATGAACGAGGCGATCCTCGCGCGCCTGAGCGAAACGGCCGGTGGTGAGCCCGTCATCCACGTGCGTGAAACGGGAGAGCGCGTGTATCTTCTGGAGCCGGACGCGTACCGCATGAACGCGCTCGCGGCCGCGTGCGCGAAGACCGCACAGGACTATATTTCCGAAATGGGGGAGCAGGGGATCAGCGTTCCCATCGGTACGATCACGGGCATTCCGTTTTTTGCGGGGCGCGGACCCAAGCTCAGGGTCAACTTCACGCCGGCGGGCAGCGTGCAAAGCGCGTTTGATACGGAGTTCACCTCCTCCGGCATCAACCAAACGCTTTACCGCGTGAAGCTGCGCCTTGTGGCGAGCGTGCAGATCGTGATGCCCGGCGTTTATCGCTCGGTGAGCGTCACTTCGGAAGCCGCCATCGCCGAGAGCGTGATCGTTGGCGAAGTGCCGCAGGTCTATACGGATGTCGCCAACACCGATGATATGCTCAACCTTATCCCCACGGAGGTCCCGTAATATAAAGTTACAAATACCCCATACAAATTGCGGCCGCGCTGTGGTAAAATGAATGCATGAAACGCTTCTTCGCAGCTTTGTTGGCGGTATTTTTCCTCGCGCTCACCCCGGCGGCGCGCGCGGATCCGGCCGGCACGCTTGAGCCGGATGAGCCTGAAACGGCAAGCCCCGCGGCCGGGACAACTTTTGAATTGATCTCCTACGACTCCAAGGGCGAAACCGTGGTGCGCGTTCAGCTGCGCCTGCGCGAACTTGGCTATTTCCACTATAAACCCACGGGCAATTTCCAGAGCATGTCGGTCGAGGCGACGAAGAAATTCCAGCAAAAGCAGACCGGGAGCGACGGCAGCCCCATCATCGCCGACGGCACGGTGGGCGCGCAGACGCTCTCGATCATTTTCGGGCGCGGGGTGACCCGTGCGGATATCGATGTTTCAATTCCCTTTGGCCCCGCGCTTTCGGGCCCGGCGGCGCGCACGGGCGAGCTTGCGGACTGGAACGAGGTGAAAGAATTGCTTTCTCCCAACGCTTCCTTCACGGTTTACGATTTCAACACCGGCACATCGTGGAAAATGGTCTTCACGGGCGGCGAGAATCACGCCGAGGTCGAGTGCGCCTCGGCGGAGGATACTTATGCGTACCGCGAAGCGTTCGGGGCGACGTTCAACTTCTCTAAGCGCTCCGTTGTGGCGGAGGTCGGCGGCCGCCTGATCGCGGCTTCCTTACAGGGCGCTCCGCATGGGGAAGATAAGATCTCCGGCAACGAAATGCCGGGCCACGCCTGCCTTTTCTTCAACGGCAGCCTCTCGCATGTGGGGAGCCTGCCCGATGTCGAACATCAGGCGCTTATTTACAAAGCCTCCGGCCGCACTTCCTGAGGCGCGTTTTCGGTGAGCCTTGCCCTGAGCGCGAGCAAAATCCGCGCTTCAAGCCGCGAGACCTGCACCTGGGAAATGCCGAGTTTGAGGGCGGTTTCGCTCTGCGTCTTATCCATAAAATAACGCATCACGATGATCGCGCGCTCGCGCGGATGGAGCTCCCCGAGGAGCTCTTTTAACATCACGCGGTCGAGCGCGCCGGCAAGCGCCTCCTCCCCCGCGGGGACGACGTCCATCACCAGCGCGTCCGAATCCGCACCATAGGCCGGCTCATAGATCGAAACGCAGGGGCGCGCGGCCTCAAGCGCGCGCGCAAGTTCCTCGGGCTCCACGGCGAGTTCCCGGGCGATCTCCAAAATGCCGGGCTCGCGGTTGAGCGAAGCGCGCAGCGCTTCGCGCGCGCCTGAGGCGCGGATGGCAAGTTCCCGCAAAGACCGGCTCACCTTGATGATGCCGTCATCCCTTAAATGGCGCTTGATCTCGCCCGCGATCATCGGCACGGCATAGGTCGAAAAGCGCACCTCGAACGTGCAGTCGAAGTTATGGATCGCCTTCACAAGCCCCATGCAGCCGATCTGGAACAGGTCGTCATACTCGCAGCCCTTGCCGAGGAAGCGCCGCACGATGGATTTGACCAGCGCCGTGTTGTGGACGACGAGCTTCTCGAGCGCCTCCTCGCAGCCGCTTTGCGCGCGCGCGATCAGCGCGAGCGTATCCGCGTGGGAAAGCTGCTCGCGCTCATCCATCGTCCCTCACCGCGCGGATGTGCTTTTTCATCGCGACGGTCGTGCCGTAGCCCGGCGCGGAGTGCACGCGCACGTCGTCCATGAAAGCCTGCATCACCGAAAAGCCCATGCCTGAGCGCTCGAGTTCGGGGGCGCTCGTGTAAAAGGGCTGCATGGCAAGTTCCACATCCTCAATGCCTTTGCCGGTGTCGATCACATCGATTGCAAGCGATTCCCCGTCGATCATGCAGTTCATCGCCACAAGCCCGCCGCGGCCGCCATAGCCGTGGATGATGGCGTTGGTTACGGCTTCGCTCACGGCGGTGCGGATATCGGTGAGCTCCTCGATGGTGGGGTTGAGCTGCGAAGCGAACGCCGCGGCGAGCGTCCTCGCCAGCGCCTCGTTCTGCGAGATGGCGTAAAAGCTGACATTCATTGCGTTTTTCATGATCCGATCCCTCCTTGCGCATCCCGTCTCTCGCATAGCGCATAGACGCCTGCCATGCGCAAGATTCTGTCCACATGTTTGTTTGCCCCCGCGAGCGCGAGGCTCCCGCCGCGCCGTGAAAGCGTGCGGTAGCGCCCAAGGATCACCCCGAGGCCGGAGCTGTCCATGAAGCTGACCGCGCGAAGGTCGAGTTCCAGCTCATTGACCGCGGGATCCGAGAGCAGCGCGTCGAGCGCCAGGCGGGTCTCGGCCGCGCTGTGGTGGTCAAGTTCGCCGGTGAGGCGCGCGATGGCGCGCGTGCCGACGGTTTCCGAACGTATCTGCATACTTTGCCTCCCATATAGGATTAACACATCTGATTTCTCCGGGCGAAATTCGCATCCTGCCTAGTATTTCCACTAGGATTGACAGCTATGCACGAGTTTTGCCGAAAACGAAAAAAAGAGCGGCGAAAGGGCCGCTCTGTTGTAAAAATGCATGGTTTTTCGGGCAGTTGTCCGCGCGGCGCGCGGAAATGCTTAAGATCATTCCGCCTCGGCGACGATCTTATAATATGTGCGCGCGGTGAGTGCGTAGACCGCCGCATAGAGCAGAGCGAACACGGTAAAGCAGCCGAGCGTGCAAAAGAGGAAGAGCGTCACGTTCGTAAGCGCAAGCATCGTGAACAGCACCGAGATCAACGGGAAAGCAAACGCCACATGCACGCCCGCCGCCGCGAGCGGCAAAAAGAACACCGTCAGCACCTGCGCGCGCACGGAGGCCTTCACCTCGTCGCGCGCAAGCCCCACCTTGCGCATGATCGCATAGCGCGCCCGGTCGCCGTACCCTTCGGAGAGCTGTTTGTAATACATGATCAGCGCCGCGGCGCAGGTGAACATCAGCCCGAGGAAAATGCCGAGGAAAAACAAACCCCCGTAGATCGCGTAATAGCCCTCGCGGGATTCATCGGTATAATTCAAGCTGAGGTAAAGCCCCTCGTCCTCGGGGAGGGAGGCGAGGTGTTCGTCAAGCTGGGACCTGAGGAGGGCGGCAAAAGTCACTTCCTCCTCGCGGTTTGCGACGTCGAAGCCGTAGTAGAGGCTGTATCCGTTATAAACGAATTCGTCTTTGTCCGTATAGAACGCCCGGGCAATCGCCTCGAGGTCGCTTGTCTCCGGCACGATGAAACACCAATGCTCCACATCGTCGCTCCCGCCGCTGTACCAGCCCTTGGCGATGGGCAGCTCATCAAGCGTGCCGGCGACGCGGTACTCGAGCGCGCCGAAGCGGGCCGAATTTTCCGGCAGCAAAGCGTTCGGGCAGTAAACAAGTGCCTCGCCGCGCGCAAGATGCGCGCCGGCTCCGGTCAGGTCGTTATAGTCCGCAAGCGGCATGAACCGAAGCTGCGCGAGCTGGTCCCGGCCGGTCAAGACTGCAAACGCCGCCCCGTCGCGCGTGACCCAATGGGTGGCGGAACGGTAGAGCTGCGCGTTGCGCGGCGTAACGCCGGATTCCCGCAGGCTCTGCGCGATGATGGGGAGGAGCGCGTCCCGTTCGGCGTCGTCAATCTGCGAGCTGCGGATCTCAATGTTGCGCGGGTGAAGGTTGCGCAGCGTATCTTCAATGCCGTAGTAGAGGCAGAACGTGGTCGAAAGGGTAACGAGCACCATCGTCGAGAGAATGCAGATGTTGGCAAGCCCTACGGCGTTCTGCTTCATGCGGTAGATCATCGAGGATACGGAAATGAAGTTGCGCGTGCGATAATAGTAATTTTTGCGCCGGCGAAGGCTTTTAAGAAGCGCCACGCTCCCGGCGGTGAACAGGCAGTATGTGCCGAGGATGACGAGCAGCACCGCGAGGAAAAACACGACCACCGCCGCGCTCGGCTTTTTCGTGACGACCGCGAGGACATAGCCGCCCCCGAGCGAAAGAAGGCCGGTGAGCAGCAGCAGGCGGCGCGTTTTAGGTTCCCGCTCGCCCGCCTGCGCGGCGCGCAGCAGCTCAACGGGCTTTGCAAGGTGCACGCGCGAAACGTTCCACACAAGCGCCAGGAAGAAGATGCCGAAAAAGAGCAGGCAGGTCGCGGCAAGGCCGAAGACCGAAACCTCAAACCCGAAAGGCACGTCGAACGAAAGCAGCTTGCAAACAAATAGGAGCATGAGCTTGGAAAACAGCATGCCCAAGGCAAGGCCCCCCAGGAGCGAAGCAAAGGCCGCATAAACCGTTTCGGTCGCCATAAGCCGGGCGATGTGCTTTTTTTCCATGCCGAGGATGTTGTAAAGCCCAAGCTCCCGCTGCCGCTGCTTCATGATGAAGGAGTTGGCGTAGAGCACGATCACCGCGGAAAAGATCGCGATCACCACCGAGCCGAACACCAATACGTTTGTAAGCTCGCGCCCGCCGCGCATCGAACGCAGCGCGCTGTGGGTGGCCAGGAAGCACATCATGTAAAACATCGCGGCGCTTCCCGCGCAGGCGAGCAGGTAGGGCGCATACAGCCGCCGGTGGTTTTTGAGGTTTGTGAAGGCAAGGCTCCGGTATAATCCCTTACGCATGGCGCGCGCTCCCGGCGGCGATGACGCTGAGCGCATCGCTGATCTTTGCAAACATCTCCTGCTCGCTCATATTCGCGCGGTAAAGCTGGTGGAAAACCTCCCCATCCTTAATGAACAGCACGCGCCGCGCGTTGGAGGCCGCGCGCACGGAGTGCGTCACCATGAGGATGGTCTGCCCGGCTTGGTTAATCGAGGTGAACACGCGCATGAGCCCGTCCGTCGCGCGCGAGTCGAGCGCGCCGGTCGGTTCATCCGCAAGGATCAGCCGCGGGTTTGTGATCAGCGCGCGGGCGACGGCGGTGCGCTGCTTTTGCCCGCCCGAGATCTCATACGGGTATTTTTTAAGGATGTCCTCGATGCGGAGCGCCTTGGCGATCGGCGCGAGCCGCTGTTCCATGTAGGCGTAGTTGCGCCCCGCGAGCACCAGCGGCAAAAAGATGTTGTCCTGCACCGAAAACGTATCGAGCAAATTGAAATCCTGAAACACGAACCCGAGCTTATCGCGCCGGAAAGCGGCGATCTCCGCCTCGCGGATTGAGGTCACGCTCTGCCCCTCGAGCAGCACGTCGCCCGCGGTGGGGCGGTCGAGCGAGGCGATGATATTGAGCAGCGTCGTCTTCCCCGAACCCGATTCGCCCATGATGGCGACGTATTCGCCTTCCTCCACGCTAAAGCTCACATTGGCGAGCGCCTGCACGGGATTGCCGCCAAAGCGTGTCGCATATATTTTTTTCACGTTTTTCACTTCAAGAAGCGCCATTGTGTCCTCCCTTTGCGTTGATGGCAGCAGTATAACAAAAAAGGCGCGATGCAAACATCGATTCGCCTTACACTTGGGGGGCGCCCGCTTACAATTTTGTAAGGTTACTCGAAAGGGATCTCCCTTTGGGAGAGGTCTATCCTCGCGGTCGTGCCGCGCCCCGGCGCGGAGGAGAGGGAGATCGTGTGGCCGAGCTTATCGAGCATTTTTTTAACTAAGTATAGACCGATGCCGGTCGCATGCTTGTCCGCACGGCCGTTATAGCCGGTGTAGCCCTTATCAAACGCGCGCGGCAGATCTTCCGCCGCGATGCCTATGCCCGTATCCGCAATGAGCAGCGCTTCCCCCTCGGCGCGAATTATGATCTCTCCGCCGGCGGCGTATTTGAGGGCGTTGGAGAGGAGCTGTTCGATGCAAAACGCAAGCCATTTTTCATCCGTGCGCACGGCAAGCTGCGTTTCTTCAAAACGAAGGCGGGTTTTTGTGAGCACGAAAGCGCGCGCATATTTGCGCACGCAGGCGCGGATCACTTCATCGAGCTGCACGCGGCGCAGAAGAAAATCGGTCGTTTCGCTCTCGGCGCGCACATAATTCAGCGCCATCTCGACATATTGCTCAATGCGAAGAAGCTCCGCGTCAAGCTGCGCGTCCGCATCGCTCGCGCCGAGCATCAAGCGCATGGCGGCGATGGGCGTTTTGATCTGGTGCGCCCAGAGCGTATAGTATTCCTCGGTTTCGGCCTGCTTTTGCGCGAACGAAAAAGCGAGCTTGCGCTTGCTCTCAAACAGCGCCGCGAGCAGCGCCTGGTAGTTTTCCTCAAGTATGCCCGAGGGGGAGGGAAGGCCCGCGAGCTCGATGTCGATGCGCCGCGCAAGGTCAACAAGCGCCCTGTGCCTGCGGCGGAACGCCGCAAAGCGGATGCCGCCCAGCACAATGAAAACGACCGCCGTCAGCGCCGAAGCATAGGCCACGGGTTCCGCGGGCAGGTCATAGAGCGCGAAGATCGCGGCGTATGTGCCCGCCGCGAGGAGAAACGCGAGCAAGAGCATGCCGTGCCGTTTGCAATAGGAAAAGAATAGCTTTATCATTCGATCATGTACCCCTCGCCGCGCCTTGTTGTGATGTAATCATCAAGCCCCGCCGCGGCGAGCGTTTTGCGCAGCCGCGCGATGTTGACGGCAAGCGTGTTTTCATCGACATAGCTGTCGGTTTCCCACAGCCGCGTCATCAGCGCGTCCCGCCCGACAACGGCGCCCCGGTTCTCGAGCAAAATGACGAGGATACGGTATTCGTTGCGCGTGAGCTCTACGCGCTCGCCGTTGACGTAGAGCGTGCCGTTGGCGGTGTTCACAAAAGCGCCCCGGTGTTCGATGAGGGCCGTTTGTCCCGCAAAATCGTAGCTCCTTCGAAGCATCGCGAGCACCTTTGCACAGAGCACGGAAAGATCAAAAGGTTTTGCGATAAAATCATCGCCTCCCATGTTCATCGCGAGCACGATATTCATGTTGTCGGAAGCGGAAGAAATGAACACCACGGGGACCTTGGAGAGCTTTCGGATCTCTTGGCACCAGTGGTAGCCGTTAAAAAAGGGCAGGGAGATGTCCATCAAAACAAGGTGCGGCGCGAAGGCCGCAAACCGCGGCAAAATGTTTTGAAAATCCTCGGCGCACTCGGCCTCAAGCCCCCAGGAGATCAGGTGCTTTTTGATGGCGTTTGCGATGTTTGCGTCATCCTCGACGATCAGCACGCGGTAAGTCATACGTTCATTATAAAGGTGCGGTTGCGAATTGGCAATCGGCGCGCCGCGCATCGCACCATGGACTTTTGGCAAGAACCGTGCTATCATAAATCAAAGACCAACGAGGGGAGAAAGGGAATGCGCAACTAAGCGGCTGTTGTTTCGGGGCGCGCAGGCGGTGTGAAGTTAAGACCGCCGTGTTGCGCTGCCGTTTCGGTCGCACGCATTCGACGAACCCAAAGGGGGTCTTTTGTTTATGTCGCTGATATCGGTCAACGATCTCACATTCTGCTACGATGGCAGTTACGACAACATCTTTGAGCATGTTTCCTTTCAAATCGACACGGACTGGAAGCTTGGCTTCACAGGCAGGAACGGGCGCGGCAAAACGACGTTCCTCAACCTGCTTTTAGGCAAATATGAATATGCGGGCAGCATCTCGGCCCCCGTCCACTTCGATTATTTTCCGTTTGAGGTAAAGGACATGGGGCGGGATACGATCGCTGTTTTAGAACAGATCAGCCCCGATCACGCGCCGTGGCAGCTTTTGCGCGAATTGTCGCTCCTTCAAATGGATGAGGGCACGCTTTACCGGCCCTTTGCGACCCTCAGCCACGGGGAGCGCACCAAGGCGCTGCTCGCCGCGCTGTTTCTTAAAGAAAACAACTTTTTGCTTATCGACGAGCCCACCAACCACCTTGACCTTCGCGCGCGCGAGGTCGTGCGCGATTATCTCAACGCGAAATCCGGCTTCATCCTCGTGAGCCACGACCGCGCGTTCCTCGACGGCTGCGTCAGCCACATCCTCTCGATCAATCGCGCGAACATCACCGTCACCAAGGGCAACTTCTCCCAATGGTGGGAGAATAAACAGCGTGAGGATGCCTTTGAGCTTGCCGAGAACGAGCGCTTGCACAAGGAAATTGTTCAGCTTAAGCAGGCCGCGCGCCAATCGAGCGAATGGGCGGATAGGGTGGAGGCGACGAAGATCGGCAAAAGACCGGGCGTGGAATGGGGCATGGATTCCCGCGCGTATATCGGCGAGCAGTCCCGCCGCATGCAGCAGCGCAGGAAGAACCTCGAGCGCAGGCAAGATAACGCCATCGAGGAAAAATCCAAGCTCTTGAAGAACATCGAGCGCAACGAGAATTTGGCCGTGCGCCCGCTCCTCCACCGCAGTGAAAGGCTGCTCGAAATCCGCGGCCTCGCCGTTTCTTACCCGGGGCGGGAGGTGTTTTCGGACTTTTCACTTGACTTAAAGCGCGGGGAACGCGTGGCGCTCACCGGGCCCAACGGCTGCGGCAAATCGAGCATCGTTAAGCTCGTCGCGGGGGAGGGCATCCCGCACGCGGGAACCGTGCGGCTCGCCTCGGGCCTTGTAGTCTCCTATGTGCCGCAGGATACCTCATTTTTAGAGGGCGGGCTTATGGACTATGCCGCCCATGAGGGCGTCGACGCAAGCCTGTTTTTGACGATTCTGCGCAAGCTCGATTTTCCCCGCGTGCAGTTCGAAAAGGATATGCGCGCTTTTTCGGCGGGGCAGCGCAAAAAGGTGCTGCTCGCGCGCAGCCTTTGCGAGCGGGCGCACCTGTACCTCTGGGATGAGCCGCTCAATTATGTGGATGTGCTCTCGCGCATGCAGATCGAGGCGCTCATCCGCGCGGGGAACCCCTCAATGCTTTTTGTGGAGCATGACCGCGCGTTTATCGCCAGCGCCGCCACGCGCGTCCTGGAGGTCGGCGGCCCCTGAAAAAGGCCCGAAGTAAAGACCGCGCGAAAGCATAAGCGCTTTTGTGCGGTTTTTGCCCTTTTTGTGTTTGCTATGCGATGCAGAACTGGCGGATAACGCCGCAAGTCATCACATCGGCCATCTTTATCGCTTCCGCCTGAATGGCGTCATATTCTTCTATACCTTTTTCATATTGGCCGGTTAAGATAAAAACCGCTTCATCTTCCGTCATGCGCAGGTGATCGAACAATAACTCCCTCCACTCGCATCTGCTCCAACAAGGATTGATGCAAGCGAGAAATCTGGCGATATCTTCAGCGTTTGCATACCATCTCCTGCGTTGTTTATCCACTTCCGCAGTGTTACCCGCTTTTGCCGCGTTCACCAATTGGGCCGCGATCAAAAGGTGGGTTGTAAAAAGTTGTTCAATTTGCATGGCTGTCTGCTCGCCGTAAAACGGTTTAAGCGCCTCGGCCAAATCTTTAGGATTTTTCAAAAGCCTCTCCGTGACGAATGGAAGGTCGGGCAGATTAAACGCTGTACTCAGGATAAAAAAACGGGTCCACAGAACGTGCTCAATCCACAGCCGCTGCATTGTATTTGATAATTGTAATTGACAGCAAGTCAGTCCGTTATTACAACTTGTTTGCTGCATGATCATTCAGCTCCCTTGAATATCGAATATAAGGCGTCGCGGGTTGACCCGCGGCATACGCCCTATTGCATCATATGATGAGCGGATATAAGTGTGTATGGATTGCAGCTCTTTATTCTATCAGAGCTATCCGCGGCTTTTTGCAAATTTCAAACGGCCCCCGCAACAGCGAGAGCCGTTTTTTTAATCCGTTTGGCCCTCAGGCTTCCGCCGCAGCCTCGAACTGGCTGTTATAGAGCTTCGCGTAGAAGCCGCCCCGCGCGAGAAGCTCGGTGTGCGTGCCCTGCTCGACGATATCGCCCTCGTTCATCACGAGGATGAGGTCGGCGTTGCGGATGGTCGAGAGGCGGTGCGCGATCACGAAGCTCGTGCGGCCGCGCATGAGGTTATCCATCGCGCGCTGGATGAGAAGCTCGGTGCGCGTGTCGACGGAGCTCGTCGCCTCGTCGAGGATGAGAATGTCCGGGTCGGAGAGGATCGCGCGGGCAATGGTCAAAAGCTGCTTCTGCCCTTGGGAAATGTTGTTGACCTCCTCGTTGATGAGCGCGTTGTACCCCTCGGGCAGCGTGCGCACAAAGTGGTCCACCTGCGCGGCGCGCGCGGCGGCCTGCACCTCTTCATCGCTCGCATCGAGCCTGCCATAGCGGATGTTGTCGGCGATCGTGCCCGAAAAAAGCCAGGTGTCCTGCAGCACCATGCCAAGCTGCGCACGCAGTTCGTTTTTTCGGAACAGGCGTATATCGTGCCCGTCGAGGGTGATCCTGCCCGCGTTCACATCATAAAAACGCATCAAAAGCTTGACGATCGTCGTTTTGCCCGCGCCTGTGGGGCCGACAATGGCAATCTTTTGCCCGGGCTTCGCGCAGGCGGAAAAATCGTGGATGACGGTCTCTTCCGGCGTGTAGGCAAACGAAATGTGCTCGAAGCATACATTGCCGCTCAGCATCACGCCCTCGCCGCCGTTGCCCCCGGCGATGCGCAGCGCGTTTTCGGGGTCGGGCAGTTCTTCGGGCTCGTCGAGGAATTCGAACACGCGCTCGGCCGCGGCCGCGGTCTGCTGCAAAACGTTGGAGATGTTCGCGATCTGCGCGATCGGCTGGTTGAACGAGCGCATGTATTGGATGAAGGACTGGATGCCGCCTACCGTCATGCCGCCGTTGACCGCATAGTAGCCGCCGAGGATGCACACCGCAACATAGGCGAGGTTGCCGATGAAGCCCGTGATGGGCATCATCAGGCCCGAAAGGAAGTTCGCTTTCCACGCGGAATGGTAGAGAGTCCCGTTCGCCTCATCGAAGGCGCGCGCGGATTCCTCTTCGCCGTTGAAGGCCTTCACGACGATATGGCTTGAGAACATCTCCTCCACATGGCCGTTGACGCGGCCGAGGTATTCCTGCTGGCGCTTGAAGTGGCGCTGCGAGTTGCGGATGATCGAGAGCACCGTACCCATCGATACCGGCAGCACGCACAGCGCAACGAGCGTCATCGGCAGGCTGATGGAAAACATCATAATGAGGATGCCGATGAGCAAGGTTGCCGAGGTGATCAGCTGCGTCAGGCTCTGGTTCAGGGACTGGCCAATCGTATCGACGTCGTTGGTGATGCGGCTGAGCACGTCGCCATGCGACACCCGGTCGTAATAAGAAAGGGGCAGGCGGTGGATCTTCGCGTCGATGTCGCTCCGAAGGCGGCGGGAAATTTTCGCCGTCACGCCGGCCATGAGGGCGCCTTGCGAATAGGAGAGCAGCGCGCTTGCGCCATAGAGAAGCGCAAGGCGCACAAGGGTCGCGCCGATCGCCGCAAAGTCGATGCTGCCCGTGCCCGCAATCTGCGCCATCACGCCCGAGAAAAGCTCATCCGTGGCGCGGCCGAGGATGCGCGGCCCAAAGATCATGAACACTGTGGAGGCGATGGCGAGCGCCCACACCAAAAGAATCAAAAAGCGGTGCGCGCCGAGGTAGCCGGCGAGCTTTTTCATCGAACCCTTGAAGTTCTTTGCCTTTTCGCCGCTGCCGCCCATGCCGTGGCCGCCCATCGGGCCGCCGCGCATAGGGCCGCGCGGGCCGGGCTTTGCCGATTGCCGCTCGTTCATGCGAGTTCCTCCTTGGAGAGCTGCGAAGACGCGATCTCATAATATTGGGGGCAGCTTTCTAAAAGCTCCCTGTGCGTGCCGCGGCCAACGATCTTGCCATCCTCAAGCACGAGGATCTGCTCCGCATGCATGATGGTGTTGATGCGCTGGGCGATGACGATCAGCGTGCTTTCCTGCGTGCGCGAAGCAAGCGCGCGGCGAAGCGCCGCATCCGTGCGGAAGTCGAGCGCGGAGAAGCTGTCGTCAAACACAAAGATATCGGGTTCTTTAACAAGTGCGCGGGCGATTGAGAGGCGCTGCTTCTGTCCGCCGGAAACGTTCGAACCTCCCTGGGCAATGTCGGAGGCGAAGCGCTCCGGTTTTTCGTCGATGAAGTCCGCCGCCTGCGCAATGCGCGCGGCTTCTTCCACCTCCGCCTCCGAAGCGTCTTGCCGGCCATAGCGCAGGTTGGAAGCGATGGTTCCCGAAAGGAGCACGGCTTTTTGCGGCACATAGCCGATCTTCTCGCGCAGCGCCTTTTGGGAAACCTCCCGCACGTCCCTGCCGCCGACGAGCACCTGTCCGCCGCTCACATCGTAAAAGCGAAGCAAAAGGCTCGCAAGCGTTGATTTGCCGCTGCCCGTCGGGCCGATGATGGCTGTGGTCTCCCCGGGCCGCGCGGTGAAGCTGATGCCTGAAACTGCGTTTTCCTCCGCGTCGCGGTAGCGGAAGGACACATTGCGGAATTCAACAAGCCCCTTTTTTGCGGGGTCAAACGGCGCGGGCGCTTCGGGATCGCGCACGCCGGGGGCGGTTGAGAGCACCTCGGCGATGCGCTCCGCGGAAACCGCCGCGCGCGGCAAGAAGATGAACATCATCGAAATCATTAAGAACGACATGATGATTTGCATGGCATATTGAATAAAGGCCATCATATCGCCGATCTGCATCGAAGCTTCGGCGATGCGATGCGCGCCGACCCAAACCACCAGCAGCGACACGCCGTTCATCACGAGCATCATCACCGGCATGAGCATCACCATCGTTCGGTTGACAAACAGGCTCACCCCGGTGAGCTCGCGGTTCACATCTTCAAAGCGCGCGGTTTCGTGCGATTGCGTCGCAAACGCGCGGATGACCATCTGCCCGTTGAGGCTCTCGCGGGAAACGAGGTTGAGCCGGTCCACAAGCTTTTGAATCAGTTTGAAACGCGGCGTTGCAATCGATACAAGCACCGCGATGATGCCGATGAGCAGCGCGCAAGCCGCCGCGATGATCCATGCCATCGAGGGGGATTTGCGAAGCGCCATCACCGTGCCGCCGGCCGCCATGATGGGCGCGTAGCAGAGCATGCGTATGCCAAAGCTAAGAAGCGACTGCACCTGCGATACGTCGTTGGTGCAGCGCGTGATCAGCGACGCGGTCGAAAACTGGTCGAATTCATTGTTCGAAAAATTTTCGATGCGCACAAACACATCCCGCCTCAAATCGCGCGCGACGCCCGCGGCGATGCGCGCGGAAAGAAAGCTCACGAGCACCGTCGCGACGCCGCCCGCGAGGGCAATCAAAAGCATGGAAAGGCCCACGCGCAGAATATAACTGCGCTGAATCGCGCCCATATCCGCGCCAAGCTCCGAAAGGAACACCTTCGAAAGCATAATGCCGCTTTGGCGGAGGATCATGCCGTCGTTGGCCGCAGCCTTTTCATGCGCAGCGGCGATGGTTTCCCCCGGGAGGTTCGCGATCATGGGCAGCAGGCGATAAAGCGCGGCGGGGTCGATCTCGGCAGCGCTTGCCGGTAGGCCCTGCGCGCCCTGCGCGGCCGCAAAGTCGCGCATGAGGTTGATCATCGTCCACGTCGCCGTGCCAAAGCTATTGTCGAGCTGCGCGAGCGTATCCTTTTCGGCCGAGCCGCGCACATAGAGCCTCTCTCCAACATCGGGGTAGAGGCTGCGGTAAGCTTTGCCTTTGGGGCTCAGTTCGTCCGCCCCCGTGAGCGCATAGTTCGCCTCGGCAAAAGCGCGCTCCTCAGGCAGCATGAGCGCGCGCATGAGCGCGAATCCGTTCTCGCTGATAGCCTCGGGCGCCGCGTGTTCTACGCCGTTTTGCTGCACGCCGACGTTCACGATATCCGACATGTAGTTGGGCAGGTTCAAATCGCACAGCGCCTGCGCAAACAGCAGCGCCACAACAAGCAAAAGGCCCGCCGCGAACGGCTTTAGGTACTTCAACACTTTTGTCAAATGGGGGGCTCTCCTTTCGGATGCATGGGTCAATTTCATTAAGCGCTTAATAAGCTTCACTAGATTACCGCGCACGGCGGCAAAACGCAAGCGCAAAATCGTGAAATTTCGGTGAAGTACGCTATGATCTTTGCTATACTGTGGAGGAATGAACGGGGGAGGGTATGATGAAAAACTATGCGGTCATCGACATCGGCAGCAATTCCGTGCGCTACATGGGCGCGCGGGGCCAAAAGCTGCTGACGACGACGCGGCTTGCCGAGGACCTCGCCGAAACGGGGCGCCTTTCGGAGGCCGCCATCGAGCGCAGCCTTGCGGCGATCGGGGCCTTCGTGCGCCGCGCGAGGATAGAAGGGCTTACCCCGCGCGCCTATGCGACGAGCGCCGTGCGCGACGCGCAAAACGCGGATAGCTTCCTTGCGTGCCTCAGGGAAAAATTCGGCCTTGAGGCGGATGTGCTCAGCGGCGCTCGCGAGGCCCGCTACGCGGCGCTTGGCGCGGGGGCTTTGCACGGCGGCCTCATAGAGATCGGCGGCGGCTCGAGCCAAATCGCCTTTGCGGATTTTCGCGCGAGTTTCCCTTTGGGCTGCGTGCGCGCCAAGGATCTGCTCGCCGGTGAAACCGCCTTTGAGGCGATGAAAACAAAACTCGAGGGCGCGGCGGCCGGAATCTTTTGCTTTCCGCATGCGAACATCGTCCATTGGGTGGGCGTGGGCGGCACGATCACGACGCTTGCGGCGCTCTCCCTCGGCCAAAGGGACTACGACGGGGCGGCGGTCAACGCATGCGTGCTCACGCGCGAACAGGTCGGGCAGCTCGCACAAAAACTGCATGGGGCGGGGGAGGCGGCGCGCGCCGCGCAACCGCTGCTTTTCGAGCGGCACGATGTGATCGTGCCTGGCGCGCTGATTCTATCGTTCCTGATGCGGGGCATGGACATCGAACGCCTTCGCGCGAGCGATGCGGACGGCATGGAGGGCTATCTTGAATACCTGCTCTCGGGGGAAGCGGACTGATGCGCCTGCGCGCTGAAAGGTTGGCTTGAATTCTATTAAAAGCGTCCGCCGGCATTCCGGCGGACGCTTTTGCACATCGTTTCAGGGTTCTTACCACTTGAAGGGATCGGCCTCTCGCTCCTTTTCGGCCGCCTTGCGTTCGGCCTCCTCGCGCTCGGCTTTTTCCCGCTCGGCCATCTCACGCGCTTCGACGTCGGGGTCGGCGGTTTCAAGGCGCGTGCGGCGCTCGGAAAATGTTTCGATCTCGACCTGCTCGCCCTTGAAGATTTTTTCGAATTCGTCGCCGTCGACGCGCTCATATTCAAGCAGCGCCGCGACCACGCGCTCCAAAGCTTCGCGGTTTTCGATAATCGCGTTGCGCGCGCGCTCGAACTGCTCATCGAGGATGCGGCGGATCTCTTCATCCACGCGCTTGGCGACCTCTTCGGAATAGTTGCGCTGGTGGCCCCAATCCTTGGCGATGAAAACCTCCGTCTGCCCGCCGAGGAACACCGGGCCGATCACGTCGCTCATGCCGAACTCCACGACCATCCTGCGGGCAAGGTCGCTCGCGCGCTGCAAGTCGTTGAAGGCGCCGGTCGAAATATCATCGAGCGCCACGCTCTCGGCGACGCGGCCGCCAAGAAGCTCCGCAATGCGGTCTAAAAGCTTGCCGCGCGTGATGTGGTTATCGTCCCTATCGGGCACGGTCATCGTGTAACCGGCGGCCATGCCGCGCGGGATGATGGAAATTTCATGCACCGGGTCGCAGCCGGGCAGAACGCGCGCGACGACCGCGTGGCCCGCCTCGTGGTAGGCGGTGAGGCGCTTATCCTCCGCGGTGATGACGCGGCTCTTCTTTTCGGGGCCGACGATCGTGCGGGTGATGGCCTCTTCAAGCTCCACCATCGTGATGGCTTTTTTCTTAAAGCGCGCGGCGAGGATCGCCGCCTCGTTGAGCACGTTCTCAAGGTCCGCACCCGTGAAGCCTACGGTGCGCTTGGCGAGTACCCCGAGGTCGACCTCCGGCGCGAAGGGCTTGCCCTTGGCGTGCACTTTGAGGATTTCCTCGCGGCCCTTCACATCGGGGTAGTTGACGGTGATCTGCCTGTCGAACCGGCCGGGGCGCAAAAGCGCGGGGTCGAGGATATCCGGGCGGTTGGTCGCCGCGAGCACGATGATGCCCTCGTTGACCGCAAAGCCGTCCATTTCGACCAGAAGCTGGTTCAAGGTCTGCTCGCGTTCATCATGGCCGCCGCCAAGTCCCGCGCCGCGCTGGCGGCCTACGGCGTCGATCTCGTCGATGAAGATGACCGCGGGCGCGCTCTTTTTAGCTGTGTTGAACAGGTCGCGCACGCGGCTTGCGCCCACGCCCACGAACATTTCAACGAAGTCCGAGCCGGAAATCGAGAAGAACGGCGCTTTGGCCTCCCCCGCAACGGCTTTGGCGAGCAGCGTTTTGCCTGTGCCCGGCGGGCCCACGAGCAAAACGCCCTTGGGGATGCGCGCGCCCATCTCGGTGAAGCGGCGCGGGGAGCGCATGAATTCGACCACCTCGCGCAGCTCTTCCTTTTCTTCATCGGCGCCGGCGACGTCGTCAAACGTAACTTTATTGTTCGGGTCGAGCTGTGTGCGCGCGTGGCTTTTGCCGAAGCTCATCACCTTGTTGCCGCCGTTTTGCGAGCGGAACACGAAGTAGTAGAACAGGCCGAATGCGCCGATCATCAAAAGATAGGGCAAAAACAGCTCGAAGATCGAGGGCTCCCGCGGCGGGTTATAAGTGTAGGTGAAGCCGTATTCGCCCGGGGTGACGAGCGCGGCATCCTTGCCCGTTTGTGCGGCGACAACGGCGTTCATGTCCGCGCGGAACGCTTCTTCCGAGGACACAAAACAGTAAAAATCGAAGCGCTTGGGGAAAAAGGCCTTGTTTTCCGAGTTTTTCTTAATGCCCACGATCTTGCCGTCCATATATTCGACGGCTTCCACCTGCTTATCTTCGGCAAGGCGGATGAACGCGGCGTATTCGATGAACTTATCTTCCGTGTTCTGCGACTGAAGCTGCGTGATCAGTATGATGACGACCAGCACGAGTGCCAGATAGATAAGCGGCGTTCTGATCTTTTTGCTCAAAGTTTTCCTCCTGTATGCGGCGCATGCTGCGGCACACAACCATTATTGCAATCCCAATCATATTACCACAAACCGCGCCGTTGGCAAAGGAGCAATTGTGAACACGCGGCAAAAAAACGCACCAAAGCGGGTAGTTTTGACCATTTTTTTCACAGCAATAAGGACCTCCCGTCGGGAGGTCCCTGCGTTTGTTCCAAATTGTTAATTGTTGTCGAGATAATATTCGCCGCGCCGATAATCGTAGATGGCGCCGCGGGTGAATTTGTCGATGTTATCGAGCACCTTGCCCGTGCCGATCGCCACGCAGGAGATCGGGTCCTCCGATACGAAGCAGGGCACTTTCGTGTGTTCGGCGATGAACTTATCAAGCCCGAAGAGCAGCGCGCCGCCGCCCGTGAGGCAAAGCCCGTCCTCCGCCACGTCGCTTGCAAGCTCCGGCGGCGTTTTTTCAAACATGGCGCGCACGCTCTCGAGGATGGCCTGCAAAGGTTCCTCGAGCGCGTCGATCATCTCGTTGCTGCCGACGACGATCGCCTGCGGCAGGCCGGAGATGAGGTTGCGGCCCTTCACATCGATAAAAATCTGCTCGCGGCGCGGGTAGGCCGAGCCGATGCGGATCTTCATTTCTTCGGCGGTGCGCTCGCCGATGAGCAGGTTGTGCTTCTTTCGCATGTAGCGCACGATCGAATCGTCGAACTTGTCGCCCGCGACCTTGATCGAGTCGGAAAGCACGGCCCCGCCGAGCGACACGAGCGCGACGTCCGTCGTGCCGCCGCCGATATCGATCACCATATGGCCGCGCGGTTCGGCAATGTCGATGCCCGCGCCGATGGCGGCCGCAATCGGCTCCTCGATCAAATAGGTATGGCGCGCGCCGGCCTCTTCGGTCGCGTCGATGACGGAACGCTTTTCAACCTCCGTTACGCCCGAGGGCACGCACACGACGACCCGCGGCTTGAAGAACACATGCCGCCCCACGACTTTTTTGAGGAAGTAGTGGAGGATGCGCTCGGTGATGTCGTAGTTGGAAATCACGCCGTCGCGCAGCGGACGCACCGCGGTGATCGTGCCGGGCGTGCGACCGAGCATCCTGCGCGCCTCCTCGCCGATGGCGAGAATACGGCCGGATACTTTTTCGACAGCGACCACGGATGGTTCGCGCAGCACAATGCCCTTGCCGCGCACGTACACGAGGATGCTCGCGGTGCCAAGGTCAATGCCGACGTCGTTGAACTCAAAAAGGCCCATATCCCATAACTCCTTTGCGGGAGATAACCGCGTATTTCCCGAAATCAAACGTCTTTGCAGACCATTCTATCATTTATGCCGCCGCGGGACAAGCCTTGCGCGGCGCGAAATTTGAACAAATTGATAAGAATGCAGCCGCCCGCGCGTGTGTTCTTGTGAATTGGGAACGGATGGGATATAATGAAACCCGATTTAGAAAACGAGGTATGATGCTTGATGATAAAGGGATCGGCCCGAAAAATAGCGCTGCTTTTGCTCGCGCTCACCTTGCTTTTTGCCGCGGCCTGCAACAGCGGCGGCACCGATATCGAGATCGACCTGCCCGAGAATACGCAGCCGCCTTTCGCCCCGGACCAACTGCCCGGGGAGAGCGATGCGCCCACCCCGCTGCCCGAGGATAGCGCCGCGCCCACGCCCGTGCCCACGCCCACGAGCGCCATCGACCCCGGCACGCTCGACGGCACGGCCGAGGTCAAGGAAGAGCCCAAGCTCAGCTACGATGAATACCGCGCCCTCAACGCCGATGTTGTGGGCTGGATCAAGATCGGCAACACGAACATCGACTACCCGGTCGTCAAGGGTACGGATAACGAATATTACCTCACCCACAGCGTGAAAAAGGCGAGCAGCGCCGCGGGCACTATTTTTGTGGATTACCGCTGCAGCCCGGGCGACGGCCACGTCATCCTCCACGGCCACAACATGAGCAAATCGAAAATCATGTTTGCCCAGCTCTCCAACTACGGCAATAAGTCCTTCTATGAAAAAAACCGCACCTTCAAAGTGACCTTCGGGGATAAGGAATATACCTATAAAGTGTTCGCCGTCTACTCGGTCGATGTGAACGACGCGGCCTACATGAAGGTCGACAAGAATTTTTCGGATGAAGCTTCGCTCGCCGATTTCATCAATACGCTCGCTGCGAAATCGATTTACGCGGTCGATACGACCATCGCCGCGGGGGACCGCGTGCTCACCCTTTCCACATGCACCCACACCAACTATAAAAACGGCAGGTACGTCGTGCATGCCGTGCGGGTAGGTTAGCATGCGCGCCCCGCGCAAAACCGGGCGCAAAACGACGGCGCTGCTTCTCGCGGCGCTGTGTTTTGCACTGTTCGCGGGCTGCGCGCGACCCCTGGGCGCGGTCCCGACGAGCACGCCGCTGCAGGGCAAGGTCACCCCGGCTCCGGCGCTGCCCACTCCGCCCGCGCCGCGGGAAACGCCGGACGTTCCCGCCGAACATACCGATGATCCCGCCGCATCCCCGGGCGATGAGTATACGCCGGAAGAACTCACGGGCATCGCGCGGGCGGACGACGTGCTGCCGACCCTTGCCTATGAGCAGGCGCGCGCGATCAACCCCGATGTGATCGGCTGGATTGCGATCCCCGGCACCTCGATCAACTATCCGGTGGTGCGCGGCGAGGATAATGAATATTACCTCGGGCGCAACGTCGAGCGGCAAAAGAGCCGCTATGGCTCCGTGTTCATGGATTTTCGCAACGCCGACGCCGAGCAGCAGAGGCACATCATCCTCTACGGTCACAACATGAAAAACGGCACCATGTTCCACGATTTGATGAACTACAAACAAAAGGATTTCTTCAACAGCAACCGCTTCATCTACTTTACTTGGGAAGATACGCAGACCGTGTGGGAAATTTACCTTGCAACGATCATCCCCTATGCGGATGGATATACGATCAACTACATCGCCACCCGCTTTGCGGACGATTCGAACTTCGTTTCCTATATGGCCGACATGGTGGCTTACGCCGGCACGGTTTCCCCGTCGCTGAGCGATCGCACGACGAGCATCACCGCGACGGATCAGGTGCTTACCCTCTCCACCTGCACCTATGAATACGACAACTCGTTCTTTGCCGTGCAGGCGCGCCGCATCAAGTAAAAAGCATATAAAAACAAATTGATGTTGACAAAAGCGACGCACGGTACTACGATATGTAGTACCGTGTGACGTTCCATGCACAAAATATAGTGTAGAATATGATTTAAATGAGGTAATGTTATGATACAGCGGGTTCGCAAACGCGACGGACAGCTCGTCCCCTTCCGCCAGGAGAAAATCACCTGGGCGATCTATAAAGCCGCGGCCGCCGTGGGCGGGGAGGATTTCGCCCGCGCCCAGCGCCTTTCGGACGAGGTGGTCGCCTACGTCAACGCCCACACCGACGGCGAAGCCGCCGATGTCGAGGCCATTCAGGACGCGGCCGAAAAGATCCTCATCGAGAACGGCCACGCCAAGACCGCCAAGGCATTCATCCTCTACCGCGAGAAGCGCCGCAGCGCGCGTGAGAACAACGCCCTCATCGGGGCGACCATCAACATGTTCTCCGACTATCTCGATGATAAGGACTGGCAGATCCAGGAGAATGCCAACACGCAAAAGTCTATCAACGGCATGAACAACTATGTGCGCGAAACATTCACCAAGCAATATTGGCTGCACGAGGTTTATCCGGATGAAGTGCGTCAGGCGCATGTCGAGGGGGATATGCACCTGCACGACCTCGGCTTCTTCGGGCCGTACTGCGCGGGCTGGGACCTGCGCCAGCTTTTGATGGATGGTTTTGGCGGCGTCGGCGGCAAGGTGGAATCCTCGCCCGCCAAGCACCTGCGCTCCTTCCTTGGGCAGGTCGTCAACTCCACCTTCACCACGCAGGGCGAAACCGCCGGCGCGCAGGCGTGGAGCTCCATCGACACCTACTGCGCCCCGTTCATCCGCTATGATAACCTGAACGCGCATCAGGTCAAGCAGGCGCTGCAGGAGTTCATCTTCAACATCAACGTGCCCACGCGCGTCGGCTTCCAGTGCCCGTTCTCGAACCTCACCTTCGATATCAAACCCCCGCGCACGCTAAAGGATGAAAACGTCATCGTCGGCGGCAAGGTCATGCCCGAGAAGTATGGCGAATTCCAGCGGGAGATGGATATGTTCAACACCGCCTTTTGCGAGGTGATGCTCGAGGGCGACGCGAAGGGCCGCGTGTTCACGTTCCCGATCCCCACGATTAACGTCACCGCCGACTTTGAGTGGGATTCGCCCGTCGTCGATCGTTTCATGGAAATCACATGCAAATACGGCATTCCGTATTTTTCCAACTACATCAACTCCGACCTTTCGCCCGAGGACGCGCTCTCAATGTGCTGTCGCCTGCGGCTCGATACGAAGGAGCTTCGCAAGCGCGGCGGCGGTTTGTTCGGCTCGAATCCGCTCACGGGCTCCATCGGCGTTGTGACGGTCAACCTGCCGCGCATCGCCTATAAGTCCAAAAGCCGCGAGGAGTTCTTCGCGCGCCTGTGGCGCATCGTGCAGATTGCAAAGAACAGCCTCGAGATCAAGCGCAAGGTCGTTGAAACGCAGACCGAGCGCGGCCTCTACCCCTATGCGGCGCACTATCTGCGCAACATCCGCGAGCGCACGGGCACGTACTGGTACAACCATTTCAACACGATCGGCATCATCGGCATGAACGAAGCCTGCCTCAACCTTTTTGGCGAGGGCACGGATCTCACGACCGAACAGGGTCAGGCGTTCGCCATCGAGGTGATGGACTATATGCGCGAGCAGATGAGCCTCATCCAGGAGGAAACCGGCAACTTCTACAACCTCGAGGCCACGCCCGCCGAGGGCACGAGCTACCGCCTCGCGCGGCTCGACCGCGCGCAGTATCCGGACATCATCTGCGCCGGCACGAAGGAGACGCCCTATTACACCAACTCCACGCATTTGCCTGTTGGGTATACGGATGATATTTTCGAAACGCTCGATTTGCAGGATGAACTTCAGCGCCGCTACACCGGCGGCACGGTGCTGCACCTTTATATGGGCGAACGCATTCCGGATAAGGAAATCGCGAAATCCCTCATCCGCAAGGTGTTCACCAACTATAAGCTGCCCTATATCTCGCTTACGCCCACGTTCTCCATCTGCCCGAGCCATGGCTACATCGCGGGCGAGCACTTCACCTGCCCCGATTGCGGTGGGGATGCCGAGGTGTGGAGCCGCGTGGTCGGCTACCTGCGCCCGGTGCAAAATTTCCACCGCGGCAAAAAGCAGGAGTATGCGGAGCGTGTCAAATACGTTGTGAAGGAAGCGCAGATTTGAACATCGCGGGCCTGCAAAAGACCAGCACCGTCGATTTTCCTCAAAAGCTCGCGGCCGTCGTGTTCACGGCGGGCTGCAATTACCGTTGCTTCTATTGCCACAACCGCGCTATTTTGCAAAACCCTCCGCTTCTTTGCGAGGCGGAGGTTTTCGCCTTTTTGGAAAAGCGAAAAGGCCTTCTCGACGGCGTGGTGTTTACCGGCGGGGAGCCGACGCTGCAAAAGGATCTTGCCTGGCAGCTCATGCGCACAAAACAGCTCGGCTACGCCGTGAAGCTCGACACGAACGGTTCGCGGCCGGAGGTGCTCTTGGCGCTTGTCAATGCGGGGCTCGTCGACTACGTCGCCATGGATTACAAGGCCCCGCTCGGGCGCTACCCCGAAATTTGCTATGC
>CAZJIS010000016.1:0-7814 GCA_964546125.1 uncultured Clostridium sp.
CACGCGCGTTTTTACGAAACGCTCAACATGATAATGAATGTGCCGTCTTCGGAATACATAAGCGATACGCTCAATCCGTCCTCGTTCTTGGCTATATAAGTAAAAGCGCCCGAGGAAGCCGTTTCAAAAGGTTCGACGTTGAATTCCTCGCGGATGGTCTTCGCGTAGCTCTCCGCGTCCTCCGCTTCTACCTTGTCGATCGTAACGTAAATGTATTCCTCGCTCTGCATCACATAGGAAATGGTTCCCTTTTTGAATTCGGGTATGTTCTTTGCAAAATCGGACTCCGGCCACTTCGTGCTGCCGACCGTCGTGCTCGACCCGTCCTCGCCCTTGAAAGTCACGGTGTCGCCGTCGATATCGACGTCGCCGCCGCCCGCGTTGCCGATGATGTTCTCCAAAATCTTCTCACTGAGCTTCTGCTTCGCCCTGCAACCCGCGAAGGTCGTGATGAAACAAAGCGCCAGTATGATTGCTAAGGCCTTTTTCATACAATCACTCCTTTTTTATTTTGGGCAAACCTCAAAAGCCGCCTCGCGGCAAAGGGTTTCGCCTTTTTTTATTTTGACATACTTGGCGCGCGCAGGCAATCCATTAGTTCATATGAACGCAAAAAATACGCGCGGCGATGGGGTTTTGTATGCGGACAGGGCTAATCAGCTAAGTGATCGATATAATCCTTAAAAGCGTGCATTAGTTCGGCGCGGCTGTTGATGCCGACCTTGCGATAAAGGCTCGTACAATAGGTGTTGATGGTCGGGTAGGCAAGCGACAGGATGCCCGATATCTGCCTGAGCGTGAGGCCTTTGAGCAACAGCTTGCAAACTTCGGTTTCGCGTCGGCTCAGGCCATATTTGCCAAAGAGATACCTCTCCTCATTGCCCACCTCGGAGCGCCGCGCATCCCGCGCCCAGTCGTTTTCATATCCACTTTGCGCAATAAAGGGCGAGGCGAGAATGATAGCGATGAGCACCGCGGCGGAAATCAGCGAAGATGCGATGGAAACGGCAAAACTGCTCGACGCGCCGATCAAATTGCCCACGACGACACCCGAAACGCCCCCGCAAATGCCGATGAGCAAGATCGAAAGGCGCACATAGCGCATGCTGTCGTATTTTTTGCCCACGACACCCATAATATAATACATATTAATCATGCCCATGCTGTTGCCGGCGCCCAGTAAAACCGCGAAAACAGCGGCGAAGCCCGCGGAGCGGTCGGCAAATGCGTTGCAAAAAAGTCCCATCGCCACAAATGCGAACGTCATGTTCGCCTGCCAAAGATATGCCTTTTTTGAAACGAAGAAAAGCCCCACAAACAGCGCGCAGCCGATGAAGCCGCCGATAGCATGCCATGTTTCGAGCGATGCGCCCGCGCCCGCTTCGGCGGCATTGAGGATGCCCTTGCCCGCCCCTTTACAAAGAACCGCAAACGCGCAGCTTAAGGCGATCGTCAGATAGATACGCTTGGGGAGCTTGGGGGGCGCAGGTACATCCTCTGCGCTATTGCGCACGAGGTCGCCGTAGCGAAAAAACCATGTTGCAGCTAAGGATGTAGCGAGCATGAAAAACGAAAACGCAAGTTCGAGCGGCTTGCCCGCATTGCGCGCGAGCACGAACGAAATAAGCTGGATGAGCGCGTGTGCGCCAACGAGCGCGTAGAGTTTTTCCGTGTTGTTGAGGGTAAACACGAACGGCAGCAGAATGCAGATGTTAAGGCAGCCGGCTGCGATCGAACTCATCACGGCAAGCGCGGTGCGCAGTTCCGTGTTTTGCGTGAGGAAGAACGCGAGGATCCCCGCTGTTACAAATAGGGCGGAAGTGCGGGAAAGCCAAACAAACCAGCGTTTTTGCACGAAGAACACAAACCCCGCCGAGGCGATGAGGTTCGCCGCGTGCATAAGGCTGCGGAGCCCCCCGGTAAGCGCGGCGTCGCCACGGGGAGCGGCCGTCCACCATGTGGCAAAGGCGATCACCCACGCGTAGTAGACGACCCAAATAATCAGATACGGCAGGTTGTTCAGGCGGACATTGCGAATATTCTCTACGCGGTCGGCTGGTTCTTGCACTCTTTGGCTGATCATCCGTCTCTTCCCCGCGCCTGTTACACAAGCTTGTGATCGAGTATCACGACCGTGCCGTTTTTGCGTGATTCCTCGGCCGCGAGGCAGATAAAGTGGCTTTGGAGCGATTCGCCGATGGAGCTTTTGACTGCCCCCTCCTCACCGCGCAGCATGCGCACAAACGCATCGATAAGGCCGAAGTCACCGCCCGCGTGCCCGTCGGCCATGCCGCCCGGCGGCGGGTTCTCGCTCGTGCGCACAGCGCCCGTACGAAAGTTCGTCACTTCGATGGTCTCATCACTCATCTTCGCGCGCACTTCGCCGTGCGAGCCCATGATGTGGATCGTGCGGCCATGCCGGTAATCGGTAAAGGCGGAAACGGTCAGCGTCGCCGTAAGGCCGCCATCGAATTCGAGGATCGTCGACTGGTGGTCGATCACATCGTTGTCGCAGCGGTAGACGCAGCGGCCATACGGTCCCTCGCGAAGCGCACGGAGGCGCCCCTCCCGGCTAAAGTCGGAGGTGATGACGTTGATCGGCCAGCCGATGTAGCCCGGTATCATGTAAATGCGCGCGGCGTTATAGGGACAATCGGCCACGGAGCAATCTAAGCAGCGCTCCGCGCTGCCCTCGGGCGCATTTTCCGCGCGAAAATGCTTAAGGTTCCCAAAGGAAGCGACGCGGCGGCAATTTTTGCCCGTGAGATACAAAAGGATATCCGCGTCGTGGCAGGATTTTGCCAGGATCATGGGGCTCGTTTCTTCCTCTCGCCGCCAGTTGCCGCGCACATAGCTGTGTGCCATGTGCCAGTAGCCGATGTTTTCGCAATGCGAGATCGCCACAACATCGCCAATCTCCCCACTTTCAATAATGGCGCGCAGATCGTTGAAAAAGCGCGTGTAACGAAGCACATGGCAGACGACAACGCGCTTTCCGGTGTGCTTTGCGGTTTCATAAATGCGCAGGCACTCATCGGCGCTCTTTGCGATGGGCTTTTCGAGCAGCACATCAAGGCCGCGCTTCATCGCCGCGCATGCGGGCTCCACATGGTGGTTGTCCTGTGTGGCGACGAGCGCCGCATCCGCTTCAACGCCCGAGGCGAGCGCCTCTTGCCAATCGGCGAACACAAACGCATCCGGCACGCCGTAGCGCGCGGCAAAAGCGCGCCGCTTCTCCTCGACAGGATCCGCCACCGCGGCAAAGCGCAGCCGTTCAGGAAATGCGAGCGCATAGGGTGCATAAGCGTCCATGCCCCGGCTGCCCGCGCCAAGGCAAATCATCCTAACGGGTGCTTCCATTTGAAACTGTTCCTTTCAATATATATGAATAGTATGTATTCAGTTTATCATGCGCGCATGCAAAAGAAAAGGGAGCCGGCCTTGCGGACGGCTCCCCGAACAGCTTTGCTTTAGATGAACAGGTTGACGTTGGACTCCTCCGCGTCTCCGAGATACGCACCCACGCCGCCGAGCTCCACGCCCTCGATAAGCTCCTCTTCCTTGATGCCCATCACATCCATGCTCATCGTACAGGCAACGATCTTCACGCCTGCGGCGATGGCTTTGCGGATGAGTTCCTCGAGCGAATCGACGTTCTTGTCATTCATGATTTTTTTCATCATGGCCGTACCCATGCCCGCCATGTTCATGCGCGAGAGCTTGAGCCTGCCCGTGCCGCGCGGCAGCATCATACCGAACATCGATTCCATCGCGGTCTTTTTCACGCGCTGCTTTTTGGGTTTGCGCAAAGCGGTCAACCCCCAGAAGGTGAAAAACATCGTCACGGGCCGCCCCATCGCGGCCGCACCGTTTGCAATGATGAAGCTTGCAAGCACGCGGTCAAGATCGCCGGAGAAAACGATGATGGTTTTACCCTCGGCCGTTTCATGCACCGCGGCCGGGACCGGCGCCGCACCCTTGCGCACGGTCGCCACATAGTCGCCGCCCCTGCGCACGTTGGTAAGCAAGGTGTTGCCCGTGCGCCTGCACCACGCGCCGATATCGCGCGCAAAGCCAGGGTCGGAGGCAGAAACCTCCATCACATCGCCCTCTTTCATATCGCGCATCGTTTCAAAGACTTTCATGATCGGGCCAGGGCATTGCAGGCCGCTGCAATCGATGCGCATGCTCGCCACGGGAAACGTCGCCGAGTCGACCTCCACATGCCCGCTGTCGGAAACGGGTGTGCCGGCAGAAGTATTCATGGTTTCCTCCTTATAGTGGGTAGACTGATAAAAGCGCGTGCCGCATGGATAGAGCTTGACGTTTTGGAAACCGTTGTTCATCAGAGTGCGCGCCGCGTTATAGCTGCGCACGCCGATGGCGCAAAACGTGATGATCTCGCGGTCACGGTCGAGTTCATCAAGCCTTTCGGCCAACTGGCCGAGCGGAATATGCACGGCGTTGGGCAAGGGCGAGGCGAGCACCTCCGCATCCTCGCGCACGTCGAGCAACACTGCATCGGGTTTTTTTTCAATGGCGTCCCATGCCGCAAAGCGCACGCGGCCTGAGAGGACGTTGCCCGCCACGAAGCCCGCCATGTTGACGGGGTCTTTGGCGGAAGAATAGGGCGGCGCATAGGCGAGTTCAAGCTTAGCGAGGTCCTCAACGCCGCCGCTAAGACGCATGGTGACGGCGATCGTGTCGATGCGCTTATCCACCCCGTTTTGGCCGACAATCTGCGCGCCGAATATCTTCTTCCCATCCATGCTGAAAAGGAGCTTCATCGTGAGCGGCGTCGCGCCCGGGTAGTAACCCGCATGCGAATTCTGGGTGATGGCGATGCTCTCGTAGTCCTGCCCCTTGACAAGGCCGCGCTTTTGGAGCGTTTTTTCGTTCGCGCCCGTCGAGGCGGCCGTGAGGTCAAAGACCTTCGCAACCGCTGTTCCCTGCGTGCCCTCGTAGCGCTCCTGCGCGCCCATGATGTTGTTGGCGGCGATGCGGCCCTGCTTGTTGGCCGGGCCGGCGAGCGGAATCATCGTGCGATCGCCAAAGACGAAGTCTGCGACTTCGATCACATCGCCTACGGCGTAGATGTTCGGGTCGGAAGTTTTGAGATAATCGTCCACGACAATGCCGCCGCGCGCATTCATCTCAAGCCCCGCCTTGCGCGCAAGTTCGCCGTTGGGGCGCACGCCGATGGCGAGAATCACGAGTTCCGCTGCAACCACCTTGCCGGATTTGAGCGTGATGTCGACCTTTTGGCCATCGTCCGCAAAAGCGGAAACACCATCGCCCAAGTGCAGCGCCACGCCGTTTTCAACGATATTCTCATGCAAAAGCTGCGCCATCTCAAAATCAAGAGGCGCCATGACCTGATCGAGCATCTCCACAATGGAAACATCGAGACCCGCGTGGCGCAGGTTCTCGGCCATCTCAAGGCCGATGAAGCCGCCGCCGATGACTGCGGCGCTCTTCAAGCCGCCCTCGAGCACGAGCGCGCGGATCTCATCGGTATCGGGCACGGTCCAAAGCGTGCGGATGCGGGGCGAATCGATGCCGGGGATCGGCGGGCGCAACGGCGAGGAGCCGGTGGCGATGACGAGCGTGTCGTAGCTCTCCTCGTAAACTTCGCCCGTATCTGCGCGGCGGATGGATACGAGCCTGTTCGCGCGGTCAATCGCAACGGCCTCGTTTTTCACGCGCACGTCAACGTTGTATTTTTGGCGCATGGCGGCGGGCGTTTGCAGCAAAAGAGCGCTGCGCGATTTGATCACGTCCCCCACGTGGTAGGGAAGCCCGCAGTTCGCGTAGGAAATGTACTCCCCGCGCTCAATGAGAACGATCTCGGCTGCGGCGTCGAGCCGCCGCAAACGCGCCGCGGCGCTCGCGCCGCCCGCAACGCCGCCGATGATAACAACCTTTGGCATATGATCTTCCTCCCATGACGTTTCGCCCTCGGGCGTATTTGACAGGCGCGCCGCGCGCGGACCTTCTCGCGGCAAGATCGTTATGATTTTAACACATTGCCGTATATTCTATAAAGCCCGTCCGGCGTAAAAACAGCTTAGCGCATCCGACGTGGTTTTTCCGTGATGATGTCACATAGCTTGTCCGCGCGGCTTGCGCGTAATGCACAAGGCCGGGCCGCCTATGCGATGCCCGGCCTGTGCCGCTTATAATGCGTGTTACTCCTGGGTGAACTCATCCTTCCCCGCGCCGCAGAGAGGGCAGACCCAGTCTTCAGGAAGGTCTTCCCACCTGGTGCCGGGGGCGATGCCGTCATCGGGGATACCGTCGGCCTCATCATAAACATAGCCGCAAATAGAACATACATACTTTTTCATGCGCTTACCTCCTGAGCGTTCTGTTTTTTATGGTAAACCTTTGGCTTATTATACCAGCGATCCCGCCGCAAGTCAAAAGGGTGATAATGAATAGGAAGCACTTATCAAAACGGAGATTTCTCACAAAGATGGAGGTTTTTTATTTCACCGCCATCACCAGCACAAGACAGGGGTTCCACGTATCCCAAAGGGTGGGAAACACTTCGAGCTTGCGGAAACCGAGGCCCTCATAAAAAAGGCGCGTGCGGTCGTATTGTTCATAATGCCCCGCGTCCACGGTCTTCACCTGCAAAAATTCGTAGCCCTTTTCCCTGGCATATTCGTAAAGTGCGCCAAAAAGCGCGCGCCCGATCCCCTTGCGGTGATATTCCGGCAGCACGCCCATCACAAAAATTTCCGCCGTATATGGGCCCGTTTCCTTGAGCGCGATAAAGCCCACCGCCTCCTTTGCCTGCCGGTAAGCAAAAAAAGGCATGGCGGCGCTTTCTTCAATATAAGCCCGCGTGCTCTCGGGCAGACCGAACCAATCCGGCAGAGCGCGGAGGATGCGCGCCGCGATCTCGCGCTTGACTTCTTCTTGTACGATCCGTTCGATCATCTGTTTCTCCTTGTGATAAGCGGTTATTATTGGCTGATTTCGCTTTTAGGGGACCCCGCGCCCGCCGCGTTCACTCACCCTGCACCCGCTCTCCCCCGCCCTGCCGCCTCCATAGCTTGCAAGCAAGCAGCATGCAAAGCGCCGTCAACAGATAGATCGCGCCCTCCACGAGCCACACGTTCCACCCGCTGCCCGCAAGCACCACCGCGAAGAAGTTGACCAGCGCGTGCAGTAAAACCGCGAGGGGATAAAGGTAAAAGCGCCGCTTCTCCCGCGCCGCGAACCACACGAGCACGCTGAGCGCCACGTGTAGCGCAATGGCGGCGATGCGCTCGACGATGCCCACCAAAAACATCCATGACGGCGTTTGCGCAAGCGTTGTAAACGCCCCCTCGAGCCGGGCGAGCGCCGCAGCGTCCGTTGCCGTCGTGCGGATCAAATCGGCCATACCGGCGTTGAGCAGCGCGGCGAGCACGATGTTCGAGATCATGCCGGCGCAAAGGATGATGAACGCCTCAAAACCTCCATGCCCCGCGCCGTAAAGCAGCGCATTGCGCGCATCGGGAAGCTTCATTTTTAACACGGTGCGAAAGGCAACGTAGCGCCCTGTTTCTTCGAAAAGGCCCGCCATCAGGCCGCCGAAGACGCCGATAAGGAAAACGTTGCCCATGATCGTTGCGCCAAAAGACGAAGAGAAGGTTAAATTGTTGACAAACCCCTCGAGTATGAGCGCGAAGAGAAGAAACACCGCGCAGCCGATGAAAAACGGCGCTGCGTCCAGGCGATGCTTTTTACGGATCACGAAAAAGAGCAGCACCGGGAGAGCAAGCCCCGCGAGCGCGGAAACGCCCATGAAAACGATGGAGAGC
>CAZJIS010000016.1:7914-31446 GCA_964546125.1 uncultured Clostridium sp.
TATATTAGCAAACCCCCGCGCACCTGTCGAGTGCGAAAAAGGCGCCGGCTTCCCTGTTGCATGCGGGGCGCGGTGTGATATAATCGTTGCTAGCGGCGTGCGCAGCAATGCAAAGGAGCGTGAAAATGAAACTTTATCTGCGCCAAAAGGTATTTTCTTGGGTGGATCGCTTCACCGCCAAGGATGCGTTTGGAACGGATCGTTATTTTATCGAAGGGGAATTCCTCTCCTGGGGCAAGAAGCTGCACATCAGCGACGCCGCCGGCCATGAGGTGGCTTTCGTGCGGCAAAAGATGTTCAGTTTTTTGCCGAAGTTCTTCGTTTCGATCGGCGGGGTAGAAGTCGCCGAGATCGTCAAGGAATTCACCTTCTTGCAGCCCCGCTACCGCATCGACGGGCTCGGTTGGGAAGTTGAAGGCAATTTCTGGGCGCACGATTATGAGATCACGCAGCACGGCCGCGTAATCGTCACCATCCGTAAGGAATGGATGAGCTGGGGCGACAGCTATGCGCTCGACATCGCCGAGAGCCAAAACGAGGTGATGGCCCTTGCCGTGGTGCTCGCTATCGACTGCGTGCTCGATCAGGCGCACGCAAGTGCGAACAATTAAGTGCGTTTTTCCGGATAAAAAGCGGGTTATCTATCTCTTTCTTCGTTTTGCACGTTCTTTTGCCGCATTCGGCCCGCGCGGGCGCGAAGAAGGGTTCCCTGCGCGCTTCCGCGCGCCAGCCTTGGCGCTCCATGCGGCAAAAATGCCCGGAACGCCTGCATTTTAGCGCGTTTTGCATGTTTATTATTCGTTTGAAATGTGGCGCGAGTGCAAAAACATCTTGACATTGTGAATCAAAATGTAGTATTAATAACATATCGTATCTGTCCCTTATCCTTACACGTTTCACAAAAAAATGGGTCTAAAAATCAGACCCAAAATTAGAGGGAGGTTGTCACTTGAAGGCCAAAGTCCTGAAGCGTTTTGCTCCGCTTCTCTTCGTCGCGCTGTTCGTCGCGATCGTTGCCATTGCCACCACCGGCATGGCTGACGACAATGGAGAAGCAGCCAACATGTTCGTCGGAACCGCGTGGTCGTTGTTTCCGCCGCTCGTCGCCATCGCGCTCGCTCTCATCACCAAGGAAGTCTACTCCTCACTGTTTGCGGGCGTGGTTGTGGGCGCTCTGTTCGCCGCCAACTTCAACCTTGAGCAGACCATGCTCGCCGTTGTGGACAACGCTCTGATTGCCGTGCTTACAGACGGCTGGAACGTAGGTATCCTGATTTTCCTCGTGCTGCTCGGCGCGATCAGCGCGCTGGCTTTCAAATCCGGCGCCACGGTCGCCTACGGCGAATGGGCGCAGAAACGGATCAAGACCCGCACCGGCGCACAGCTTGCGACCGTCGCGCTCGGCTGCCTGATCTTTGTGGACGATTATTTCAACTGCCTCACCGTTGGCAACGTCATGCGCCCCGTAACGGACAGCCACGGAATCTCCCGCGCGAAGCTTGCCTACATCGTGGACGCCACGGCGGCCCCGGTGTGCATCATCGCGCCCATCAGCTCGTGGGCCGCGGCCGTCACCGCTTTCGCACAGGGCTATGGTGACAGTCCCTATGCCTTGTTCATCGATTCCATCCAGTATAACTTCTACGCGCTGTTCACCCTTGCGATGGTGATCACAATCTCCCTGCTGAAGTTCGACTACGGCCCGATGAAACTTCATGAGGATAATGCCGTAAAGGGTGACCTCTACACCACGCCCGACAGGCCCTATGCGAACGCCGATAATGAAGTCCCCAATAAAAACGGCAAGGTCATGGATCTGATTATCCCGATCTTCGCAGTGCTGATCCCAAGCTGCATCCTCGGGCTTCTCTACACAGGCGGCTTCTTCGGAGGCGAATCCTTTATGGATGCGTTCGCCAACTGCGATGCATCCCGTGGTCTCGTATACGGCTCGCTGGTGGCGATGCTGATAATGCTCGTCTACTTCCTGTTGCGCAAGACAATGAGCTTCAAGGAATTCATGGATTGCCTCCCGCAGGGCTTCCGCAACATGGTTCCCGCGATTCTCATCCTTGTGCTCGCGTGGTCGCTCTCGGCGGTTACCGGTATGCTCGGCGCGGCCGATTATGTGGCGGAACTCGTGCACGGTTCGGCCCGCGGCTTTGTGAACCTCCTGCCTGCCATCATCTTCCTTGTAGGATGCGGCCTATCGTTTGCGACCGGCACTTCCTGGGGCACGTTTGGTATTTTGCTGCCGATCGTCATCGAGGTCTTCCCCGTGGGCAACCCGTTGCTCGTCGTGAGCGTTTCCGCGTGCCTTGCGGGTGCGGTCTTTGGCGATCACTGCTCGCCCATCTCCGACACCACGATCATGGCCTCCGCCGGCGCGCAGTCCAACCACATCAATCACGTCGCGACGCAGCTGCCCTATGCCGTTACCGTGGGCATAATCTGCTTTGTGTTCTACATCATCGCGGGCTTCTGGCAGAGCTTCATCGTCACGATCCTTGGCATCTTGGCCACCGTGGGTGTGCTCTTTGTCATCAAGCGCATCGTCACCAAACCCAACCAGAAAAAGGCCACGAAGGCGGCATAAGCTGCCAAAGCTATGAACAAACGCGAGCCCCGGCGATAGCCGGGGCTCATTCATGTTGTTAAGATCAAAAAACGGGGTCGAGGGGCAGCGCGCTGTAATGGAGCAAAAGCTCCATCTTCGGATAAGTGCGCTTGAAATTGCGCGCGACGCGGTTCATGATCATCTCCGCATTCTCAAAGCTTGCAAGCGGCAGCATTATGATGTATTGCGAAACGCTATACCGGGTGAACACATCGCCTTGGCGAAGCGACTTGGCGATCACATCGCGAAGCCTTTCCATGGCGGCATTCCGTTTTGCCAGCGTAAGCTTTTTACCGTAGCCGTCGAGCACGGAGATGAGCGCGAGGTGCACCGTTTGCCCGTTGCGGCCGAGGTTGCGCGCCTGAATGCGGTAAACATCTTTAAAAAGCTCATATTCGCAATAGAACGCGCCCGCGTTGCGCACGCTTTCGGATAATCCTTCACGGATGACGCCAATGTCCATTTCCGTGCTCTTGCTGGTGCGCACAATCTCACGGTAAAGCCGCGTAAGCTCCTCGGAGGGCGTCACGCCGAAATGGGAGAAGAACATTTCGGTCACGAAGTTATAATGGCTCATCGCCTCCTGCTGCGCTCCGATGGAAACGAGCGCCTGAATCAGCGCGAGGTGAATGGCTTCGTCGTAGGGGTCGATCACCGAGGCACGCCTGCAAAGGGAGATGATATCATCATACCTGCCCACCCGCGCAAGCAGCTCAATCGCGCTGTGCACGGCGTGAAGATAACGCGTGCGATAATAGGAGCTCAGCGGCATCACCCATTCCTCGAACGCGGATTTGGGAAGGAAATCGCCGCAGTAATGAGCGAGCGCCTGCATCAGATGCGCAAGCCTCTCTTCCCCGCCAACTGCTTCGGCCGCATCGCAAGAGGCAATAAAGTTTTCCGCATCCACCGAAATAGGCAGGCTGTTATTCCACACATAGGTGCCATTTCGATAAAGGATGATGTTTTTGCCGGGCGCAAAAGCGAGGCTGTCAAGCGTTTGCCGCGCGCGGTGCGCAATGGTCTTGAGCGTGTTGGCTGGATCTCCAATTTCGTCCGCATCTGGCCAGAGCACTTCGATCAGATCGTTTTGGGAAATATCTTTCATGCGATTGGCAATCAAAAACTGGATCAGCGTCCAAACTTTTTTAGAGCGACTGCTTTGATCGTCGACCCTTCGGTCGCCGCACGCCAGGGAAAATTCCCCCAACATATGTATTTGCAAAACCAGTTGAGCCGTTTCCATGCCAGGCGCTCCACCACGATCGACTTCAGATTTCTTCCATTAAAGATAGTACATATTTATTTTAACTTATCCGCCAGGAATTAGCAACACCTCTTCCATCTTGGGTTTTAGCACAGAATATAGTATGTCCGGGGGAACTATCTCCCATATATTGCATTTTTTATCTGTTTTTCATGTTTTACGGCGAAATTAGGAATGCAAAACGCCATTTTGTAACGCCTGTGTAACCGGCATGATATATAATGAATCTAGTAGAATTAACAAAATTAGGTCGGGTGATAGGCATGAATGTTGCGGTGAACGGATTTGTTCCGTATAAGATCAGAACAAGCCTCATAAAGATCACATCCTATGCGGATAAGCAACTGTGCGGTACGCTGTGCAATCCGTATTTTGAGCATGAGATGCGCTTTGACAATGCAGTCCAGTTTTTGATGCTCATGGAGGAACTGCTCAACTCGCTCGGCTATCCGCAAAAGGCGATGGAAGCCCGCTGCTTCAGAAGCGCGGCGCCCTGCCCCGTGTGCGAACCGCTGCCTGGCGGCGCGGATGAAGCGGTGCTTGCCTCATTCAAACTCACCGTGCTCTTCCGGCAAAACGCAAGCTGGCAAGGGCAGCTCATCTGGCTCGACCGAAAATGTGAAACCCAGTTTCGCAGCGTATTAGAGTTGCTGATGCTCATCGACAACGTGCTCGCATAACAAATAAAAAGGCGGTCATCAGCCGAATGCCCGCCACCTTCTTTTTTGCAATCCGATTTTATAGCGATCTTGGCGCAGGGGGCGATGCCCCTGCCCTTTATTTTGTTTTGGGTTTGAAGATCAGCGCGTTGAGCGCGCCGAACAGCACCGCCGCGGCGATACCGCCGGCGGCCGCGGTGACACCGCCCGTGAATGCGCCAAGCACCCCCTGCTCCCTTGCCGCCTCGATTGCGCCCATACCGAGCGCATACCCAAAGCCTGTGAGCGGCACGGTCGCCCCAGCCCCCGCGAGTTTGACCAGCGGCTCGTAAAGCCCAAGCGCCGTTAAAAACACGCCCGCCGTCACAAACAGCACGAGGATGCGCGCGGGCGTCAGGTTTGTGTAGCTCATGAGGAGCTGCCCGACCACGCAGATGCCCCCGCCGATCAAAAACGCGAAAATATAGTTTCGATATTCCATATCTATCTCCTTTCGATGACAACGCCGTGCGCAACGCCCGGTATACTCTCTCCCTGCATGCCGGCGGTGGGACTCATAAGCGCGCCCGTCGCCATGAAGAACATGCGCTCGTAATCCTTTTCCTGCAGGCGTTTGAGCAGATAGCCGTTGAGCGTGACGGCGCTGCAGCCGCAGCCACTGCCGCCGCAATTGACGTTTTGGTCGGGCGCGAAAATGATTTTGCCGCAATCCACATGCTTATCCTCTACCGCCACCCCTTCACGCCTGCACAACTCGTGGAAAAGTTCGCTCCCAAGCGTGCCAAGGTCTCCGGTGACGACAATATCATACCGATCGATCGCAAAGTTCGTATCCCGCATGTGCGAGAGGAACGTATCCGCCGCGGCGGGCGCCATTGCGGCGCCCATGTTAGCCGCATCCTTCACGCCAAGATCGACCACGCGCCCGATGATGCCGTGCGTGATGCAGGCGGCGCCGGGTTTTGGCGCAGTTTCATCCGAAAGGATCGTGCAGGCAGCGCCCGTGACGGTGCGCTGCGAAGTCGGGATCGCCTGCGTGCCCATTTCAAGCGGCATGCGGTACTGCCGCTCCGCCGTGCAAAAATGGCTCGCCGCGGCGCAGGCGACATTGCTTGCAAAACCGCCGTCCATGAGCATCGCGCCCATGAGCAGGGATTCCGACATCGTCGAACAGGCGCTGTAAAGCCCGATGAATGGAATGCCAAGCTTGCGCGCAGCGTAGTTTGCGGTAATGATCTGGTTCAAGAGGTCGCCGCCCAAGAGGATATCAACATCCTCAGTCATAAGGCCCGCCTTGCCGATAGCCTGCTCCACCACATGCTCAAACATCTTGCGTTCGGCAAGCTCCCAGCTTTTTTCGCCCCAGATATCATCCTCGAGGACCATATCAAAATAATTCCCGAGCGGTCCCTCTCCCTCTATTTTGCTCACGACCGTATCCGACGCGACGATCCGCGGCGGGTTGGAAAACGCCACCGTCCGGCGGCCGATGCATTTTGTGCGCATAGCTTTCCCCTCCTAAAACAGCAGCGACAGCAGCCCGACGATGATCGATGCGCTGATTCCATAAACGAGCACGGGACCCGCAATCGAAAAGAGCTTGGCCCCAAGTCCCAGCACGAAGCCTTCGGGCCGAAATTCCATTGCGGGCGATACGATGGAGTTTGCAAAGCCTGTGATCGGCACGACCGAACCCGCGCCTGCCCAGGATCCTATGCGGTCATAAATGCCGATGCCTGTGAGCGTTGCGCCAAGGAACACCATAACGATCGCCGTGAATGCGGAAACGTCCTTTTCGGAAAATTTGAGCGTTAGCCTCGCAAAATCGCGCACAAGCTGGCCGATGCAGCAGATTGCCCCGCCTGAAACGAACGCCTGTACGCATTGCAGCAAAACCTTGCTCTTGGGCGCGCGTTCGCTCACAAGCTGCTGATAATCGCGCTCTTGTTTTGTGGTCGGTTTGTTATTTGTCATTTGGGGGCTCCTTATCCGTACCCGTGCGCGGGTTCGCGGGAACAAAGCGCTGCTCGCGATCCATCGGATTGAGCGTGCCGGCATTGAGCAGCATAATATCAGGCGAGGGCATAGCATAATACTTTTCAGCGCGCATTTTGACCCTCCGCCCAAACAAAGCGCGCGCCGCTCATGCCGCCGTCGCCCTTGGGCATGAAAAACGTGCGGTAAACAAGCAGGCTCATAAGCGCAAGAAGCGCTGTGAATAAGACGATATAGGTTATTTTTCTTGCAGTCAGCATACTCCGCCTCCTTTTTTGCTGCTCTTAGCATGCGCGCTATGCGGGTGTTTTATCAGCGGCGTTTTGCACCAACAGCGCGTTTTTTTGCGCGAACAACCGCAAAAAAACGCGTGAAGCGCTCAATTGTGAAGCCACTTTTTTTCTTATAATAACGATGGCGGTCGAGATATGCAGCCAAAAATGACCATTAAAGAAATCGAAACGCTGACGGAGCCGGAGCGCGCGAACATCCGCTTTACGAGCGCGAGGGCTTAATTTCGCCCAAATGCCCACCCCAACTATTGACGGTGAGCCCAAAAGGGGCGCGGCCGAATCGGCCGCGCCCTTTGGTCGCTTAAGAAAAATCCGTTTTTTACTTCCTGCTCACCGCGCCGAACTTGCACGCGGTCATGCAGGCGCCGCACTTGATGCACTTAGACTGGTCGATGACATAGGGCGTCCTCGGTGCGCCGGAAATGCAGTTGACCGGGCAGTTGCGCGCGCACAGGCTGCACGCCTTGCACTTATCGGGATCGATCACATAGCGCAGCAGGTTCTTGCACACGCCCGCGGGGCAGCGCTTGTCGCGGATATGCGCTTCGTATTCATCGCGGAAATAGCGGATGGTCGAGAGCACCGGGTTGGGCGCGGTCTGGCCGAGGCCGCACAGCGCCGTGGCCTTGATGTTCCTCGCAAGCTTTTCAAGCTTCTCGAGGTCGCCCTCTTCGCCCTTGCCGCTGGTGATCTTTTCGAGCATTTCAAGCATGCGGCGCGTGCCGATGCGGCAGGGTGGGCACTTGCCGCAGGACTCATCCACCGTGAACTCAAGGAAGAACTTGGCGATGTTGACCATGCAGTTGTCCTCATCCATCACGATCATGCCGCCCGAGCCCATCATGGAGCCAATAGCGGTGAGGTTGTCGTAATCGATGGGAACGTCGAGGTGCTCGGCCGGGATGCAGCCGCCGGAGGGGCCGCCCGTCTGCGCGGCCTTGAACTTTTTGCCGCCGGGGATGCCGCCGCCGATCTCGAAGATGATCTCGCGCAACGTCGTGCCCATGGGCACTTCCACAAGGCCGGTATTGTTGATCTTTCCGCCGAGCGCGAAGACCTTCGTGCCCTTGCTCTTCTCCGTGCCGATGGCCGAGAACCATTCGGGCCCGTTAAGGATGATCTGGCAGACGTTGGCAAGCGTCTCCACATTGTTGAGGATGGTGGGCTTGCCAAAAAGGCCCTTATTGGCCGGGAACGGCGGACGGGGGCGCGGCTCGCCACGCCCGCCCTCGATAGAGGCCAGAAGCGCCGTTTCCTCACCGCACACAAACGCGCCGGAGCCGAGGCGCAGGTCTATGTCGAAGTTGAAGCCTGTGCCGAAGATATCTTTGCCAAGAAGGCCCATTTCGCGCGCCTGCTTGATGGCGATGCGAAGGCGCTTCACGGCGATCGGGTATTCCGCGCGAATGTAGATGTAGCCCTGCTCGGAACCGATTGCGTAGCCGGCGATAGCCATCGCCTCGAGCACCGCGTGGGGGTCGCCCTCGAGCACGCTGCGGTCCATGAACGCGCCGGGGTCGCCCTCGTCGGCGTTGCAGCAAACGTATTTGACATCGCTCTCGGGGGCCTTGGCAAACTTCCATTTCAGGCCGGTCGGGAAGCCCGCGCCGCCGCGGCCGCGCAGACCGGATTTGAGGATGGTATCGATGACGTCGTCGCGCGTCATCTCGGTGAGGGCCTTGCCGAGCGCCTTGTAGCCGTCAAAGGCGATGTACTCGTTGATGTTTTCGGGATCGATCACGCCACAGTTGCGAAGCGCGATGCGCATCTGCTTTTTGTAGAACTCGATGTTGTTGAGCGAGAGGATGTTGCGCTCCTCATCGATGCTCTTTTTATACAGAAGATCCTGCACAATGCGGCCCTTGACAAGGTGCTCGCTGACGATGCGCGGCACGTCGTCGACCTTGATGTGGCTGTAAAACGCGCCCTCGGGATAAACGATGCAGATCGGGCCGTTCTCACACAGGCCAAAACAGCCCGTGCGCACGACCTTGATCTCTTTCTCAAGACCTGCGTTGCCGATGCATTCCTCAAACTTGGTGATGATCGCCGCGGAGTTGGAGGAGGAGCAGCCCGTACCTGTGCACACGAGCACCTGTGAACGATAGAATTCCATAATAACCTCCTGACTTCCGGCTTATTGATTCTTGGCTTCGTAATAGCCGATCGTGTATTCAACAACGGGGTTATCCCCGACCACATGCTCGGTCACGATGCGCGCGGCCATATCCGGGGTCACCTTTACGTAAGTGACTTTTTCCTGGTCGGGCTTGTAGATCTCCACAATGGGTTCGAGGCGGCAAACACCGATGCAGCCCGTTTGGGCCACTGCGACGCCCTGTAAGTTGCGCCGGCTAACCTCATCCATAAAGGCGGTCAGCACCGGCCTCGCGCCCGCCGCGATGCCGCAGGTGGCCATACCCACGACGATGCGGGTATTGTTCTGTTCCTTGCGCAGGTTGATCGATTCGAGCGTCTTTTGGCGAATCGCTTCAAGTTCCTGAATGGATTTCATATTATACACCTCCGTTTAATTCTGACATGCCCTCGCTCAGGCATTGCTTGATCCATGCGGCAACCTCGGGTGTGGAGAGCGGAATCCCGCTGCCGAGCGCTTTTCTGATCTCCCTCGTGTCGAACTCGAACACGCGCGCGTCAACACGATATGTGTAGGTGAACTCGACCCCCTCATTGCAGCACACAAGGGCGTATACCGTATCCGCCATATTCCCGAGCGGCGGGCGGTCGATGTGGCTGATGCGGTAGCTCGCGGCGATGCGCGTGCCCCGGCCGGGTTCGGATGCGATTTCAAACGCACCCCCGCAGCCCTCCGCCCCCTCTTTGAAAAAAGGGATTCCCAGGCCGACCCCTCGGGTCGTGCGGGTGGTGGTGAACGGGTCTGTGACCCGTTCGAGGAGCGCCCCGTCCATGCCGCGGCCGTTATCCTCGACCGCGCAACGCATGATGTCCCCGTCGTGCTCCACGTCGACGGTGATGCGAACGAGCGTCGCGCCGGCCGAAATGGAATTTTGCACGATGTCCATCAGGTGCAGGGACAGTTCCTTCATAATCATGGGCCTTAGCCCCTCGCGCGGTATTTCTCCACGATCGCCGGGATCTCGGCGGGGGTGAGTCTTCCGTAGACTTCATCGTTGACCATCATGGCCGGAGCGAGTCCGCAGCAGCCGATGCAGCGCGTTGCTTCAAGCGTGAACATGCCGTCCGCGGTGGTAGCGCCGACTCCAACGCCCAACTGCTTGGCGAGTTCGTCAAGCACAGCCTGGCTGCCCCGAACATAGCAGGCGGTCCCCAGGCACAGGCCGACGGTATACTTGCCGCGCGGCTGCAAAGTGAACTGAGAGTAGAAAGTCGCAACGCCATAGATCACGCTCACCGGGATGCCGGCCTTCTCGCTGATGTAGTGCTGCACTTCCTCGCTCACGCAGCCGCAGATCTCCTGCGCGTGCTGCATGATGGGAAGCAGGCCGCCCTCAACATCTTTCCACTCGGCGATGACGGCGTCAAGCTGTTCCAGCTGCTCCTTGCGGATGCTGTTTCCGATTGCCATGCAATGATTCCTCCTTTGATTTTGGACGCGGCAAATGAGACAAAAAAGACGATTTGCCTTAAGGATTGTACCATATAAACGAATAAAAAGAAAGTGTAATCTTGGCGAATGCAGGGATAATTCATCCCCGTTCATCCCGCAAACCGCGGCGTTCAATCAGGCGTTCCCACGGCGTTTTTTAGGCCCAAATGCGGTATATTTATGGCCTTCTTGGCCCGGCGGGCGACCTCCTGGCATTTTTGTTGAAATTCTTGCTTTTATTTCCTGCATTTTGCGCCCGGTGTCCCGTTTCGCGCGGCGGCAAAAGCGCATTTTTACCAAAGCCGATCAGGTCCTCCCTGCCCGCGCGTTTAAGCGCCTCGCGCGCAAGCGGCGCGTAAGCGGGCTTGAAGTATTGCATAAGCGCGCGTTGCATGGCCTTTTCCTTGGGAGAACGCGGAACATAGACCGTCTCGCCCGTGCGCGGGTCGGTGCCGGTATAATACATGCAGGTCGAAAGCGTGCCGGGCGTGGGGTAAAAATCCTGCACCTGCTCCGGCCTCTGGCCCGTTTTTTTTAAATAGAGCGCAAGCTCCACGGCCGCGTCAAGATCGCTGCCGGGGTGTGAACTCATGAAATATGGCACGATGAACTGCTCCTTGCCCGCGGCGGCGCTGAGTTTTTCATAGCGGCGGCAGAACGCGTCATATAGTTCGTGCGGCGGCTTGCCCATCAAATGCAGCACGCGCTCGCTCACATGCTCGGGCGCGACTTTGAGCCGCCCGCTGACGTGGCTTTGCACAAGCGTTTTAAGGAACGCGTCGGAGCGGTCGTACATCACATAATCATAGCGCACGCCCGAGCGCACAAACACGCGCTTCACGCCCGGCACGGCGCTTATTTCCCCGAGAAGTTTGACATAATCCGCATGATCGCACTCGAGGTTCGGGCAGGGCTTGAAGCCGAGGCATTGCCGGTCGGCGCACACGCCATGCTCCTTTTGCCACGCGCACGCGGGGATGCGCAAGTCCGCCGTGGGACCGCCTACATCGTGGATGTTGCCCTTAAAGCCGGGAAGCTTTGCCATAAGCGAAGCTTCGGCAACGAGCGAAGACCGGCTCCTTGCCTGAACCACCCGCCCTTGATGGAATGTGAGCGCGCAGAACGAGCAGCCCCCGAAGCACCCGCGGCAGGAGGTAAGCGAAAATTCCACCTCGGCAAGCGCGGGGATCGGCTTTTTATATTGCGGGTGCGAAGCGCGGGTATAGGGCAGTTCATAAACATCATCGAGCTCGGCGCGCGAAAGCGGCGCGGCGGGCGGGTTGGCGACGAGGAAGCCCGCGCCGTGCGGCTGCACGAGGCGTGCGCCGCGTATGGCATCCTGCTCGCGATGCTGCGCGAGGAAGGCGGATGCATATTTCGCTTTATCCTCCAAAACCTCCTCAAAGCTTTCGATGAGCCGGTAATCATAAACCTTATCGAGCGAATCCGCATAGAAGCATGTGCCGGGCACATAGGTGACCTGGGAGATGGGGAGGCCGGAGCTTAGCGCATCGGCGATCTCCACAATTTGCCTCTCCCCCATGCCATAAATCAAAAGATCCGCGCCCGAATCGACGAGCACGCTGCGGCGGACTTTATCATCCCAATAATCGTAATGCGCGAAGCGGCGGAGGCTCGCCTCAATGCCGCCGATGACGATGGGCATTTTGCGGAACGCCTCGCGGATGCGGTTGACGTAAACGATCACCGCGCGGTCGGGGCGCTTCCCCGCCTCGCCGCCCTCGGTATAAGCATCCTCGCTGCGCTTCTTCCTGGCGGCGGTATAGTGGTTGACCATAGAATCCATGTTGCCCGAGTTGACAAGGAACGCGAGTTTCGGCCTGCCGAATTTGCGGAAAGCGGAAACGTCGCGCCAGTCGGGCTGGGCGATAACGGCTATGCTGTATCCGTGCGCCATGAGCACGCGCGCAATAATGGCCGTGCCAAAGGAGGGATGGTCGACGAGCGCATCCCCGGTGACGAGCACAAAATCAGGCCGCTCCACACCCCGCGCGCGCAATTCTTCCACGCTCATAGGGATGGTTGCGGTCAAATCAAAGGAACTCTGCTTATTTTCGATTTTATTCACGCTGCGATCCGCCATCCGCCGCCTCTTGCGCGGCTACCGCGGGCTCATCCGTGGCCCCGTCCGCCGGTTCTTCTGTTTCAGCCGCCGGTTCTTTTGTTTCAACCGCCGGTTCTTCCGGTCCGTTTGCCGGCTTTGCGGGTTCATCCGCTTCCGGCTCTACGGGTTCGCAGACGAGCTCGTCATCTCCGGCCTTTTCCGCACCATCCCCGCGCCTGCATTTGAGCAGGCCGTGGGTTTCGAGCTCTTCGAGCAGCATGCGGATGCGCAGGCGCGCGATGCCCATCTCCTGCTCGGCGCGCTCCATATCGCGGATAATCTCATCCAAAAAAGCGTCGACCTCCTCGACATCATAGCCGAGGAATGAACGCTGAAAATGCTTGTTGATGATCTTTTGTTTATCCATACTCTCCCGGGGCATCCCATAAGTTGGAAGACGCAGTATTTTTAGCATGGGCGTTCGCCGCGAACTTGCGGCGAACGCCCATATGTCCGGCTTAGATGAGGCCGTCGTTATCGGTCTCGCCGTTGCCGATGACGTCGTAGTTTGTGGGCGCTACGACGAAAATGCCGCGTGAAATCTTATAGATGGTGCCGTTGAGCGCGTAGATCGCACCCGCCATGAAATCGAGGATGCGCTGCGCGCAATCGAGTTCCAGCTCCTCCATATTGACGATCACGGGCTTGCGGCTCTTAAGGTTATCGATGATGTTCTGCGTATCCTCATAGCTGATGGGATGGTAGACGATCATCTTGAGCTGAGCCGCGGTGGGGAGGCTGACCACGTTGCCGTTGGGTGTCGTCGCCCGCGCGCGGGGACGGCTGCTCATCCGGACCACGTTGTCCTCGCGGGCAACATCTTCATATTGCTCCTCCGCGTAGTATTCCTCCTCCATGTCGTTTTCCTCAAGGCCGATGTAGCCGAGGAACTTGTCAAACAGTCCTGACATTGTTCTTATTCCTCCATTCAATAAAAATATTTTATTGGCGCTTGGAGAAATAATCGTTTATATACGGCGAAAGCTGCTTTCTGTTTACGCCTTGCCGCCGGGCTCAACGGGCCTCGCGCCGAACAAAGCCGCGCCGATGCGCACCATGTTCGACCCTTCGGCGATCGCCGCCCTGTAATCACCGCTCATGCCCATGGAGAGCATGTCCATCCTCATGCTGGGAAGCCCGAGGGCTTCCGCCTGAGCGAACAACTCCCGCATGCGCGCGAAGTGCCGCCGCGCATCCCCCTCGCCCACAGCCGGAGGAATGCACATGAGGCCCCGAACACGCACGCCGGGCAGCGCGGCGATCCCTTCAAGGAACGGGAAAAGCTCATCCGGCATGACGCCGCCCTTTTGCGCCTCGCACCCAATGTTGACTTGGACAAGCACATCTTGCGTGAAATTGCGTTTCACGGCCTCCCGCGAAATAACCTGCGCAAGGCTTGGCCGGTCCACAGATTGGATGGACGCCGCTTTTCCGATAACATATTTTACCTTATTTGTCTGGAGTTGTCCAATCAAATGTACGCGCGCGCCGCATTCTTCAAAAAGTAAGAGCTTCCCCATCATCTCCTGCACGCGGCTCTCACCCACATCCAACGCGCCTGAGGCGAGCGCCTCGCGGATGCGCGCCTCATCGACAAACTTCGTTACGGCGACGAACGTAATATCCTCCGGCCGGCGCCCGGCTTCGCGCGCGGCAAGCGCGATGTTTTCGCGAAGAGCGAAATAATTTTCCCGAATGCTCATGGCTTCACACACCTCATACCCGCGGCGAGGGCGCCGTCCGCCTGGACCGCGCGCACGAGCGCATCGTCCCCCTCGGTGGCGATGACGCTCACCGCGATCGTGTGCTCCTCCCCGCCCGCATCGACGGTGACGCTCGCCGCGCCATCCTTCATGCTAATGAACTTGAGCGGCACGAGATAACCGCTCACCTCGGCGGTGATGGTCGCCTTCTGCTTGCGCGTGCGGTAGAGATCGCCCATATCCCCGGTAATCTCGATGAGGTTGAGCACGCCGCTTTCGGAAACCGCGGGGCTCATGGCCGTGCCGCCAAACTGCAGCCCGGTTTGTGCAAAGCGGATTGTGTAGCGCTCGCCGGAAGCAAGGCGCAGCGGCTGTGAGCGCGGCGTGACAAAGGCAAGATACCAGAGATTCGTATTCACGAGCCTGTAAACGAGGTTGTTTGACGCGCCCGAGAGAAGGTCCGACGTGCCGGAGACCACGCTTGAAACAAGCGCGGCGTTGACGGTGTCGAGCTTATCGGTGTTGAGTATCTGTTCGTAACCATCAAAATAAAAGCTGACGCGGCCGGCGTCCGCGGCGACGACCTTGGTGCGGTAAGTGTCAAGCTGGGCGACGCGCTCGGCCTGGGTCGCATAAAGCTCGTTGAGCGCGCTCGTGGGCTGCACGGTCTGCTGGAGGAATGCCGCGCGCTGGTTGAGAAGTTCCGCAAGCTCGCGCTGCAATTTAAGCCGGTCTCCCCCGTTTTCGCCGAGCGCCGCGTCGCGGATCGCAAGGCGCTTATTCTCGATTTGCAGCTCGATGCTGCCGAGTTCCGCATTCTCTACGCCCGCAAGCTGGCCGGTCTGCGCGGCATAGATATGCCCTTCGACCGTGAGCAGGGATTGGAGCATGTCGTCCGAATAGCCCCATTTATACACGAGCGCCACATCTTCCCCCGCGTTCACAAAAGCGCCCTCGTCAACAAAGAAGCTGACGCGGTCGTATTTATCGGCAATAATGGACTGCTCGTCCCGAATGAAAACGACGGTCGCCTCCAATTCCGCCTTCATGGCCCCCGCGCGCACGACGCCCGCGTTCCTGCCGTTGAGCACAAGCCCGATGACCACGCCCGCGAGGACGAGGAGCATGAGCAAAAACGCATAAAAACGGCCTTTGACCCTAAAACGGCGCGCCATCGGTCAATCCTTCCCCACGGCGTAGCCCGGCTTTGCGGAGCGGCCGTACTGCCGATTGAAATTTTCCTGATTCTTCGCGACATAGCCTGAAAACAGGTCCTCCGCGCTCATGCCCGCCTTTAGGCACATGCTCACGAAGAAGTGCAGCACATCCACAAGCTCTTCGCGCACGGCTGCTGCGTCAACAGGCTTTTCGTTCTTCCACCATTTGAAATTGACCTCGTCGAGAAGCTCCCCGAGCTCACTGATCATCGCGAGGACGTTTTTGCGAATCCATTCCTCATCGGAAATGCCCTCGAGCGCGCGCAGGCGCACAATATCCTCGTTGAGGGCTTGCTGCATGGCGAATATGGTTTCAAGTTTATCCATAAGGGCCTCCCTGTTATCGTACCACCCATTGTACACCATAAAGGCCCTGTTTGTTAATCAACCTCTAATCATTGTTTCGATTTGTTTGCTTTCCGCGCCGCGCTTGCCGATGATGCTCGCACAAAGCATGCTTTCATCGAGCACAGCGGGAATGATCGCCTCCACATCCTCAATGCTCACGCGCTCGAGACGCGCAAGCAGCTCTTCTTCCTCGATAACTTCTCCAAGGAGAAGCTCCGCCTTGCCAATGGCGGAACTGCGCGCGCCGGTATTTTCCTGCCCGAGCAGGTAGTTGCCGCGCAGCTGGTCTTTCGCGCGCGCAAACTCCGCGCGCGTGAAGCCCTCTTTCCTAACGAGCGCAAGCTCTTCGAGCACAAGCCGCGCGACTTCGGCCGCGGTATCCGTGCCCGTGCCGGCATAGAGCGCAAAATAGCCCGTGTCCGCATAGGATGTCGGGTAGGAATAGATCGTGTAGGCAAGGCCCTTTTGCTCGCGGATCTTTTGGAACAGGCGCGAGGACATGCTGCCGCCCAAAGCGTTGTTCAATACGAGCATCGCATAGCGCCGCTCGTCGTCGGCGGCAAAGCCCGGCAGGCCCATGCAGATGTGCGTTTGCTCCACATCCTTATCGATGGCGACGACCCGCCGCCCCGCGCCGTAGAGTCCCGCCTTGCGCGGGCGCCCGCCGCCCGGCAGAACGCCCGCGAAGCGCTCATTGAGAAGGGAGATCAGCGCATCCCGCTCGATGCTGCCCGCGCAGGCGATGACGATATCCTCGGCGCGGTAGAGCCTGTCCATATAGCCGGTGAGCGTATCCCGCGTGAACGAACGCACGCTCTCCTTGGAACCGAGAATCGGTTTTTCAAGCGGCGAATTCTCATAAAGCAGCGTGCAAAGCGCCTCGTGCGCCACGTCCTCGGGCGAATCCTGCGTCATGTTGATTTCTTCAATGACAACGCCTTTTTCCCGCTCGATGTCCTCCGGCACGAGCGAGGGGGCAAGCAGAATATCCGAGAGCACATCGGCCGCAAGGCCGATGTTTTCATCGAGCACCTTCGCATAGAAACAGGTGCATTCTTTTGCCGTGAACGCATTGAGGGTGCCGCCCACCGCATCCATTTCCGAGGCGATGTCCGCCGCCGAGCGTGTTTTTGTCCCCTTGAAGAGCATATGCTCGATAAAATGCGAAACGCCGGCCTCCTGCGTCCTTTCGCAAATAGAGCCCGCGTCCACCCAAACACCCAAAGATACGGAGCGGTAATGCTCCATTTGCTCGCTGACGACCCTCACGCCGTTTTCAAGCTTATCGTGCCAAATCATTGTCTATCCCGGGCCGATCACCTCCGATACGGCGACGACCCCCAACCCTTTCTTCGATAATCCTTCGATCAGCCCGGGGAGCGCATCCGCACCCGCGCGCGTGGGCTGCATCAGCATTATACTTCCAATTATCGGTTCGTTCAATCCGCGCCGCATGATATCCTCGGCATTTCCCGAGCCGCAGCGCAAATTGAGCGTGCAAAGCACATGCGTAAGGTTGAGTTTGCGCGCCGCGCGCGCGGAAGCGGGGATCGAACGCTCCCCGGAAAAATACAGCACGGGCACCGTGCCCGAAGCCTCTTGAATGCTCGCAAGCGACGCTTCAAGATCGTCTTTGATGGCGACGGCGTTCCCGTCAAAGGAAGGGATATCGCCCATCGTGGCGAGTTCATGGCCCTCATCGGCCATGCGGCGCACCATATCCGGGCGAAGCCGCGCGTAGGCGCCGCTCACGGCAAAGGTCGCCCGAACGCCCTTTTCAAGAAGCACGTCAAGGATGTCCGTTATTGCGGCCGCGTCCCAATCGACCGCGAATTCAAGCGCGAGCGCATCCTTTGCGCTTCCGCGGTAGACCGGCCCCGCGTAAAGCGCCGCCATGGTCTGCACCGCATCCGCACCGCTTGTGAGCGCATACAGGCTAACGATAACAAGGGTGAGGAAGAGGTTGACGATCAGCCCGCCGCGCCGCCGTTTTTTCATATGCTTTTCCCCTTCAAGTATAGCTTTGGCATAAGGTATGCGGGCGGATGGACAAATATACGGCGGACAAAGCCCCCCTCCCCTTCCCGTAAGAAATGACGGGGATTTATGCTGAAATAAGCGCGGGCGGCGGCGAGCTTTTGATGTTTTTTGCCGGCAAAGCCAAAAATAATATATTTTGGTGTTGACAGCCCCGAAAGGGCGCGCTATAATGCAACCTAATCAAATGCGAGCAGGCGGAAACGTAGAAACGCTCAAGCCTTACAGAGAGTTCCCGGTCGGTGCGAGGGGCAAGGTTTCGTTTTGAATTCATCCGTACAGCAGCCCGAGGAAAGGCGAAAGCCGAGTAGAACGGAGCCGGGGTCGCCCGTTACAGCGATAGAGTATGATGGTACTCGATGAGGCTTTTGCCGCGAGGCGGAAGCGAACAAAGGTGGTAACACGGCATAGCGTCCGTCCTTTGATGTTGAATCAAGGGGCGGGCTTTTTTGTTACCCGCCGCCCCAAAGCCGTTACCCGCGAATTTTATATATTTTAGGAGGAACTTATGAAACCCATTCGAACCGCGCTCGCCCTGCTCCTCGTGCTGGCCCTTTGCCTCGGCCTTGCCGCCTGCGGCGATTCCGTGCAGCTCCCCTCCGCCGGCGATAAAAACGCGACCCCCGCGCCGCAACCGCCCGAAACGCCCATCCCCGCACAAACGCAAACGGCCGAAGAGATGATCTCCATCGGCATTTTGCAATACGTCACCCACAACGCGCTCGACGCCGCCCGCGAGGGCTTTGTGCAGGCGCTTGCCGACAATGGCTACATTGAGGGCATCAATGTGAGTTATGATGTGCAAAACGCGCAGCAGGACAGCAACAACCTCTCGGCGATGCGCGACCGCTTCATCAGCAACAAAGTCGACCTCGTGCTCGCCATCGCAACGCCCGCCGCGCAGGCCATCGCCGCCGCAACGAGCGAAATCCCCATCCTCTTCACCGCCGTGACAGACCCCGTGGACGCGCGCCTTGTAGATTCCGCCGAAACCCCCGGCGGCAACGTCACCGGCACGAACGACATGAACCCCATCGCCGAGCAGATTGAACTGCTTGCAAAGCTTGTGCCTGAGGCAAAGACCATCGGCATCATCTACAACTCGAGCGAGGATAACTCCGTGCTCCAGGCGAACATCGCCAAAGGAGAAGCCGAGGCGCGCGGCCTCACGGTGGTCGTGCAGACCGTGACCAACGGCAACGATGTGCAGCAGGCGGCCCAATCCCTTGTGGGCAAGTGCGAAGCCATTTACGTTCCCACGGATAACACCCTCGCGGCCGCCATGCCCACGCTCGGCGCGGTCGCGGAGGAGGCGAAGATCCCCGTCATTTGCGGCGAATCGAACATGGTGCTCGCGGGCGGCCTTGCAACGCTTGGCATCAACTACTATAACCTCGGCTACCAGACCGGCGAAATGGCCGTGCGCGTGTTAAGGGGCGAATCTACCGCGACGATGCCCGTAGAATCGCTGCAGAACTTCGACTTCACGATCAACGCCAACACCGTGGCGGCGCTTGGCCTCACCATCCCCGAAGAGCTTAGGCAATACATCGTCACGCCCTAAGGCGGGCCTGCCGCAAAGCGGGTGCGCGGGGAGCCTCCCCGTGCATCCGCGCGCAACGACAAAAACAGGAGAAACATCAATGCTTCAAATTCTTCATGGCGCGGTATCGCTAGGCCTTCTCTGGGCGGTGATGACGATCGGCGTATTCATCACCTACCGCGTGCTCAATTATGCGGACATGACCGTGGACGGCAGCCTCGTGACGGGCGCCGCCATCGCCGCGCGCCTCATCATGGACGGCGCAAACCCTTATCTTGCGACGGGCGCCGCCATGCTCGGCGGCATCGCGGCCGGCGCGGCGACCGGGCTTTTACATACAAAGCTCAAAATACCCGGCCTTCTTTCGGGCATTCTCACGATGATCGCGCTCTACTCGATCAACATCCGCATCATGGGCAAAGCGAACATCTCGCTGCTCAAGATCGACAATATCTATACGCCGCTGCAGGCGCTCGGCCTTTCTCAGAAAAACGCCGCGCTGGCGCTCGGCCTCGCGTGCGCGGCCGTCCTCATCGTGCTTCTCTACTGGTTTTTTGGCACGGAGCTTGGCAGCGCTATCCGTGCCACGGGCAACAACCCCTGCATGATCCGCGCGCAAGGCGTGAACACCGACACGATGATCGTCCTCGGGCTGATGCTCAGCAACGCGCTTGCTTCCCTTGCCGGCGCGCTCATCGCCCAGCACCAGCAATACGCGGACATCCAAATGGGCACGGGCGCGATCGTCATCGGCCTTGCGTCGGTAATCATCGGCGAGGTGCTCTTTGGCAAGCGCAACTTCTTCAACACGCTCGTCTCCCTCGTCCTCGGCGCCATCGCCTACCGCTTAATCATCGCGCTGGTACTCGAACTCGGCATGGAAACGACGGACCTTAAGCTTTTTACCGCCATCACCGTAGCGCTTGCGCTCGCGATGCCCGCAGCGCGGGAGAAGCTTAGCAAATACACAAGGCGCGCATAGGAGGAACCCCGCATGCTCACGATATATGGTTTAAAAAAAACGTTCAACAAGGGCGGCATCAACGAGCGCACGGCGCTCACGAACCTCTCGCTCACCCTGCGCGAGGGCGATTTTGTGACCGTGATCGGCGGCAACGGCGCGGGCAAATCGACGCTGCTCAACGCCATTGCGGGCGTATTCCCAATTGACAGCGGCAGCATCATGATCGACGGCACGGATGTGATACGCATGCCCGAATATAAACGCGCAAAGTTCCTTGGCCGCGTGTTTCAGGACCCGATGATGGGAACGGCCGCAAACATGGGCATTGACGAGAACCTGGCCCTCGCGATGCGGCGCGGCAAGCAACGCGGCCTTTGCTGGGGCGTGCCGCCAAAGGAGCGCGAAAGTTACAAGTCGATCCTCGCCCCCCTCGGCCTCGGCCTTGAAACGCGCCTGACGGCGAAAGTCGGCACGCTCTCGGGCGGGCAACGCCAGGCGCTCACGCTCGTGATGGCCACCTTGCAAAAACCGCGCTTGCTGCTGCTTGACGAGCACACCGCCGCCCTCGACCCGCACACCGCCGAAAAGGTGATGGCCGCGACCGATAAGATTGTGCGCGACAACCGCATTGTGACGCTGATGGTGACGCACAACATGAAGCAGGCCCTCGCCTATGGCAACCGCCTCATTATGATGGATAAAGGCAGCGTCATCCTCGACATTCCCGAAGCTGAAAAGCGCCGCCTGAGCGTGGGGGATTTGATGGAGAAGTTCGCGCAGGCAAGCGGCGAGCGCCTCGCCACCGACCGCGTGCTCTTGGCATAAGAGGAACGGCTGGCCCTAAGGTTTCAATTTAATATAGGAAACGAACAGGACGGAAACGGTTGTTTTCGCCCCTTTGTTTCTTTGGGTATGCGGGGTGGAAATGCGTGGGGAAATAGCCTATAATCATTGCATGGGGCGTCATCGCCGGAATGGTATCAAAAGATCAAGGACTTCAGCCAAACGGACGAAGGATGAACGGCATGAAAATTATTATCGCATCTATGAAAAGCTGTTATCAGGCGATGTGGCTTCAATCGCATTTGCATTGAGTTTGACCGGGAAGCCGCCTATGGATTTGATCGACATAAAACAAAAAATCAGGAAACTGAAAAGTCTGGAGATCGAACTGCGCTCCGGAAAGAATCGTTATGAAAGCCGGCCTTTGTTGTGGCATGAGTTTTTTGATTTGAGCGGCAAACGGAATGTCAAATATCCCCTACCCTATCTGCTTTCGATCGATGCAGATGAATATAAGCGAATCGCCGGGGAATTTTTAGCGTTTATCTATGGTGACTTTCTCGAACACCTGTCCTTTCAGGGCGGCCCGCATTTTGATAAAGCCTTATTGGTTCAGCTTGGGCTGCCATATGACGCCGACAGTTTTGCCGTTAAAAAGAAGTTCCGCCAGTTGGCAAAGCAGTATCACCCCGATATGGGCGGCCATTCACAAAAATTCATTGAGCTTATGGATCTATTTCAAAAGCTGACAAACGGCGATTAAAAATCCATATTAAATAAGATCGGGCCGCCGCACGAAAAAATGCGGCGGCCTCGTTTTCGCGGCTTCCGGCGGCTGAGGGATTCAGCGCATATAGGCGCCGGCCTGGCATTTTCTCATGTCCGCATCCTGCATACCCTGCACGATGTTGAGGCACTCGCCAAAGCGCTGGTAATGCACGATCTCGCGCTCGCGCAAAAAACGCAGCGGGTCGATTAAAGCGCGATCGTCGGTGAGGGTCATCAGGTGCTCGTAGGTCGCGCGCGCTTTTTGCTCCGCGGCAAGATCCTCCACAAGATCGGCGATGGGGTCGCCTGTACAGGCGATATAGGCCGTGGTAAAAGGCACGCCGTTGGGATCGGCGGGAAATACGCCATGGCTGTGCATGGTGAAATAGCCGAGCATCCCGGCGGCTTCAAGTTCTTTGCAGGAAGCCCCTTGCAGGCATTGGTAGATCATAACGCCCAGCATTTCCCAATGCGCGAGCTCCTCCGTGCCGATGTCGTTAAGCGTAGCCCGGCAGCGGTCATCGGGCATGGTGAAGCGCTGCGTGAGATAACGCAATCCTGCGGCAAGCTCCGAATCGGGTCCGCCATACTGCGCCATGAGGAACTTTGCCATCCTTGGATCAGGCTTGGTGATGTTAACCGGATACATCAATTGTTTAGAATAGATCCACATATTTCCTCCTTATTCCCACGGCCACCCGGACATCGCCCAACTGCCCGTTTCCGTCGGTGAATGCCCAAAGTTCATGAGGGGCCCGTAGAGCTGGTCATACTCGTCGATGAGCGCGGTCAGTCGCCTGCTGTAGCACAGGTAGTCCGCACGCGCAGCCTCATCATCGGGATGCGTATTCAGGTAGAGATTCAGCTCCACGCACACGAACTGATATTCCCTGATTTTGTTCAAAAGCGCCATCTCGGTGTTATCCATGCCTCTTCCCTCCCCTTTCACATCACTAGGCACGGGAACATCGTACCGCACGAGAGGGCTTCCGACGGGCAGAAGCCTTCGTCATACACCTGATCTTCCATCATCAACGTCGCAAGCCGGCGGGGATCGCCACATGTGGATTCGCCGCAAACATTGCTTTGGCACGCGGAACCCGCAGGCACGGTGGTCGTGCCGCAGCATGGCGGCGCGTCCCATGTCGCCGCGCGGTTGCACACGCTTGTTCTATACACGATCGTGTCCTCCTTGACTGATTTCGGGCTTCGCGCGCAGCCGAACGCACACGCCCGGTAATCCATGTTATGCGCACCTTTTCGCATCGGTTACGCTTGCATTCGGCCGCCTTTTATTATATAATCGTTTTCGCGTCCGGGATCACGCGCTTCCCGCCGGCGATCGATGGAGAGGTATCGAAGCGGTCATAACGGGGCTGACTCGAAATCATGTTTTTTCGCGCTAATTGAATATGGAGAGGTATCGAAGTGGTCATAACGGGGCTGACTCGAAATCAGTTTGAGGGAAACCTCACGTGGGTTCGAATCCCACCCTCTCCGCCAAAAAAGCCAGTAAACTCAAGGGTTTGCTGGCTTTTCTCATGTCCGAAATTCTAAGCTTACACTCTCTGAAAACTGAAAATGTTGTTAATGTTATCCCGCCTGTTTTTATAACACGGCGGTT
>CAZJIS010000017.1:0-29843 GCA_964546125.1 uncultured Clostridium sp.
GCATAAGCTCCAGCACCTGCGCCTGAATGGTCACATCTAAAGCAGTGGTGGGTTCGTCCGCAATGAGCAGTTCAGGGTTGCAGGCAAGGGCGATGGCTATGACCACCCTTTGCTTCATTCCACCGGAAAACTGGTGGGGATACTCATCGGAGCGCTCCGCGGATATACCAACGGTCGTGAGCATTTTCTTGGCTTTATCCATAGCCGCTCCCTTGCCGCATTTCTCGTGGAGCTTAATCACCTCGGCTATCTGCTCGCCAACGGGGAGCACGGGGTTAAGAGAAGTCATCGGGTCCTGAAATATCATGGAGATGCACTTGCCCCGGATCTCCCTCATGGCCGCTTCGCCGATCTTTCTTAGGTTTATATCATTGAACAGTATCTCGCCTGAAACGTACTGCCCTTGAGGATTCGGAAGCAGGCGCAGTATGCCCAGGGCGGTGGTGGTCTTCCCCGCGCCGGTCTCACCCACAAGGCCCAAGCATTCGCCTTTCTCTATCGTCAGATCAAGGCCGTTGACCGCATGGACCCTTGCTTCATCGGTCTTATAATCGATACAGAGATTTTTTATTTCTAATTGCTTGTTCATTTAAATCACCTCAGCTCTTCATGCGGGGGTCAAGGGCGTCTCTCAATCCATCGCCCACCATATTCAAGGCAAGCACCACCAACACGATTGCAATACCGGGAAAAGTGACAAGATAGGGGTAGTTTCGCATATCTCCCCTGCTTGCCGCCAGCATGGAGCCCCATTCGGGCATGGGCGCCTTTACCCCAAGGCCAAGGAAGCTCAGGCCCGAAGCGTTCAGTATTGCAAGGCCAAGGCCAAGGGTGGTTTGGACGATGATCGGAGCAAGTATATTGGGCAATATATGTCTCAATATCATGCGCATATCGGAGCAGCCGCTTAGCCTTGCCGCCTCGATGTATTCCTGATCCCGAATGGAGAGGATGGAGGCCCGGACGATGCGGGCATAGGAGGGGATAGACGCAATGCCGATGGCAAGTATCAGATTGAACACGCCCGAGCCAAGGACAGATGCAATAACGATTGCCAGCAGCACGCTTGGCACCGCAAGCATCACGTCCATGATACGCATAATAACGGTATCGGTGATACCGCCATAATAACCTGCGATGCAGCCTAAAACAGAGCCCAGAATAAGCGAGATGCCCACCGCCGCAAAGCCGATTACAAGCGATATACGGGTGCCGTATATGATACGGCTCAACATATCGCGGCCAAGATTATCTGTTCCAAGAGGGAATTCCTTGCAGGGAGAACAATAAGTATTGCTAAGATGCTGCTCCGAATAATCGTAAGGAGCAAGCTGGTCTGCAAATAGTGCCACCAGTATGAAGATCACAAGCACCACAAGCCCCGCGATGGAGAGCTTATTCTTCAGAAAGCGGCGCCAGGCGTCGGATTGCACCAGCCTTTTTTTATCCCTGCGCATGCTTTTTCACACCCTTTCTCCTATACATAGAGGATATCCTGGGATCAATGAAGCCATAGATTATATCTACCAACAGGTTTACAAAGCCGTACACAACAGCGATGAAAATAACCCCGCCCTGCACAATCGGTATATTTTTCATGGAACAAGCGTCCACCAACAGTTTGCCAAGGCCGGGAATCGCAAAAATGGTTTCGATTACGAACACGCCGCTAAGCTGGCGCCCAAACTGCAAGCCCATGAGCGTCACTACGGGGATAAGGGCGTTTCGCAGCGCATGCTTCATGATTATGGCGTTTTCCTTTAATCCCTTGGCCCTGGCGGTACGGATATAATCCTGCCGGATGATCTCAAGCATATTGGAGCGGGTGGTGCGCATGATACCCGCGATGCAGCCGGTGCCGGTGGCGATGATGGGCAGCACCATATACTTTATACCGTACCATCCTGAAGCCGGGAACCACTTCCAGTTCAGCGAGAATTGAATTATCAATATCAACGCCAGCCAGAAGCCCGGCATGGCAAGAAATATCAAAGCAAAAACGCTGGAGATGTTATCCAGCAAACCGTACTGCTTAACCGCTGAGATTATGCCAAGAGGTATGCCGATAAGCCCCGCAAGCAGCGTGCTGAATATAGCGAGCTGCAATGTTATGGGGAACCTGTCTATTATTTCATCAACCACGGGATGGCGGTTCACATATGAAACGCCAAAATCAAATTTTGTCACTATATTTTTAATATAATTGAAGAATTGCACAAAAAACGGGTCGTTCAAGCCCATTTCATCCCTCATGGCATCAACCGCTTCCTGGGTGGCCATATCGCCCAGAACTGTGCGTATTGGGTCGTTTGGAGAAAGGCGCAGAATGGTGAACACTATAAACACTACTCCCAAAACTACAGGGATCAGCATCAATAGCCGCTTTAGAATGTATCTTCCCATGGGTGTATCCCTCCCTTGTCTTTTCCAAGAATAGGGGCCGCTGAATGCAGCCCCTACTCCCATGTAATCGGTTATTTAGCAAAAACAATGTTCGCAAACACGGGGCTCTGCGTGGGAAGGACATAGAAACCGGAGATGGTGTTGTCGTATGCATAGAGGGTAACGCCTACGTTAAGGCCTATTGTAACGCACTCGTCTGCCAACAGCTCCTGCAGATCAACGCAGGCCTGATAGCGGGCGCTGGAATCTGTTTCGGTGTTGATGGTTGCTATAAGCGCATCCACATCCGCATTAGCATAGAAGGAGCGATTGCCGCCTGAACCGAAGTTGGCAGAATCGAAGGCAGAGAAAGCTTCGGTAGCGTCGCCGGAAGGAACCGTCCAGCCGCCGATGTACATTTCCTGCTTTCCGTTGACGATAGCGTCCAGCCAGTTGGAGAAGTCGGTGACGTTTAGGGTGACTTCAATGCCGATCTGCTTGAGGAAGGCCTGGACCATCTCAGCGGTGGACTGGGAAGCGTTGGAGACCATCGTGCAGGCAAAACCATCGGCATAGCCGGCCTCGGCCATGAGCTGCTTGGCTTTTTCCACGTTATAGCCGGAAAATTCGCTTTCGGCCTCGTGATAGCCCCAAATGTTGGGAGCGAGGAAGGACTTTGCGACTTCGCCGTAGCCAAGGTAAGTGGCCTTCACGATAGCATCCTTATCGATGGCAAGGGAGATGGCCTGGCGGACCTTCACATTGTCAAAAGGAGCAACGCTGCAGTTGAAGGAAACGTACGCGGTGTTGAGTATCTGCTGAACAAGAAGAGTTTTGTCAGGGTTGGCCTCGATGTTGCCGGCGTCGGACACTGTGACATGGGCGATGTCCACGCCGCCGCTCTCGGCTTCGATAGCTCTGGTGGAAGCTTCAGGGATGTAACGGAGAAGGAGCTTGTCAAAATTAATCTTGCCGCCCCACCATTCGGTGTTGGCATCAAAGGTCAGATGATCGCCGGTGGCCCATTCAACAAACTTAAAGGGACCGGTGCCGATAGGCATGGCAGCATAGCCTTGAGGATCGGCTTCCATGGCCTGCTTGCAGACGATAGAGGCGATATCCAAAGAGCAGATATTGAGGAATGCGGGGTAAGCATCGCTCAGAGCAATGACTATGGTGTAGTCATCCTCAATAACGCAGTTGGCGATATCCACGGGGCCAATGGTGGAGGCGGTGGCTTCGCTGGCGCTGTTCTGCTCAAAGGTATAGAGCACGTCGGCTGCGGTGAACTTCACGCCGTTGTGGAATGTGACATCATCACGAAGATGAAAACGATAATGGGTATCGTCCACCTGCTCCCAAGAGGTCGCAAGGCAGGGGATCAGCTGCATGTTCTGATCGGTGGCAAGCAACGCCTCATAGATCTGGCTCACGATATAACTGGTGCCGGTGTCGTTGGAGCCATAAGGTATGAGCGACTTGGGTTCACGGCTTATGGCAACGGTCAGCATATCCCTGTGAGCGCTGTTTTCAGTTTGGGGATCTTGCGCGGGGGTGGCATCAGGATTGTCAGTGCCTGTTTTCACGGGAGCTCCCGTGTTTCCGGGTCCGTTGGCGGTGTTGCAAGCAGTCAGGGCAAGCAGCATCACAGCGGCTACTACCAGACAAAGAATCTTCTTCATTTCTCCCTCTTCCTTTTCTTTTTTTATTTAACAACGGCGATATCCGCCCGTCGGTTAAATCTAAGCCATTGCCCGTTATTCATCCAAAGGATGAGCTTTAAACCAGTTGACAACATCCTGTATATAGCTGGTGCCGGCAAGCGAATGGTCAGCGCCTTCATAAACTATGAGCTTATGCTCTTTCCCCGCCGCGGCAAGAGCGCGATCCATTTTATATGCCTGCTCCGGCTCCACCCGCCAATCGTCGGTACCCTGGCAGATGAGGATGGGCGGTATTATCTTATCCGCCCACATCGTAGCGGAGCGCTTCACATATTCCTCAGGCTTCTGTTCGGGCGTCGCTCCCACGAGGTCAAGATATACTTCCGCCATCGGCTCTTTTTTGCGCCCAAACATGATGAAGCTGTCCGCGAGGCCCGCCCCGATGGCGGCGGCTTTTATGCGATGGTCCCTGGCGCAGGCGATATAGGTGGTCATGCCCCCTCTGGAGTGACCCGCCATATACACGCCCTCCTTGCGCACGAAAGGAAGCTTCAGGGCAATGTCGATGAGCTTTATCGCGTCGTTGACTTCGGCGCCGCCAAACTCCTCCAGGCCTGTTCCTCCGCAATTGCCCCTGTACTGGGTGCCAAGGCATACATAACCATAGGCGGCATAACGGCTTATCGTGCCCGGAAGCAGTTTGCCGAACTCGCGATTGCCTCCCCGGTTGAATATGATGGCGGGCAAAGGGCCTTCCATATCCTTTGGAGCGGCAAAATAACCTTCGACCTCGCAATCGTCGGATTTGTAGCGTATACGGTAGGTATCGGCCTTTCCATCATACTCTGGGCCTGAGGATACCCGATCAAAAACCAATATTTCCGGTAAAGAAGCAACATCCTGTATATTCATTTTAATCATCTCGTTAATCATCTCGCTCATAGAATTCAATATGACATATGTTGTTATATGTCATTATATGCTGTCATTATATATTTGTCAATAAGAATAAATCCCAGCGTATCATAAATAGCAATGCGTAGCGTCACATCCCGATAGGCTTCCCGAAGAGCCATGCGCTGTGAGCAGGCTTGTCAACGGCGTGCAAAAGCCCGCGGCGTAAAGGATAAGAGCTTGAAAAGATGCAGCAGCCGCACGCATCCTCGCCATCATCAACACTTAAAGGGGCTGACTGCTCCTGCGCAATCAGCCCCTCGGCCTTAGCTTGTTTTTCCTTTGCCCGACTATTAACGGCGAACCGTTTTGCTTTACGCGACAAGCGTTTTGCCCTTTACAGCACTTCTAAATAGCTGACGCCGTTCATGGCTTTCACGCTTTGCACAATCTCATCATGGGTAACTTTTTCCAAACCTTTAAGCGTGACGCTAAAGGCGATCACATTAGCTTCAGAGGTGTTGTCCAGCTGCATTTGGAGGTTGCTCGGCTCATAGTGGCGGGAACGCACATCATCGAGGAATGTTCCCAGCGGTACGCCCTTGTTCAGCTCCACATAAATTTCAAAATTCTTCGTGCTCTGGCGCATGAAATGGTCCAATTTATGCATCAATGTCAGCACAAGAAAAATGCTGACGCCGCCGAGTGCCGCGACTTCATATAACCCGATGCCGAGCGCAAGCCCGACGCACGCGCTCGCCCATAGCCCCGCCGCCGTCGTCAAGCCCTTGATTTGGTTCCGCGCCGTCACAATAATCGTCCCGGCGCCGAGGAAGCCGATGCCGCTGATGACCTGCGCGCCCATGCGCACGGGATCGCCGACCTTGAACGCCTGAAAGACATATTGATTTGTGATCATGACGATGCACGCGCCAAGGCAAACGAGCATGTAGGTTCTCAACCCCGCGGGGCGGTTCTTGAGGCCGCGGTCCAGTCCGATCACGCCGCCGAGCAGAATCGCTGCCAAAATGCGGATGGCGATGGACGCGTATGTCAATTCACGAATGGTGAACATGCTTCGCCCCCCTCCTAGGCGCGCGGATCAGGCGCATGCCTGAAACATGCCACAAAATGATCGGGGGACACTTCCACGAGCTTGGGAACGCCCATGCGGCAGATGTCCTGGCATTCGAAGCACCTGTTGGCAAAGCGGCATTCGTCGGGCAGGTTGACGGGGCTTGTAATTTCGCCTTTGAGGGAGATGCGCTGCCGCTTGTGGGAAAGATCCGGCACGGGAATCGCGGAAAGGAGCGCCCTTGTATAGGGGTGGATGGGGTTTTGGAACAGTTCTTCCGCGGGCGCTTTCTCTACGATGGAGCCGAGGTACATGACCGCGATGTCGTTGGAAAAGTGATTGACGACCGACAAGTCATGCGTGATAAAGATGTAGGTTAAGTGCATCTTCTGCTGCAGCTCTTTGAGAAGGTTCAAAATCTGCGCCTGGATGGATACATCCAGCGCGGAAACCGGTTCATCGCAAACAATAAGCTTCGGCTGCATCGCGAGCGCCCGGGCGATGCCGATGCGCTGCCGCCGGCCGCCGTCCAGCTCGTGCGGGTAGCTGTTGATAAGCCGCTCCGCAAGGCCGACGGTTTCCATCAGCTCGAGCACCCTGTCTTCAATTTCGTGCTTGTTGACGAGGATGCGGTTGATGCGAATCGGCTCGGCAATAATCTGGTGAATCGTCTTTTTGGGATCGAGCGAGGAGAACGGGTCCTGGAAGATGATCTGCATATCCTTTCGCGTGTGGCGCATCTGCCCCTTGGAAAGCTTTGTGATATCCTTCCCCTCGAAAAAGACCTGGCCCGAAGTCGGCTCGATTAAGCGCAAAATGGAGCGCCCCGTCGTGGATTTGCCGCAGCCGGACTCGCCCACGAGCCCAAGCGTGCGGCCCGCCTGCAAATCAAAGCTGATATCATCGACGGCGTGCAGCATGCCGTTATTCGTTTTGAAATATTTTTTGAGGTTTCGAACTTCGAGAATGCTGTCTGCCATTATCTGTTCCCCCTTTTGATGTGGAAGCCCTCTTGCTCATAGGCGATGCAGGCGAACCGATGCGTCGGGCCGGCTTGCGTGAGCGCGGGCTGGCGGCGCAGGCAGGCTTCCGTCGCATAATCGCAGCGCGGCGCAAAAGCGCAGCCCTCCGGCAAATCGGTTGGATCGGGCATGAGCCCCTTGATAGGGTTGAGCATCACGGTGCGGTTTTTGATATTGGGCAGCGAGTTGAACAGCCCCTCCGTATAGGGGTGCTTCGTGTGTTCAAACACATCCTCAAGCGTTCCCTGCTCGATGATCCGGCCGGCGTACATGACGGCGACGGTATCGCACACCTCCGCAACAATGCCAAGATCATGGGTTATCATAATCATGGAAGTGTTGTACTTCTCCTTGAGCTCGCTCATCAGCTCGAGCACCTGCGCCTGGATGGTCACGTCGAGGGCGGTCGTCGGCTCGTCGGCGATCAAAAGCTTGGGGTTGCAGGCAAGCGCAATGGCGATGACCACGCGCTGCTTCATGCCGCCGGAAAATTGGTGCGGGTAGTCGTTGGCGCGGTTTCCCGGTATGCCGACGAGCTCGAGCATCTCCCGCGCGCGCTTCATGGAGGCGTGCTTATCCATGTTCTCGTGCATCTGCAAGCTCTCCGCAATCTGCTCGCCCACGGTGAACACGGGGTTGAGCGCCGTCATGGGGTCCTGGAAGATCATCGAAATATCCTTGCCCCGGACTTCGTCCATTTTAGCGGCGGGAAGGTTTAAAATATCGCGCCCCTCGATCATGAGCTTATCGCATTCGACGATGCCGGGCGGGTCGGGAACAAGGCGCAGCATGGCCAGCGCGGCCGTCGTTTTGCCCGCGCCGGTTTCGCCGACCAAACCGAGGGTTTGCCGGTAGCCAAGCTGCAGATCAATGCCGTTGAGCGCATGGACGATGCCGTCTTCCGTTTCGTAGCGGACGACGAGGTTCTCAATATCCAAGATTAAATTGTTCGTATGTTCGTTCATCGTTTGCTCCTTTACTGCCCGCTTATCGCTTCAGCTTGGGGTCCAATGCATCGCGCAGCCCATCGCCTATGAGGTTGAGCGAGAGCACGGTCGCCATGATGGCAAGGCCCGGATACAGCGTCATATAGCTATAATCCCTGATGTAGGCTCTGCCTGCCGAAAGCATGCTGCCCCACTCCGGCGCGGGCGCCGGCACGCCAAGGCCAAGAAAGCTCAGCTGTGCGGCGGAAATGATGGCCGAGCCGACTCGAAGCGTAGCCTGAACGATAATTTGAGATACGCAGTTGGGCAGAATATGGGAGACGACGATCAACCACTCCGGCGAACCGATGGCCCTGGCGGATTCGATATATTCCTCACCGCGAATGGTCAGCACCGCCGCGCGAGCCACCCTGATAAACGGCGCCGTGCTTGCAATGCCAACGGCGATCATCAGGTTAAACGTGCTTTTGCCGAGCGCCGATACGACCGCAATCGCCATTAGCACGCTTGGGATCGACGAGAAAATATCGCAGACGCGCATCGTAATATCTTCGAACACACCACCGATATACCCCGCCGCCGCGCCGAGCGTGACGCCGAACACAAGCGCGAACATCACCGCGATGACGCCCACCGCGAGCGAATAGCGCGCGCCGTAGCACACGCGGGCGAAGATATCCCGCCCCATGTCGTCCGTGCCAAACCAATGCTTGGCCGAAGGCGCCTGCAGGCGCTCTTTGATGTTGTTGGCAACGACCTGCTTTTCGTAGTTGAAGATATAGGGCGAAGCCAAAGCGACGCCGATGATCACAACGAGCAAAATAACGCCGAGAATCGCGCCCTTGTTCTTGCGCAGCTGCCGCCACATGGACACGAGCGAACTGCGTTTTTTATATTTTTGAGAGATTCGTTCTTTCTTCTTCACGATCAGGCCCCTCATTTCACGTACTGCGACTTGATGCGCGGATCCACGTACGCATAGACGATGTCGATCAAAAGGTTCACAATGGTCACGAGCATGGTCGTCATGACCAAAGCGCCCGTAACGGTCGGAATATCGCGTTGATCGATTGCGTCCACGACCAGCCGCCCGACGCCCGGCCAGGCAAAAACGGTTTCAGCCAGCACCGACCCGCCAAGGACGTTGCTGAACTGCACGCCAAAGACCGTGATAATCGGGATGAGGGCGTTGCGCAGCGCGTGCTTGCGAATGATTTTACGCTCCGGCACACCCTTTGCACGGGCCATGCGCAAATAGTCCTGCCGGATCACATCGAGCATGGAGGAGCGCGTCGAGCGCGTCATAAACGCGGCAAGCCCGGCGCCTATCGTAAACGCCGGCAAAATCAGGCTTCTAAACCCTTCCTCATAGCCGCCGGAAGGAAGCCAGCCGAGCTTGAGCGAAAACACGATGATCAGCAAAAGCCCCAGCCAGAAGTTCGGCATGGATAATCCAAGCAGCGCAAGGATCATCGAAACGGTATCTTTCAGGGAGTTTTGGTTGACCGCCGCAATAATTCCAAGCGGAATGGAAATGCCCAGCGCCACGACCATTGTGACGAAAGAAAGCATGAGCGTGTTGGGCAAGCGCGTGAGGTAGGTTTGCATAACATCGCGCTTGGAAACAAACGATTTGCCCAGATTGCCCGTAAACATGCCTTTGACATAGCGGAAATACCGCTCGACAAGGGAGCCGGTCAGCCCCATCGCCTCGCGCTGCGCCTGGATTTCTTCTTCCGTAGCGTCGGCGCTGACAACCGAATAGACCGGATCGCCCTCGGCGACGTCCATAATGGCGAAAATGATGAAAGCGACGCTGAGCAGAACCGGGATGACCATCAGCAATCGCTTGATAATATAACGATGCATGTTTTTCTCCTCGTTGGCGAACTGCCAATGGCGTACCGCGGTTCAGCACGCCGCCGGCGATCGTACAGGTTCTTTGCGAGGGGCCTTGCGGCCCCTCGCTTCCGACACGTTGTTTTTTAGGCTTCGGGCAGGCAGATGTAACGGTAATCGTGCTTCGCGGTACCGTTCCACTTCACGCCGCTCAACCCCAGCTTGACGCCGACGTTGACATAGGAGGTCGCGATGGGAACGATGGGCACGAGGCTGTTGAGATACACTTCGATATCGTTATACATCTTTTCGCGCTTGGCAGGGTCCTGCTCGACGAGGGCGTCGTCAATCATCTTGTTGTAGGTGGCATCCTTCATGTTGGCGCGGTTGGAGCCGTTCTTCTTGAGCGTGCCGTTATCATCATAGGAGCCGAACTGGTTGCGCAGCGTGAAGTCCGTGCCGAGGTTATCGGTGAACTGATACAGGCAGAAGTCATAGTCGAGCGCCGCATCGTTGAGGATTCCCTTCAGCGCCGCGGTTTCGAGCTTGATAAGCTCAAGGCCAATGCCGATCTGGGAGAGATCCTCCTGCAGGACAAGCGCCATGTTTTCCTTGGCGGTACCGTTATAAATGACGCGGAAGCTCAAATCGCCGGGCTTATAGGGGGACAGCGCCAACTCGGCCTTGGCTTTCTCAAGATCGTAGCCATAAGCTTCGAGGCCGTCAAACCAGCCGAACTGCCCGCGGTTGACCCAGTGGTCATGCACGAAGCCTTCGCCGTTGTAGCCCACCGCGATCATCGATTCCTTATCGGTGGCGTAGGCAATCGCCTTGCGCACATGCACATCGTCAAGGCCCTTGCGCTCGTTGTTGATGGCAAGGTAAAGCAGCACGTAGTTCGGAATTTTAACCAGTTCGAGGGCCGGATCGTCCTCGATGTAGGCAAGGTCGGTGCTCAGCGGATCGATACACACATCGACTTCGCCGGTTTGCAGGGAGATCAGGCGGGAGGATTCTTCCTTGATGAGCCGGAACACGATCCGCCTTGTCGGCGCGGGCGCGCCGTGGAAATACTCGGAGCGGACAAACGAAATCTGGTCGCCCGAAATCCATTCTTCAACCTGGTAAAGGCCGGTGCCGATCTGGTAGCCGAACTCATCCGCAGGGACGAGCTTCTCGGAGAGGATGGACATGCTCTGGTGGGCGAGCAGCAGCAAAAACTCCTGCGAAGGCTTTACGATGGTGATGCTGACGTGGGTATCATCGACCACCTTGATGTCGGTAATAAGCTCAACCTTCGTCTTGGTGAAGGAGGATTCCTTCGCGCGCTCATAGGTGAACTTGATGTCGTTCGCCGTGCAGGGCGAGCCGTCGGTGAACTTCACATTGTCCGGAATTTCAAAGGTGAATGTGCAGCCGTCGTCGGAAACTTTCCACGATGTGGCCATGCCGGGGATGACTTGGTTTGTTTCGGGATCAACCTCCACGAGGGTTTCGTGCGTGAGCGTGAAGGCCATCATGTTCGCATCGGTGTTGGAACCCTGGGGATCCAAAGTGGTGATGTCGTTGGCAACGCCGATGGTGATGGTATCCTGATACTTCACATCCTCGGGGACGGGCGTTGCGTCGGGAGCCGTGGTTTTGTCCGGCGCGACAGGGGATGCGCTGGGTTTGTCAACTGTGCCGGACGTGCAGCCGAACACGCCGAACATCATCAGCAAGCTCAGCGCAAGCGCAAGAAATTTCTGGGCCTTTTTCATGTTTTTCCTCCTCGTTTTTCAGCAGGTCTTTTTTGAGTGCTGTTCGATATGCCGGGGTTATGCCGGCTTATCCACTACCGATTGATACACGAAAGCGATATCGTGTCCACAATGTGAAACAAGGGTGTCTTTACAGCTTTATTGTGTCAGAAGCCCGCTCGCTTTTCAATCCGCGCGCCATGCAATTTCTGCCGGCTATCGGCATAATTTGCCGCTTTACGGTCGGCAATCTTTGCATAAAAGCCGGCGCGCCCGCCGCAGCGCCCTATCCCCGCACTGTAATAGGAAGCGCGGGTTGAAAAAGGGTGATGAATCCATTATGATGATAAAGCAATTTCCGATGGGGGAAACGTATGAAATTCAAGAGGCTGCGCGTCTGTTTGCTGCTGGTGGCACTTCTGGTGCCGCTGCTGTTAAGCGCGCGCGCGACAGCGCTCAACCGATATCTGCGCGTGGGGTTTAATACGAATTTGCCCCCGTATCAGTTCCTCGACGCGAAGGGCGCGCCGGCGGGCATGCACATAGATATGCTCCGCGCCATCGGCAGCAGCCGCAATTATGAATTCGAATTTTTACCTTTTGAAACGAACCGCGCCTGCCTGGGTGCGCTTGAACAGGGCGAAATCGATTTGATTCTCGGCGTGATTGCGGGCTCGGTTAAAAACGATCTGTCTATCTTATACACCGACGCGCTATCCAGCTCGCAGCTGTGCATGATTGTCAGCAACGCCGCGCCTTCGCCCGGCGCGAATCAAACGAGCGCCATTTTCTCCTCCGACTCGATTCGCCACACCATGCTCGCCAACCTCGGCATCCAGCAGTTCATCGCCGTCGGAAATCAGAAAATGGTCTACGAGCGCCATAAGCTGCACCCGGGTTCGGCCATGATCGGCGTCAAGGACAGCCTGCTCTACCAGCTTATCAACGACGGCAAGGAAAACAACTATACCGTTCGCTATAACTACCTCGGCACCATCGAATTTACGCTTGTCGTGCGCAGGAACGATGCCGAATTGCTGCGCGCGATGAACGACAGCATCTCCAAATTTAGGGCCGGGCAGCAATATGAGGACATCCGCAACCAATGGCTACCGATCGTGGATTACGAAGCGCGGCTCGAACGCGTTTTGCGCACGGCCGCGATCATCGCGTCGATTGCCGTCGCGCTGGCGCTTGGTTACAGCCTAATCATGCGCCGCATTCAAAGGCTACTCAAGCGGCGGGTCGCCGAGCAGACCGAGCAGATCCGGCTGACGAACGCGGAATTGGAAAAGCAGTTTGAGCAAATTCAGGGCGAAAATGATTTGCGAAACCGCATCATCAAGTATTCCCCAAGCGGTATGCTGCTTTTTGACCCGCACTATCTCATCACGATGATGAATAAGAGCGCATGCGCCATGGCCGGGCTCTCCGAACCATGTGTGGGCGGCAGCGCGCTCGACGTGCCGGTGTTCCGCGAGATTTTGCTGCGCGAAGGCGATGCGGTCTTTGAACCCGGCACAACGGTTGAAAACGGCAGCATTCGCATCGGGACAAGCCCCGTTAGCACGCGCTCGTATCAATACCTGATTTATCAGGTCAAACGCTACGGCACGGTCGCCGGCGTTTTATTGAGTGTTCAGGATATGACTGAGGCCGAGCGGATGCAGCAGGCGGAATTTGAAAAAGAAAAAAGCTCCGCCCTCACGCGCATCGCTACGGGAATCGCGCATGAAATACGGAATCCCCTCATGACGATCCGAACATTCGCCTCGCTCATCGGCACGAAGGGCGATGATAAAAACGTGCAGCAGTCCTTTGCCCTTTTTGTGCCCGAAGAGGTGGACCGAATCAACCGACTCATCGAAAGCCTGATCCACTATGCAAAGCCCGCGAGGCATTTTACGGAGCGGATTGCGCTTAGCGAACTGGTGGGGGATTGTCTTTTGCTCATTCAGCCGGTGCTCCAAAAGAGCTCGTTCCGATTGGTGCGCTCCTTATCCCCGGAGCTTAGCATTTTGGCCGATCGCGACCAGGTTCGGCAGGTGCTGATCAACATTTTGATCAACGGCATCGAGGCGATGGAGAAAAAACGCGCGCACGGCGCGCAAAATGCGCCGCTGACGCTTGAAGTGCGCGTTGAAGAAGCCGGCGGCAAGGTGGCCGTGATTGTGCGGGATGAGGGCATCGGCATGACGCCCGAAGAACTGAGCGTGTGCCGGGACCCGTTCTTCTCCACGAAGGAAACTGGAACGGGGCTTGGCCTTGCGCTGTGCGAGCAGTATATTAAAGAAAACAACGGCACGCTTGAAATTCAAAGTACGAAGAATGAATACACGGAGATTTCTCTCCTGTTTGAAAGGAGTTAACCGATGCAATCCCGTATTTTGATCATCGATGATGAAAACAGCATTTGCGTGTCGCTCTCATTGGCACTGCAGCCGGAATATGAAGTTGCGTGGGAAACAGACCCCGCCAAAGGGCTGGAACGGTTGCGCGCGGAATCCTTCGACCTTGTTCTGTTGGATCTCGTGGTCGGCGAATATGACGGCATTGAAATTCTCAAGGAGATTCGCCAGATCGACCCGCGGGTTGCCGTGATGATGATGACCGCCTACGGCAGCATACGCTCCTCCGTAAGCGCGATGAAACAGGGGGCGTTTACGTACCTGACCAAGCCGCTCGATTTGGAAGAGCTGCAGATTTACATCCGCCAGGCATTGGAGTTCCTCGCGCTCAACGACAGCGTTGCGTACCTGAACGAGCAGCTGCGCGACCAGGCGCGGGCGGGAGAGCTCATCGGGAACAGCCCCGCCATTCAATCTGTGAGCCGCATGATCGACAAATTTCGCAACGTTGACGCCAACATACTCCTCTCCGGCGAGAGCGGAACCGGCAAAAGCATGGTTGCGCAGATTCTCCATTTTCAGGGCAAGCGCAAACATTTTGTCACCATCAACTGCTCCGCCATGGAAGAGGATCAGCTCGAAGAAGAATTTTTCGGCTACAAAGGCGCCACGCACGAGCGCCGGGGCAAGCTCTATTATGCGAACCAGGGCACGCTTTGCCTCGATGGAATCGGCGATATGCCGCTGCCCTTTCAAGCCAAGCTTTTGCGGGCGCTTGAAGAACAGACCTTCACCCCCGTTGGCGGACGGGAACTGCGCCGCTTTGAAACGCGCATCATCGCAACGACAAACCGGGATTTGAACGCCATGGTCAAAGAGGGGCTGTTCCGCAAGGAGTTGCTCTATCGGCTCAACACATTGGAAATTGAGCTTCCCCCTTTACGCGAACGCCCGGAAGACATTCCGCTTTTATGCGCTCATTTCATCCGTCGCAGCAGCACCCTGCTTGGCAAGACGCACAGGATCCGCGGCATCACGCCCGAAGCGCAGGAATTGCTCAACGCGCACCATTACCCCGGGAACGTGCGGGAGCTCGCCAACGCCATAGAGTATGCCGGCATTGTCGCGAGCGACGAGTGGATTCGCGTAAAAGACCTGCCCTATCGCGTTACGGATGCCGCGCCGGGGGCGGATGCGCCCGAAAAGCTGATTTTCGGAAAAACGCTGCAAGAGCTTGAACGCATGGCCATTGTTTCTTCCTTCCAGCGGAACGGCGGCAAGCGCAAACTGATTGCCGCGGAGCTTGGCATCAGCGAGAGGGGGCTTTGGAACAAGCTCAAGGAGTATGACCTCGTGTGATGCAACCGGCAAAACAACAACGGGCGGCGGCCCATACTATGGCTAGGGAGGCGAACGACTTGGCGGAAACAACCATGCGATATGTGTTTTTGCGCATTTACAGCAATGATGAGCTGCGTGATTTTTTAACCGATATGCTTGAAGCGGGCTGGGTCCTTGAGCGATGCAGGGGAAACTTTCTCTTCTTTCGAAAGCGGCGCCTGAAAAACGCGCGCCTTGGCATCGTCTCAAGCGAGGGCACGAAGCGCACCGCCAAAGGGGACGAGCAAATTGGTGAAAACATTGAAATCGCGCTGAAGAAAGGCTGGCAGCTCCTTTGCATTGGCGACATTGAGAGCGTAATTCCCCTGCGCCGCCGCCTTTATTTTTTCACACAGGACCCCGCTGCCGTTCCGTTGGAGCCCGACGAGGTGATCGATTTTCAATATGCGCACCGGGCCTATCATGCCACGCTGCGCTGGGCCATTTTGTGGACGCTGCTCGCCGCCGCGGCGTTGGTGAGCACAACTTTGTTTATGCTGCACGACGGTGTGTACTTCGTGCTCATCCTGATCGACAGCGCGCTTGTCGCCCTATCATTCGGCGCGTTCCCGCTGTTTTTCAGCAGGCGCGCGCGCTATCGCCATGTTACGCGGCAAACGCCCATGCCGGCCGCCGCCCACCGCATCCTGCACAGGAGGGAAACGTTCCTGGCGCTCGCCTTGGCCGCGCTGCTCGCCGGCGTTTGCCTGTTGTTGTTCTTCTAATAATAAAAAACATAGCAATGAAAACCATGCCTGCGCATGCGGGCGGCTGCCGGTGTGCGGGGCGGTTTTTACTTCCTCCCGCCGAGCATGCGCATGGCGTTGAGGATGGCAAGCACCGCAACGCCCACATCCGCAAACACCGCCGCCCACATGGAAGCCAAACCAAGCGCCGTGAGCGCGAGCACCGCCGCTTTGATGCTAAGCGCCAGAACGATGTTTTGGTTAACGATGCGAAGCGTTTTTTTTGAAATGCCCATCGCAACGGCGAGCTTTGCGGGCTCGTCTGTCATAATGACCACATCCGCCGCTTCGATTGCCGCATCCGACCCGAGGCCGCCCATCGCAACGCCTATGTCGGCGCGCGCGAGCACGGGCGCATCGTTCACGCCGTCGCCCACAAAGGCAAGTTTGCCGCGCGCGGATGTTTGCGCGAGCAACTCCTCGAGCTTTTGCACCTTGCCGCCGGGTAAAAGTTCGGCGTAAGCTTCATCGAGCCCGAGTTCCCCCGCGACGCGCTCGCCGATGCGCTTTGCATCCCCCGTGAGCATGACGATCCGCCTCACCCCCGCGGCCCGGAGGCTTTGCACGGCCTGCGCCGCATCCTCCTTTACTTCGTCGGCAATGCCGATCGTGCCCGCGTAGCCGCCGTCCGCGGCGACGTGGACGACCGTGCCGGGGAAATCATCCTCCTCGGGCAAAACCACGCCGAGCCTTTGCATCAGCCGCGCATTGCCGGCGGCAACGAAGCGCCCGTCGACCATGGCCGTCACGCCGCAGCCGGGGATCTCCTGGGCTTGGGCGACGCGCGCGCGGTCGATCTCCCCACCGTAGGCTTCGCGCAGGGAGAGCGCGATCGGGTGGTTCGAGTAGCTTTGCGCGTGCGCGGTGAGCGCGAGCAGCTCCTCTTTTTCAAGCGCCGCAGGCACGACCTTTTGCACGCGAAAAACGCCTTGCGTGAGGGTGCCCGTTTTATCGAACACGACAATTTCGGTTTTGGCGAGCGCCTCGAGGTAGTTGCCGCCCTTGACGAGGATGCCGCGCCGGCTCGCGCCGCCGATGCCGCCGAAAAAGCTCAGCGGAATCGAGAGCACAAGCGCGCACGGGCAGGACACCACAAGGAAGGAAAGCGCGCGGTAGATCCACACGCCAAACGCCGCGCCCGGCATAACCAAGGGTGGGACGATGGCAAGCAGCGCCGCCGCCAAAACAACGGCCGGCGTATAGTAGCGCGCGAACTTCGTGATGAAGTGCTCGGAGTCGGATTTTTTCTCGCCCGCATTCTCGACAAGATCGAGAATCTTGCTGACCGTCGATTCGCCAAAGGGCCGTGTGACGCGCGCGGTAAGCAGGCCGCTTCGGTTGATGCCGCCGCTTAAAAGCTCATCCCCCGGGGCGACCTCGCGCGGCAGCGATTCCCCGGTGAGGGCTGAAACGTCGATGGCGGAGCTTCCCTCGGCCACCACCGCATCGAGCGGGATTTTCTCGCCGGGCTTGATGAAGATGATCTCGCCAACCTCAACCTCATTGGGGTCCACGCGCACGAGTTCGCCGCCGCGCCGGACGTTCGCGTAATCCGGGCGGATGTCCATCAGCTCGGCGATTGAATTCCGGGACCGTTCCACCGCGTAGCTTTGAAAAAGCTCCCCAACCTGATAAAAGAGCATCACGGCGACGCCCTCTGCATATTCGCGCACGAAAAACGCGCCGATGGTCGCAAGGCTCATGAGGAAGTTCTCATCAAACACGCGCCCGCGCGTGATGTTGCGCGCCGCGCGCAGCACAACGTCCCCGCCGAGAATCAGGTAGGCCGCCAAAAAGAACGCAAAGCGCGCAGCTTCGCCGCCCGTTTTCCACAAAACGGCGGACAGGAACACGAAAGCGCCGATTAGAATGCGGATCAGCGTTTTGGCGTTGCGCGTGAGCTTTTTCATGTTCTATCTCCCCCCGAAAGCGGCATTTTACGCCCGTTTGAGCCGCACGCCCGGCTCGATCCGCACGGCGATCCGCTGCGCTTCGCGCGCGATCTCCTCCATGCGCGCGTCCTCGCCCTCGATGGTCATTTTGCCCGTTAAAAAGCTGACGGATGCGGCGCGCACCCCCTCGAGTTTGCACACGGCGCCTTCGATTTTCGATGCGCACAGCGCGCAATCCACCCCCTGCAAAACGAATGCCTGTTTCATGCATACCTCCATCGTTTAGCCAATACAGTTGAACGGTTGCTCAACTGTTCAATTTATTATAGTTGAGCGGTCCCGCAGCTGTCAACCCCCGGTGAGCAGGCTATGCGCGACCCGCCCTGCGTTTCATAAACGCGCCCGTTGTGGTAAAATGATAAAAAAGGACGGGCGGCGCCGCCGCGCGGGAGGGAAGGCAACAAGCCATGAAGAACGAGGTCGCGGTCTGCTCCATGGAGGTCATCCACACCGAGGTGGTGGCGAACATCCGGGAGAAGATGCCCGATGAGAACGTGCTTTACGATCTTGCGGATTTTTTTAAGATTCTCGGCGACAGCACGCGCGCGAAGATCATTTGGGCGCTTGATGAGGGCGAGCTTTGCGTGTGCGACATCGGCGCGCTGCTGGGCATGACAAAATCCGCAGTGTCGCACCAACTGCGCTCACTGCGGCTTGCAAACCTCGTGAAAAACCGGCGGGAAGGGAAGGTCGTCTACTACTCGCTCGCCGACGATCACATCAAGGCGATCTTCGAGACGGGGCTCGAGCACATCCGCGAAAAAGCAGGCGGGAACTGAACCGCCGCGGGGCTTTACGCGCGCGCGATGATAAGCTTCACGGCTTCCGCCGCGAGTAAAAAGCCCGCCACCGGGGGCACGAATGAGATGCTGCCCGGCGTTTGCCGCCGCGCGGCGCGCGGGGAGGTTTCTTCCGGCTCATCCCCCGCCTCTTCGGGCATGGGCGTTATCGCCTCTTCCCTGGAATAAACCACTTTGAGCGCGGGGATGCCGCGCTTTTTCAATTCACGCCGCATCACGCGCGCGAGCGGGCAAACGGAGGTTTGGTAAATATCGGCCACCTCGAGCCGCGCGGGGTCGAGCTTGTTGCCCGCGCCCATGCTGCTTATAACCGGCACGCCCGCGCGCGCCGCGCGCTCGATGAGCAAAAGCTTCGACGAAACGGTGTCGATCGCGTCGATCACGCAATCCCAGCGGGCAAGATCGTAGTTATCGGCGTTGTCCGCGCCGTAAAAAACGAGGTGCGCCGCGGCTTCGCAGCGCGGGTTGATATCGAGGATGCGCTCGCGCATGACTTCGGCCTTTTTGCGGCCGAGCGTGCTGTGCAGCGCCGGGAGCTGGCGGTTGATGTTGGTGATGTGCACGATATCATCATCAAAAAGATCGATCGCGCCCACGCCGGCCCGCGCCACGGCTTCCGCCGCAAAAGAGCCGACGCCGCCCACGCCGAACACCGCAACGCGCGCGCGGGCAAGCCGCTCCATCGCCTCAGAACCCAGCAGCATGCGCGCCCTTAGGAATTCATCGCCCATGAAAAAGCCCTTTCCGCGCCGGCCTCAGGCCTCGGCGAGCACCGCGCCGAAATCGACGGCGCGCTCGTTCCTGCCGGTCGCATAGAAATCGCAGTTGTAAACGACCGACGCCCATTTGACGGATGCGTCCGTAATGTCGGTCTTGACGTTGAGCCACCGCCCAAGGCAGCTCACGGGCACGCAGCCGGTTTGGATATCCTCGTGGATGTAGCGCGTGTCGATCTCCGTGGGGGCCATCACCTTGCCATAGGCCGCGGTGTTTTGAATGCGCGCGTAGAGGTCCTCTCCCGCGGAGCCGTAGCGCGCGCCGAGCCACTGGTAGGCGCTGGGCACCTCCACCCCAATCGCGCGGGCGACAGCTACGCGCTCCGCGTCGAGCCGTTCGAGCACATGGGCGACAAGCGGCGAAATGCCGTCGTGGTAATAGCGGAACTCTTCCTTAGCTTCAATGCGCGTGATGTTCATTAAAATGGGCAGCGGATGGAAGATCATGCCGATGTTCGTAAGGCCCGTTTCGAGCACGCTTTTTGCGGGCGCGATGCTCGGAAAAAGCTCCGACAGCGCGGCGGTGAGAAGCGGCGTATCCGCGCGCCGGTGGCCGGCGACTTTCACATCGTGCTTGATTTCAAAGATGATGGGCCGCCCCGGCTCCTTGCAGCGGCAGGTGAACACGAACGTATCCGTTTCGCCAAGCACCACCTGCGCCGCGCAGCCGCTTTCCTTGAGCGTTTTATCGAACACATAGGTTCCAAACGTGCGCCCCGGGTTGAGGACGACGAGCTGCCCGTCGCGCAGATGGGGTGCCATGGCCTTGGCGACAATCGGGTGGTATTGCGCGGGCGTCGTGACCATGATCAGGTACGCATCGCGCACGACCTCGCCCATGTCGCAGCTGATGAGGTCCACCACGGGCGCGCAGTCGAACAGGCCCCCCAATGTGAAGCGGTTGCTTTGAAACATATCGATGCGCTCCTGCTCGCGCGCGTAGAGCGCGACGGAGCGGCCCATGTTCGCAAAATAGGCCGCGAGCGACTGCCCGCCGTTGCCCGTGCTAATGACCGCGATTTTCCGTTTGCCGTTTTCCATAATGTCCCTCCCTCTCCATCAGGCGGCGAAGGCGTTCACGTTCACTCGGAAACCTTCCCGAGGCGCAGTCGTAGGCAAGGCATTTGCCCTCGAACATGCGCGTTGTGAGATCGCCCCGGAATTCATCGTTTTTCACGATATGCGGCGCGTCGAGGATGCCGCGGCGGATGCAATCCGAAAGCACGGCCGCATCCCCGAGCGGATCGGCTGAAACAGTTTGGTACTCTTCGCGAATGAAGTTTAAAAGCTCCCGCGCCTCTTCAATAAGTTCGCGCTTCCTCTCCTGCACGGCGGGGTCAAGGGCCGCGTTCGCGTTGCCATAGAGCGTCGAGCGCACCACGCCGCGCACGATGCGGCAGCTCTCGATGACCACCTCGGGGGTCGCCGCGTGTTCGGCTTCGCTGTAGCCGACCACGTGGATGATATGGGGCGCGACGTTCATCGCAAGCGCGGTGGAGGCTGCAAGCTGCCCTTTGGCGACATCCGGGTCGCCGCTTAAAAACGGCAGGCCCGCGCGCACCTCGCGGTAAACGCGGAACTCCGGCGAAGCGAGGGATTCGGCAAGCTCGATCTGCGCCAAAACTTTCGCGAGATCCATTGAAAAGCTCATGGCGCTCGGTATGTTGAACATAAACTGGGCCACATAATCCAAAACGCCGTATTTTTTCGCGTTGTGCGCGCTCACATAGGCCATCGCGACGGAAATCACGTCGTGCGCGTCCCGAAGGCCCCAGTGGTGCGGCTCGTTGAGCTCCACCGGGATATTGCGTTCCCCATGCCACCGCATGAGGGCCTGGCTCTCGCGCATCGCCTGCTCGAGCTTGCGCGCGCCGCGCCCGTCGAGCTCATTGTACCAGCAAAGAGGCACGGCGCACCACGCGTTGTCGATCGTGCGGCGCAAAACATCCGCAAAGGGCAGAACGTCCGCCGTGCCGCTGTAACAGCGCATGAGCGGATGGTTGCCCCAGCGGGAAGCTTCTTTCAAACGAACGAAGTTTTCCTCGCTTTGAACGGGCACGCCTCCCGCGCCGTCCATCTGCGCGTTGCGCCGCGCGGGGGAGAAGAAAAACTGCTGCGTATTTTGGTCGATGCCAAGCGAAATGACATCGAGCACGCGCGCTTGGGCGATCTGCGCGACGCCCTCGAGCGTTTCTTCAAAGCTCGGCAATCCAAAGTGATGCCGCAAAAGCGGGTAGGGCTTCTTCTGGCGGATCCTGTCGGCGAGGGTTTGCGCAAAGAGTTCCGCGCCGCCGTCCTTTTGGCGCGCGCCCGTGCGCAGATAGGAAATACAATCGTCCATATCCTCGGCGCCGTCGAAAATGACGTCGAAAAAGCCGAGCGCTTCGGCTTCGCGCGCGACGGGGCCTGTGCCGGCAAAGAGCCACGCGGGCTGCGCGTCAAGCGTTTTGCTTTTCACCATCAGCTCCCGGATGAGGGGAACGACGTTCGCGGGCGTGAGGCGAAAGCCGAGCGACACGATCGCCGGGCGGCGCGCGCGCACCTGCTCGAGGACCGCATCAATGCTGTTGGCCGGGCCGAGGAACGCGGTTTCATAGCCCGCGTCCGCCGCGAGGTTGAGAAAATGCACCGCGCCCGCGACGTGGACGCAGCTGCCGATGGAACCTGCCATCACCAAACCTTTTGTTGCCATGCGTGTTCTCCTTTCCTGAATTAGTGCTAGTATGCGCGCGATGCGATCAATTTTCCCCTTGCGCGTTAACAAAGGATTCGACCGCGTCCGCCGCCGCCTCCGTGCCCACGAAGAGGATCACATCCCCTCCGTAAAGCTCCGCATAAGGCCCGGGCGAAAGGATGACGCTCTGCTTGCGGCGGATGGCGACGATGGTCGCCCCCGTCTGCTGCCAGAAATGCAGCGCACCGATGCTTTTGCCGATGAGCGGCGAATGTTCTAAAACGCGCACCTCATAGTTGGGCAGCGCTTCGCCCGCCGCGAACGGGCGTTCGCGTTCGCCGAGGATGCGCGCGCAAAGCTCGAGCATTCGGCGGGAAAGCTCCTGGCTTTGATCGGAAAGTTCTTTGAGCTTTGCATGCAGGTCCTGCTTCTCGCTGCGGCCCGCGAAGCTTTGCAGATAGCGCCGCGCATTATCCTGCGAGAGAATCACCACGCCGCGCTTATCCCGCACCTCCACGGCCTTCATATCGGCGAGCAGCCGCAGCGCGCGGCGGATGGTTTCGGGCGACACGCCGTAGGAAGAGGCGAGCAGCGAGCGCCCCGAAATGCATCGCCCCTCCTCGAGATCGCCGTCGGCGATCTGCGAGGCGATGTCGAGCGCGATCCTCAAATATTGCGGGGATGTCTCTGCGCCCATATTGCTCCCTTCCAAACCGTGCTCCGATTGCTGATACTTAGTTATACTCTAACAACTTCAAAACTGCAACAAGTATGTTAGTATAAAAATGTAAACTTTTCGTGCGCAAAGCAAAGCCCGCCTTCCGAGGGCGGCGGGCCCGGCCTAATAAAGAACCTTTCCGGGAAACGCCTGACCGCGCCTCGCGGCCGGCGCTTCCCGCAACCTCGAAATAGTTATAGGGTCGGAAAGCATCGGGCAAAGGCGTCACTCGCCCATGCGCTTGCTAAAATCGATGTAATGGCGCGGGTCGTCGACCCAGAGCCGCTCCATGTTGTAATAGGCGCGCTCTTCGGGGTGGAAGATGTGCACGAGGATGGAACCAAAATCGATGACGATCCAGCGGCCCTCGGCATAGCCCTCGCTCCGGAGCTGTTTTAGGGAAAACTCGGGCGCTTTCTTTTCGACTTCCTCGCAAAGCGCTTTAACCTGCGCGCTCACGCGGCCGCTGCAGATGACGAACCAGTCCGCGATGACGGTCTTATCCGTCACGTTGATGGCGACGATGTCCATCGCCTTTTTGTTGTAAAGCGCCTCGCAAAGCATCAGCGCCTGCTCCCGAATCTGCTCCTCATGCATTTGGTTCAATGCCTCTCCTCCTTAATTTGTGCTTTTATTTGTGTTGATGATGTTTTTGAGTTCATTGATAGCCGCATAGATATTGGGCTGCACGCGCATCTTTTGCCGCTCGAGGTGGCCGAGCACCCGCTGCATGCATAAAAGCGCGGCGCGGTTCATGTCCGCCCGGGCAACTTCGCGGATTTCCCCGACGCCCGGGTAATCCCGCGTGGGCTCGATTTTATCCGCAAGGTAAATCATGCGCGAAAAGGCGCTCATACCCGCCTCGCAGCGCGTGTGGCAGGAAATGGCCGCGAGCACCTCCTCATCCAAAACGCCGTATTCTTCGCGCGCATAGCGCGCGCCGATCCGGTCGTGCAGCAGGCCGGGGTGTTCGCGCTCAAGCGCATCCGGCTCGACGCCATAGCGCGCGGCAAGCATGAGCAGCGTTTCCCCGGAAAGCTTTGCGCAATCGTGCAAAAGCCCCGCAACGCGCGCCTTTTGCCCATCAAACCCAAAGCGCGCCGCAAGCTCCACGGCTTCGCGCATCGTGCCGAGGCTGTGGGCAAAGCGCGCGGGCGCAAGCGAGGCGCGCAGCTTCTCCTGCATGAACCGCACGTTCTCGGGCTGGTAGAGGGCGCGCTCGTAGACGAGCTTTTCCACCCCGGGCGGCACGAGCGCCGAGATCGGCTTGCCTTCAAGCACATGCGAGCGCACCGCTGTGGAGGAAATGTCCGGCCCGGCAAACGTCGAGCAGCGGATGTCCGCCCCATAGCGCGCAATGAGCTTTTCCGCAGTCCTTTGAATATCCGCCTCCGCGCCCGGGCGCGACGCGGTGAGGATGCAGGCAAGTTTTGCGATCTCCTCCGGCTCGCGCCAAAGAGGGAAGCTTTCGAGCATATCCTCCCCCAGCAGCAAAAAAAGCTTTGCTTCGGGATGCGCTTCACGCAGCGCGCGAAGCGTATCGATCGTGTAGCTCTTGCCCCGGCGGCGAAGTTCGATGTCGCTCGCTTCAAGCCCCGCGCGCCCGGCAAGCGCCGCCTTTGTGAGCGCCAAACGGGTGTTCGCATCGACGCCGCCGGCCACCTCTTTGTGCGGCGGGTCCGCAGCCACGACGAAGAGCACGCGGGAGAGCGCGAACTCCGCCCCCAAGCGTGCGGCAATCTCCACATGCCCGTTGTGCGGCGGGTTGAAGCTGCCGCCGAACATGCCGATATTGGTTGGCTGATGCATATGATCCACGCTTTTATTATACACCCACGCTTTGCGTTGGTAAACGGCTGAATACGGAAGCTTCTTTTTTGGCATGATATGGCATGGAGGTGCGAAGTATGAAACAGAAACGGCTCATCGTATCCTATTACAAGCGCAGGCTCTACAGGGGGCGCACCGCGCTCGCGCGGGCGGTCGATTTCATCGCGCTGCGCCTTGTGATGCTGTGTGCGGCGTACTTATGGTTCTCCTCAACGGTGGAAAGCACGTTCATGGCGGTGGTGCTCTCAACGACGGCGACGCTCACGGCCTCGGTCGCGGCGGAGCTCATCAAGAGCATCCGCCTCGAGCGCTTTATTGTCCGCGAGCGCAAGGCGCTCGCCGCGAGGCTTTTTCGCGAACGGCTCGTGCAGCTCACCCGCGAGGAGTTCTACGCGCTCGTGCGCGATTATGTGATTGCCCATGTGGATGAATTTGACCCCGAAAGCCTTGTCTGCACCGTGCAAAGCGCGGCCCCCGCCTCGGAGGACGACGTGCTGCGCGCCTGCCGCATGGCAAAGGAGCGCGGGACGAACATCGTTACGCTTTTCACGGCCTCGTCCGTATCCAAAGAAGCCGCGGCGCTTGCCGCGCGCATCGAGGGGATGCGCGTAGGCTTCATTACCGCGGCGGATCTTACGGCTTACGGCGAAGCGAAAAAACTGCTGCCCGGGGATGAGGCGGTGGACGCCGCCGTGCTCGCCGAAGTCGCGCGAGAGCGCGCGCGGCGCAAAAAGAGCGTTTCCGCACCCTTTGAGCGCTGGCGCATGCGGCGCTATCTCTTCGTGTCGGCCGGGCTTTTCGCCCTGTCGTTCTTCGTGGAGCAGGCGACGTATTTCCGGCTGCTCTCCGCCGCGTGCCTAAGCCTTGGCGCGATCGCCTGGTGGCTCAACAGCGCGGCGCCCCGCGAGCCGCTCGAGGGCTGAAATCAGCTTTTTTGAAGCGTCCCGAGCACTGCCTCGAGGCGCTTTCTTTGCGCGTCGTTCAACAAAGGTGTGAGGCGCTGGTAAACTTCGACGAGCTTCTCGTCGTCGATCACGCCCTGGCGGCGGAAGTTGACAAGCTCGTTCATCAGCTCCGCCTCGCTCTTGTTTCCATATTGGTTGATGGCGTCGTTGATGTCGCCCATCACAGGCGGCGCCTGCCCTTTTGCGGGCTGCGGCGCAGGTTCGCTTTTGTTCGCGCCCATGCCCAAGCCTCGAAGATCGCGTTTCATATTCGATCAGCTCCTTTCGCGATAGTATATGCGACAAAGCCGCACACTGAGCATATTATGTAAGGAAACGGAGGGGATCGCATGCAAAAATCGAACAATCCGGCGCAGGGGCAGCGCGAGGGTTCGCCCTATCTCTCCCCCGCTTACACGATGGCCGCGCGCATTCGCAACGAGCAGGGGCGTGAACGCGCGGGCGAATACCTGGCCGCGATGGAACCTTTCCTCGCGCCGGGCGAACGCGCGCACATCGCCGCCCAACTGGGCGTGCCCATGGTGCAGCGCGCCCCGCAGCCGCCGCCCGCACCGAGCTTCGAGCCCCCTCCCTCCGCGGGACTGCCGCCGATTTTCTCGCAGATGACCCAGCAGCGCGGCGGCATGGGCGACATGATGCAGATGATGCAGATGCTCCAGGCCTTCGGCGGCATGGGCGGCAAGGGAAAGGATGCGGGCAATATGGGCAATATGGGCGGCATGAACAATCCCCTCATGCTCGCGCAGATGCTTGGCCTGATGGGCAAAAAATAAAGCCCCTGCTTGACAAAAGCGCGCCTTCCCGTTATGATGGCAAAAAGACAGGCATTGAGAAAGAGGAGTACGCAGCGGTTTGCGCAACAGAGAGACGGCTTCACCGGCTGGAAGGGCTGTCGGCGCGGGCGGGCGGAAGGTCGCTTTTGAGCCTCCCGGATGAACGGAGTAGTTCGGGACGTTCGCCGCGTTAAGGCATGAGCGGGGCGGGCTTTTGCGTTCGCCCAACGAAGGTGGTACCGCGGGTTCTTCCGTCCTTTGAGGATGAAAGAGCCTTTTTTATTTTTGAAAAGGAGGGCGCACAGATGCACGAAGATATGCCCAAAGCCTACGACCACTCCGGCGTGGAGGGCCGGCTTTACGAAAAATGGGAGAAAAACGGTTATTTTCACGCCGAACCGAACCCCGAAAAGGAGCCCTATTGCATCGTGATTCCCCCGCCCAACATCACGGGGCAATTGCACATGGGCCACGCCATCGACGAAACGTTGCAGGATGCGCTCATTCGCTACAAGCGCATGGCGGGGTTTGAAACGCTTTGGCTCCCCGGTACGGACCACGCTTCGATCGCGACGGAGGTCAAGATCGTCGAGCAGATGCGCAGCGAGGGCATCGACAAACACGACATCGGCCGCGAGCGCTTCCTCGAGCGCGCGTGGGAGTGGAAGCGCGAATACGGCGGAAGGATCGTCGAACAGCTCAAAAAGCTCGGTTCCTCATGCGATTGGGCGCGCGAGCGCTTCACGATGGACGAAGGCTGCAGCCGCGCGGTCACAAAAGCTTTCGTCGACCTCTACCGCAAGGGGCTGATTTACCGCGGGGACCGCATCATCAACTGGTGCCCCGTGTGCACGACCGCGCTCTCCGACGCGGAGGTTGAATATGAAGAGCAGTCGAGCCACCTTTGGCATGTGCGCTACGATGCGCCGGACGGTTCCTATTCCATCGTGTGCGCCACGACCCGGCCGGAAACCATCCTCGGCGACACGGCGGTGGCCGTCAACCCCGCGGACCCGCGCTACAAAGCGATTGTCGGCAAAACGGTGATTGTGCCCGTCGTCGGGCGCGAAATCCCGATTGTGGCGGATGAATATGTGGAAATGGACTTCGGCACGGGCGCGGTGAAGATCACCCCCGCGCACGATCCCAACGACTTCGAGGTTGCAAGGCGGCACGACATCCCCTTGATCCGCGTGTTCACGGACGACGGCCACATCAACCAAGAGGGCGGCGAATTTGCGGGCCTCGAACGCCCCGCCTGCCGCAAGCTCTTTGTGGAACGCTTGCAGGCAGCGGGCGCGCTCGTGAAGATCGAACCTTATACGCACAACGTGGGCACATGCTATCGCTGCCACCACACGGTGGAGCCGCTGGTGAGCAAGCAGTGGTTCGTCACAATGAAGCCGCTCGCCAAGCCCGCCATCGACGCCGTGCGGCGGGGCGAGGTGAAGTTCGTGCCCGAGCGCTTCGATAAAACCTATTTCAACTGGATGGACAACATCCGCGATTGGTGCATTTCCCGCCAGCTTTGGTGGGGGCACCGCATCCCCGCCTACTACTGCGACGCCTGCGGCGAAACGATGGTTTCCGAAACCGCGCCCGCGGCCTGCCCCGCTTGCGGCGGCGCGCTGCATCAGGATGAGGACGTGCTCGACACCTGGTTCTCCTCGGGCATGTGGCCGTTCTCGACGCTCGGCTGGCCCGACAAGACCCCCGAGCTCGATTATTTTTATCCCACGAGCACGCTCGTGACGGGTTATGACATCATCTTCTTCTGGGTGGCGCGCATGATGGTGTTCGGCTACGAGGTGATGGGCGCGCGCCCGTTCGATACGGTCTACATCCACGGCATCCTGCGCGACGAGCAGGGCCGCAAGATGAGCAAGTCCCTCGGCAACGGCATCGACCCGCTCGAGATCATCCGCGACTACGGCGCCGATTCGCTGCGCTTTTCGCTCGTCACCGGCAACAGCGCCGGCAACGACATGCGCTACCAGCAAAAAAAGGTGGAGGCCGCGCGCAACTTCTGCAACAAGGTCTATAACGCCACGCGTTTCGTGCTGATGAACCTCGGCGATGCGCCGGTGGGCGCGATCGACCCCTCCCTGCTCGACATGGCGGACAAGTGGATCCTCACGCGCCTGACCGAGCACATCCGCGAGGTGACGGCCAACCTCGATGCGTTCGATCTCAACCTCGCCGCGCAGAAGATTTACGATTTCATTTGGAGCGAATTCTGCGATTGGTACATCGAGCTTGCCAAACCCCGCCTCAACGGCGAAGACGCGCGGGCAAAGGCCAATGTGCGCGCCATCCTCGTGCGCGTGCTCACCGACGCGCTCAAGCTTTTGCACCCGTTCATGCCCTTCATCACGGAGGAGCTCTACCTTAACCTGCCCGGCGCGGAAGAGACCATCATGCGCGCCGCGTGGCCGACGTTCGACGCTTCGCTCGCCTTCCCCGCCGAGGCCGCCGCGATGGAGAGCGTGATGGCCCTCATCCGCAGCATCCGCAACATCCGTGCGGAGATGGGCGTGCCGCCCGCGCGCCGCGCGAGCATCGCGATCGTCGCGCACGAAGCAAAGGATGTTGCGGCGCTCGAAGCCTGCATTCCCTACATCCTCAAACTTGCGGGCGCGGACCGCGCCACCGTGCAGACCGACAAGGCCGGCATCGAGAAGAACGCCGTTTCGGCGGTGAGCGCGCTCGCCGAAGCCTTTATCCCGCTTGCGGATCTTGTGGACTTCGAAAAGGAGCGCGAGCGCCTCAACAAGGAGGCCGAGCGCGTGCGCGCCGACATCGCCCGCACCGAGGCGAAGCTTGCTAACGAAAACTTCGTCGCCAAAGCTCCCGCGCGGATTATCGACGAGGAGCGCGCAAAGCTCGAGAACAGCAAGACCATGCTTGAAAAGCTCGAAGCGCGGCTCGCGGAGTTTGGGGCAACGGATCGCTGACAACTGTTGGGAGAACGTTGGGGGACTCCGTCCCCCAAGCCCCCGCTTAGGGTCATGGACCCTAAGAACCCATTTGGGAGAACGATTTGCGGGGTTCGGTACTCCGACGGCCGCCCGGTGTTCCAGGGCGTTCCCGCCCGGGGCCAATACCGGCCCGATTTCCGGGATATTTATTTTCATGGGCAAACATAAACTCTGCCGCGCTCAAAAGGGGGCCTCCGTTTCTTCAAACGGAGGCCGCTTGCTTTACGCAACCATCGATATAACCTCCCTTGTGTTAGATTTGCTTTTGTTGTGTTTTCAGGCCGTAACCGCAACATCGCCGCAGGGGCGGCATGCTGCGCAAAGGGCGTGCCGGCTGTTGC
>CAZJIS010000018.1:0-22074 GCA_964546125.1 uncultured Clostridium sp.
TCGAGCGGGATGCCCGCGCGCTGCGCGGCGATGAGGGCGTTGACCACGCGGTCCACGTTGCCGCCGGCGAGATAATGCGCCTCGAGCTTGTTGAGCGAAATGGTAAGCCCGGCCTTGGTCGCTTTGATCATGGGGTTGATGATGCGGCTTGGCACGACCTTGCGGATGCGCATCGCCACGAGCTGAAAGATGCCGACCTTAACGCCCGAGGCGGTGGCCGAGATCCAAAGCCCCAGGGGGACGAAGCTGAAGAAAATGGCGAAGAAGATGATCGCCGCCACGATGATAACCAGCGCGAGGATTGCGGCGCCCGCGCCGCTTCCGATTTCGAGCAGAACGTTAGGCATAATGGTTCCTCCTTATTTTATCGTTGTGTTCTGTGCGATTCGCCCGGCGCGGCGGGCGGTTTTTGTTTTTTTATGCTTTGTGCGGCACTCACGCCTCAATGGGCTTGACGAGTACGCGCAGCCCCTCGACGCGCACAATGCGCACGCGCGCACCCTTCATGACGAACTCGCCCTCGGTCATAACATCGAGCCGCTGTTCGCCCACCGCAATCGTGCCCGAAGGACGCAGCGCGCTCAGCGCCGTTCCCTCCCGCCCGACGAGCTGCTGCATTTTTTCACCCATCAGCGGGGTGGAAGTTTCCTCGATGCGCTCTTTGAGCACGATCGGGGAGCGGGAGATCAGCCCCCGCTTAAAGGAGCGGTAGATGAAAAAGCCGGCGATCCCGATCACGATGAAGATGATTGCGAGCGTCACGGCGCCGTTGGCGAACGTATCCGCGCGCAGCACCACCGCCGCGATGATCAACACAAGGCCGAGCAGACCCGGCACGCCGAGCCCCGGAGTGAACATTTCAAAAATCAGCAGCGAAAGCCCAAGCACCAGGCAAAGCGCCGCCGCAAGATGCCACCCCATGATGTATTGCATTAAAAATTCCACGATCCGACCCTCCTTTCAAGGTTTATTATATCACCCTGCGCGCATGCGAATGCAACGCGGCCGCAAACTAATAAAGAAGAAACACATGCGCGTTGAACCACTCGCCAAAGCCGAAGTCGAATTTGGGCAAGATTCCAAGGTGCATCAGCTTCACCAGCAGCACCCACACGAGCGCGACCGTGAGCAGCGCAAGGCCGAAAATGAGAAGGACGATCAAAGGCCCGGGTTTTTTTTCATCGTCTTCATCCTCCTCCTCCTGGTCGAAGAGTGCGGGCGCATCGTCCCACTCCGCCGCAGTGTCCGGCGCGCTCGGGCCGAAAAGGCCGGCCTCGGTCGCTTCCCACTCATGCAAAAACGCTTCGTTGCGCGCCAAAGCAGGCGCGCTTTCGCCGGCCGCAGCAGGGGCCGCCTGCAAGGAGGCGAACGTTCCGCCGGCGGAGGGCGCGTCAAGCTCGCGCATGGTTTCATCGACAAGCCGCGCAAAGAACAGGTCCTCGCTGCAGCAGGCGTCCGTCAGGCGCATGAGCTGGGCGTCGACATCCTCTTCAAGCATGCCCTTGGCGGCGAGCAGCGCGGTTTCGGCGACAACCCGCCGCGTGACGCGCTTTGCTTCGGTTTCTTCGCCGGTGAAGGCGAGCGCCCTGTCGTAAATGGGCTTGGCGTAAAGCGTGAGGAACGCCCGGAGCTCGCGGCGATCCCCTCCGTTGAGGAGTTTGACCATTTCAGGCGTGACAGCGTTTGCCATAAAATACGCATCCCTTCCATTCTTTGATGTCATTATACAATCGAACCCCTGCCCTATGCAACGGATAGAGCCGATGTTACAAAGAATTCGGTTGTAAGGCGCGCCGGGTTGTGATAAGTTGTATGCATGAAAACGCATGCAAAACGGCTGATCGCGGCGCTGACCGCGCTGTTTTTCACAGCCCTTGCCGCAGGCTGCGCGGGGCTTGCTTTCCCTTTGCCCGGCGGGAACACAAACGCGCCCGAAACGCCGCCCGCCGCGCAAACGCCCGGCCCCGCCTCCCCCGAAACGCCCTCCGGACCGGAGGGGGACGCTTCGCAGGAGTTCCTCACCGAGGCTTCGGGCGTGACAATCCTCGAAAAGACCGTGCTCTACCCCGAGGACGCGGCCGAGGCCGAGGCGGACTTTCGCCTCGACTATGCGCTGCCGGCCTTTGATGAAAGATTCCCCGCCGCCGCGGCGATGAACGAGCAGGTCGCGCTCTATGAGGACGAGCTTCTCGAGCGCGTGCGCGAGGAGCGCCTGCCCTTTGCGGATGCGGCTGCGGGCGGCGCGCAGGCCCACACGCGCGTCGAGTGCCGCGTGGCGCGCGCGGGCGGTTATGTGAACGTTTACCTCTATGAATACACGAGCTTTGGCGGCGCGCAAGAGGCGCTGCCGCGCATCCTCGTGCTCGGGCCGGACGGGGCGCGCGCCTCGCTCGCATCCGCAACGGGCGTTTATGATGTGGAACCGCTTGCCGCGCAGCAGGTGTTCAACCTGATCGACGCGAACCGCAGCGCCTACTTTGGCGACCTTACGCTCGACGATATCCCGATCGCGCTTGACCTGTATGCCGGCTTTTTTGTGACCGATGAGGGATACGGCCTCGCCGCCGCCCCCGGCACGCTCGCGCCCGAGGAAGAGGGCATCCTCGTATTTCTCATCGACCGCGAGGCGTTCTACCCGCAGGTGGTCGGCAACGTCCTCTCGATTGAAGAATACGAGGCCGTCCGCGGCCCGCTCGACGCGCTCGCCGCCGCCTGCGCGCAGGACTATGCGGGCTTTAGCGATTCCTCACCCGGCGCATTCGCGGCGACCGCTTTTCTAACCCGCCTCATGACCACCGGCGCGGAAGAGGGGCCTTTTGTTTCCATTCCGCAAGCGGAGTATGAGCGCGCCTACGAAACCTATTTTTCCGGCCCGTTCCCGGCGGATTTTGCCGAGGCGGGCGACGGCACGTTCCTCGAAGGCGGGCATTACATGCTGCCCGTTCACCCGCGCAGTCCGTGGGCGCTGCGCATCGACCGGGCCGTGCGCACCGAAGCGGGCCTCATCCTCTACGGCATGATCTTCTACGGCGTGCCGGGCACTTCCGCCGCGGGCGAACTCGCTGCGGCGACGGTGACGCTTATAAAAAACGGCGCGTCGCCCACCGGTTACCGCTTCGAATCGCTGGAGCTAAGATGACGAGGGTCGGCTGACGATTTTCGATTATGCAGATAATAAGCGGCATCCCGTTTGAAGGGATGCCGTTTTAATTTGACTTAATGCTTCGCAAGCGTTTTTCAGGGCAAGGCTCCTAAGCGGGATTGCGGGGGCGGCGGCCCGGCGTTTTTTACCGTTCCATCCCCCTGCAATCCGGGCAGCGCCCGTAGACCACGAGCTTATGACCGCTCACCGAGTAACCCGTTTCGCGCGCGAGCTGCGCTTCGTAACCCGCGAGCGGGCAGCGCTCGAGCGGGACGATGCGGCGGCAGTCGAGGCAGATGAGGTAGTGCCGGTGCGCCGCGCGGCTGTACTCGAAGAACGTGCGCGGGTCACCGGGGATAGTGAGCTTCGCGGCGAGGTTTTTTTCGCACAGCGCCTCGAGGATGCGATAGACCGTCGACAAGTTCGCCGAAACCCCGCGCTCCCGCAGGGCGAGGTAGATTTCCTCCACCGCAAGCGGCGCGGCGCTGCCCTCGAGCACCTCAAGCACGCTCAAGCGCGGCTTGGTGCCGCGCAGGCCGCAGCGGGCAAGCTCGCCCGAAATATCCGCGCGCTTCATGAGGCGGCCCCCTCTCCCCCGCGCCGCAGGTTTGTTTTGCCCTTTACGCGTTCAGAAAAAGCCCGAATTGCAAAGAGGAGAAAATAGCAAACAGCCGAGATGATCACGATCGCCGCGCCCGATGCGACGTTGAGCGCATAGGAGGCCCAAAGCCCCGAAACGCAGAAGAACGCGCCAAAGAGCACCGAATAGATCATGCGCCTTTTAAGGTCGTTTGTTAAAAGGGCGGCGGAGGCCGCAGGCGCGCTCAAAAGGGCAATGACAAGCACGATGCCGACGACGCGGATGAGGGCGACAATCGTCAGGGCGACGAGCAAGAGAAGCAAATATTCGAGCACCGTTGTGCGCACGCCAAGGATTGCCGCGAACTCCTCATCAAAAAGATACGCTTTCCAATCGTGAAAAAGGGCGGCGACGGTGAACGTCACCACGAACGCGACCGCGCCCGCGAGGATGAGGTCGGTGTTGGTCACAGAGAGGATGCCGCCGAAAAGATAGGATGTGAGATCCGGCGGGTAGCCGGGCATGAGGCCGATGAACAGCACGCCAAGCGCCATGCCCAGCGACCAGAAAAGCCCCACGATCACATCCGCGCGCGCGCCGCCGCGGCGCTTGATGTAGCCGATGCCGAACGCCGAGAGGACCGCGAAGAGAAACGCGCCGAAAATCGGCTCGAAGCCGAGCAAGTAGCCAAGGCCCACGCCGCCATAAGAAGTGTGGGCGATGCCGCCGCTCATCATCACGAGCTTTTTTTCAATGACGATCACGCCCATGATGCCGCACACGAGGCTTGCAAGCAGGCCCGCAAACAGCGCGTTCCTCAAAAATTGATACTGGATGAGCGCTTCAAACACAGCAGTCTCCTTTCCCGTGCCCGCCATGCTCTTTCAACACGCGATGGGGCACGCCGTGGGCGATGAGGTCGACCGGGCAGCCGTAAAGGGCGTTGACCGCATTTTCGTTGAGCTCCGGCTCGCCGTGGTAAACGAGGCTCCCGTTGAGGCAGGCAAGCCGCCGCACCTGCGAGGAAACGGCGAGCAGGTCGTGCGTGACGAGGATGATGGTCATCTCCCGGTTGAGTTCAAAAAGCAGCTCGTAGATCTGCGCGCGCGCGGCGGCGTCCACGCTCGCGGTCGGCTCGTCGAGCAGCAAAAGCCTGGGTTCGACCGCCAGCGCACGGGCGATGAGCATGCGCTGGAATTCGCCGCCCGAAAGATCGGAAATGCGGCGCTTGGCAAGCGCGGACAGCCCCACGCGCTCGATAAGGGCGCGCGCCGTTTCCCGGTCGCGCCCGGTGTAGGCAAAAAACGGCGCAAGGCCCTTCGGGAGCCGCCCGGAGAGCACGACGTCGGTGAGGGTGATGGGGAAGCGCTTATCGACCGACGCGAACTGCGGCACATACCCGACCGGCGCGCGCCCGCCGCCCGGCTTTTTGCCAAACACCTCCACCGTGCCGGAGGTGGGCGCGATGAGGCCCAAAATGGCCTTGAGAAGCGTCGATTTGCCGCCGCCGTTCGGCCCGATGATGCCAAGGTATTCGCCCTCCCCGACATCGAGGCACACGTCGGTGAGCGCGGCCGTGCGGCCGTAGAACACCGAGAGGCCTTCGATATGCACCGCCGCGCTCATTGCAGCGCCTCGCGGAGCGCATCCGCCATCAAAAGGAGGTTGTCCATATATTCGGCCGAGAGCGGCGAGAGCATCACCGCGCGCCCCTGAAGCTCCGCGGCAAACGCCTCGGCTTGCCGGCCCGCCGTCTCTTCCTGATAGAATATGACGCGGATGTTCTGCGTTTTCGCAAAATCAACGACTTCCTGCATATGCCGCGCGGTCGCTTCCTTGCCCTCCTCCTCGAGGGCGAGCATGACGAGGCCGTAATCATCCGCAAAATAGCCGAACGCCGGGTGATAGGCGATGAAGGTGCGCTGCGCAAGCCCGTCGAGCTTTTCGTGAATGGCCGCGTCAAGCGCGTCGAGCCGCTCGCCGTACGCTTTGGCATTTGCAAAAAACGTTTCCGCATGTTCCGGATAGAGCGCGCCCATCTCGCGGGCGATAGCCCCGACCATCACCTTCACGCGGCGCGGCGAGAGCCAAATGTGCAGATCCGCCTCGCCGTTTTCAAACGTGAGCGGGGCGTAGGTTTCGTTCACTTCATTTTGCAGACGCACGAGTTTGGTGTTTTCTCCGATGCCCCCGAGGATGAAATTCTCCTCCGCCGGCATGCCGATCGCAAAATACACGGCCGCCGCGCCGAGGTTTTGCATCTGCGCGGGCGCGGGTTCATAGGTTTCGGGGCTCGCGCCCGGCGGCACCATGACGACGACCTCGACAAGCCCGCCGCACACGGCTTCGACAAACGTTTTTTGCGGCATGATGGTCACGGCGGCGACGGGCTTGCCGCCCGGCGTGCCCGCAGGCTCCATTTGGCGCGCGCAGCCCGCGAGGGCCGCCGCCAAGAGCGCAAGCGCGGCGATGCGCGCGATATTCTTTTGACCGAACATAGGGTATCCTCCCGGTTTGAGCTTGGCAAAACGCAAAGCGTTCCGCCCGTTATTGCAAATGCTTTGCATTTGCATTCTGCATTGTACGGCGAACGCCGCGGCCTGTCAAGCGCATATTGTAAAGAAAAAGAGGTTTTATAGCTATGCCGCATGCGATGAACCATTCCTTTCTTTTGCCTTTGGGCAGGCCTTTCGCGCGCGCCGCCGTCTCGGGCGATCCTGCGCACCCCGAGCTCCATGGCCGCGTGGAGTTTTTTGCTTCGGGCAAAGGCACGCTGATGACGGCCGTGTTCGAGGGCCTTCCCTTTGACGCCGCGCCCTGCGCGCCCAACATCAACGCCTTCCACATCCACACGGGCGGCGCGTGCACGGGGAACCCGGCGTTTGCGGATGCGCTCGGGCATTACGACCCCGGCCGCTGCCCCCACCCCGCCCACGCGGGCGATCTGCCGCCGCTTTTTTCAAACCACGGCTTTGCGTTTCAAGCTTTCTACACCGAGCGCTTCACGCCCGAAGAGGTCGTCGGCAGGACCGTGATCGTGCATGCCATGCGCGATGATTTTTCGAGCCAGCCCGCGGGGGACGCGGGTGCGCGCGTTGGCTGCGGCGTGATCGTGCGCGCATAGGCGCAAGCCTAAAAACGGCCTCCGCCCGAAAAGCGGAAGCCGTGCGTAAACCGATTCGCAGTTATGCGCGCTTGGCGGCGTTTTCTTTAACCGCCTCGATGAAATGCGTGAACAGCGGCGCGAAATCGGGCGTGCGCTCATCCCACCCCTCGCCGGTCAGGCGCTCGGGGTGGAACTGGCAGCCCCAGATGGGCAGCGTTTCATGTTCAACGGCCTCGACGATGCCCTCCGTGGAGCGCGCGGCGACCCGCAGCCCGGGCGCGATCTCCTTGAGCGCCTGGTGGTGGGTGCTGTTGGTTCGGAACTTCTCGCCGAAGAGCCGGTGCAAGAGCGAGCCGGGCTCTGCAAAGACATCGTGGCGGACCTGCCCGTTCATGTGCACGAAGCCGCACTGCGCAACGAGATCCTGGTAGATCGTGCCGCCAAGGTGAATGTTGAGGATTTGGACGCCCCGGCAGATGCACAGGATCGGCTTGCCGCGGCTGAGGAACTCGGGGATCAGCCTCATTTCGAATTCATCGCGGTGCGCATCGACGACGACCGTGTCGTTGAGCACCTCTTCGCCGAAATACTTGGGGTGCACATCATCCCCGCCCGAGAGGAGCAGGCCGTCGCAAAGCTCGGCAAGCTCTTGTTCGCAAAACTCGCCCGCGATCCACGGGATGCCGCCCGCGCGCGCGATGGCGGCGCTGTAAGCTTTGGGGCTTTGCATCTGGCGGGGTTTTTCGCTCCAATCCTCGCGGTTCGAGTCGCTCGTGATGCAAATGAGGGGTTTGCCGTTGAACATCCTGTTGTCTCCTTGCTTTTCAATAGTTATGTTCGTTAAGAGGCCTCACGGCTTCATGACGCCCACATAGGGGAGGTTGCGGTAGCGCTGCTCGTAATCGAGGCCGTAGCCGAGCACAAACTCGTTGGGGATCACAAAGCCCACATAATCCGGCGAGATGTCGCACTCGCGGCGCTCGGGCTTATCGAGCAGGCAGGCGATCTTGAGCGAGGCGGGCTCGCGCGCGCGAAGAAGCGTGGTCAAATGGTTGAGGGTGAGGCCGCTGTCCATAATATCTTCGACGATGAGCACATGCCGCCCGGTGATGGAGGTATCCATATCCTTTGAAATGCGCACGATACCCGAGGTTTTCGTGTTGTTGCCATAGCTTGAAATGGAGAGGAAGTCCATTTCCAAATGGCAGGTCATGGCGCGCGCAAGGTCCGCAAAAAAAACGACCGCGCCCTTTAGCACGCACACGAGCACGACGTCAAGCCCGTCGTAATCGGCGCTGATCTCGGCGCCCATCTCCCCGATCCTGCGGCGGATCTCCTGCTCGCTGATGAGCACATGGTCGATATCCCTGTTCATGTCGGTGCGCTGCTGCATGCTTTCCCTCCTATGATTTAAAACAAATATATTCAACGCGCAAAACGCGCGCTGTTTGTTCGGTAATCTTCACCGCATCCGCGATGCCAAAGCCCGGCAAGAACAAAACGTCCGCGCCCGCGGCAAGAAGCGGTATGTCGCGCGCCTCGCGCGGCACCTTGCGATCGATGAAAAACTCCTTGAGCTTGCGGCTGCCCGGGGCATTTATGGGGAAGAAGCGATCCCCCGCCCGCCTGCGGCGCACCGTGAGCTGCGCGGGGAGCCTGTCCCGGTCGAAATAGGCCTTATAAACATCGGCCTCATAGGAAGTATCCTCCGTGAACGCCGCGCGGAACAGGCCGCCGGGCACAAGCGTATCCCCCGGCACGATGAGCGGCCGCTCGAACCATTCAGGCGCGCGCGGGGCCTTGGTTTCGAACAAAACCAGGTCATAGCTCGCGCGCACCCGTGCGCCCGGCAAATCCAGCGACGCGCCGGTGCGCGCCTCGAGAAGCGCCGCGGCCTTTTCCACATGCGCGCGCTCCACATCGGCCTTAACGCCGATGTCCGCGAGCGCAAGGCGGATGGCCCGCGTTTTCAACGGCTGCGGAAGCGCCGCAATTTCGCGCCTGTCGTAGCCCCCCTCCCGCGCGGCAGCTTCAAGCGCCGCGCGCGCGAGGGAGGAAAGGTATTCTTCATCGCGCCGCAAAAGCTCCGCCGTGGAGCAAAGCGTTTGGGTGAACGCGGGGTTGATGTTCTCTTCGATATAGGGGATCACATTGAGCCGCACGCGGTTGCGCGTGCCCTCGGGGATGAAATTCGTGGCATCCGTGCAAAAGGCGATGCCCTCCTCTTCAAGGAACGCCTCGATCTCGGCGCGCGACACGCACAGCATCGGCCGCACGAGCGCGCCCCTTTGCGCCTTCATGCCCGAAAGCCCCGCAAGGCCGCTGCCGCGTATGAGGTGTAAGAGCACGCTTTCAGCCTGGTCGTCCTTATGGTGGGCAACGGCGATGAGCTGCGCGCCAAAGTGCGCGCGCGCCCTTTCGAGGAACGCATAGCGCGCAAGGCGCGCTTCTTCCTCGAGCGTGTGCCCATATTTGCGCGCAAGGCGCGGCACATCGGCTCGCTCGCGGTAGAGCGGCACGCCGTAATCCTCGCACAGGGCGATGACGTAGGCTTCATCCGCATCCGCCGCCGCGCCGCGGATGCCGTGGTTGAAATGCGCCGCAAAAACGCGAACGTCCATTTCGGGGGCAAGCCGCGTGAGCACGCGCAAAAGCGCCACGGAATCCGCTCCGCCGCTCACGCCGGCGACCACGGAGCATCCCGCGGGAATCAGCCCGTTTTCCCGAATAAACGCCGCGATTTTGGCTTTCATACGCCCATTATATCACACGTCCGTTTCCCGCGCCACACCGACCCGCTTCATATAGCGCGCGAGCGGATAAATCCCATCGCGCGGCATGCCGCAATAGCCTTCGGACATGCGCGCCCCATCGGTGATGCGCGCGGCCCCCGCGGCGAGCAAAAGCCGCTCGAGCTGCGCGCGCCGCTCCTTTTCGCAGCACAGCGCCACGGTTTGCAGATGGCCCGCGTGCGGGCGCAGAACGCGCAGAATATCCTCCCTTGGCAAGGGCTTCACCCAGCAGTTGCCAAAGCCGCGCGCGGGCATGAGCGCGCTTTCGGCGCAAACCGTCACGCTGCACGCCTCCCCGCGCAAAACGCGGCCCTTGCCCGAAAGCCCCGCTTCGAGCGAATCGGCGTACAACCCGAGGGAAACGCCGGCGCGGCCCAGCGCATCGAGCCGCGCGGGGTGGGTGCAAGCCTCCTTTTCGAGGATCGTGAGAAAGCGCTCGCCAAAGCGCAAAAGCGCATCCGCGTCGCCCGGGTCAAGATCGACATACACGCCCTGCGCGCTGCTGCAATAGAGCTGGGAGGTGAAGCACATGTCGTGCGCGACGCCGCGCAAAAAAGCATCGTCCGCATCCGGCCAAACGTACGCAAAGCTGAGCCTGTGGCCCCATTCAATGAGCTTTGTCTGCGGCGCGGCGAGCGCGCGCACGCTGCGCACCGCCTCATCGGCCCCCCAGAGGACCACGGCGTCGGCCATACCCGCAAGCGCGCGCAGTTTTTCGGTTTCCTGCGCGCGAAAATCGAACACGTGCACGCGCGCGCGCAGCGCCGGCTCCGCCGCGAACAGCGCCTCGAGAATCCCTTCGGAAAGGCCGCTTTCCCCCTCGGGCAGCTTTAAAAGGTTGACGTTGCCCGTAAGGAGCCCTTCGATGACCGAATAGACCGGCAGCGCGTCCACATTGCCGGCGCTCACATGGAAAAGCACGCCAAGCGGCCGCCACGCTTCCAAAATACCGCCGCCCGCACCATCTAAAACCTCCCTTGTGCCGGAAATGCCCTCCGGCCCGAACTCGGCGCGCAGGCGCGCCTCGAGGTAGGCGGCGCTCATCGTGCGCTTTGCCTGCATCAATTCCCAGGCGGCTTTTTCGCGGCTCATACCAAGGCGCATCAGCAAAGGAAGGTGAACGTCTTCACACAGCATGCCCGCGAGCTTGTCGCAGGCGCGAATGACCGCCTCGGCGGGCGGCGGGGGCGCCGCGAGCGCGCAAAGGATATTTTTTTCGACCGCATCAAACATGCGCATCCCCTCCCTTTGCGCCCAAAAAAAGCTCTCCCGCCCCGGCCGCGCAGGTTATGGCGCCCGATTGGCCCGCCCGCCCGAGCAGCGTGAAATACGGCGATTCGATGCCGCAGCCGCAGCCCCCGGGCGCGCGCACGGCCACATCGTCCGTCATGACCGATAAAAGCGGCATGCTCATGACAAGCGGCGAGAGGAAGCTCAAGAGCCCCGCCTCCCCATCCGAAACAGGCGTAACGCCATCCGCCCCGCGGATGAACACGCGGCTGTAAGCGGGGATGTGGAAGCGGCCGAGCCGGCATTTATAATAGGCAAGCGGATGCTCCGCCGCGCTGAACACCTCGAAGATGCGAGAGGGCGCAAGGCCGAGCCGTTCCTTAGCAAGGCGGGGCAGCTCTTCCGCCTCCTGCGCGCCCGGCAAGCCCTTGAAGCCCCCGCCAAGCAGCGCCAGCGAGCCGCGCGGCAGCCGCACGCGAATATCTTCGGTTTCAAGCATGCGGCACAGCGCATGGAGATAGGCCGGGAAGCCTATAAAGCGCACCGCAAACGGCGATTTTTCATGGCGCAAAAGCGCCGCGCGCACGCCTTCGATATCGGGCGCATAGGAACCCGGCCCGAGCCTTTTGAGCGCATAGGTCTTTGAAAGCGCGGGCGCAAAACGCATCGCTCCGTTGGCGGTTTGGGACGCGCCGAGCGTCATCCCCTCCCCGGGCGGATAACTTAAAACGACATAGTGCACGGGCAAAGCGCCAGGAAGGCCGAGGTAGGAAAACAGCCTTGTGAGCGCGCCGATGCCATAGAGGAGGCTTTGCCTGTCAAACGCCACCGCGCTGCGCGCGCCGCTCGTGCCCGAGGAGGTGGCGCGCAGCACGAGCTTTTCTTCAGGCATGCTCATAAGGCTGTGCTTTTTTAAAAAAAGCGTGGGGATCGGCGGGATGCGCCAAAGGTCCTTTTCGGTTTGCACGCAGGCGGGGTCGAAGCCCATGGCCCGAATGAGGCGTGCGTAGTCCTCGCAATGCGCGTGATGGTAAGCGAGGTTCGCCTGCACCGCGCGCAAAAAATGCGGCGCGACGCGCAGATGATCATATGGATTTTTACCGAGGAACGTTTTTACCCGTGCGTCCATGTTCCCTCCGCGCCGATATTGAACCGGCCCACAAAAAAGCGCCCCCATAAAAGAGGCGCGCGCGGGTCAAAAATCGGTTGCGAGCGCGTCGAGCGCCTCCCCCTCGAGGCGCTGGACGGTCCAGCCCGTCATCGGCACGGCGCCGAGCTTGCGGTAAACAGCGAGCGCGCCTTCGTTCCAATCGAGGCAGATCCATTCAAAGCGCCCGCAGCCGCGGGACCTGGCGATCTGCGCGAGCCGCTTGAGCATTGCCCCTCCAAAACCGCGCCCGCGGTATTCTTCCATGACGAAGAGGTCTTCAAGATAAAGGCCCGGCAGGCACTGAAAGGTCGAAAAATTGTGGAAGTACAGCGCAAACGCCACGGGCTGCCCCTCGTATTCGCCGATGATGACCTCCGCCGCGCGGCGCACGAACAGGGAGTTGAAAAGAACCTCCTCCGTGCCGGTGACGGCGTCGGGCAGCTTTTCGTAGGCGGCAAGCCCCTTGATGAGGCGCAAAATCAGCGGCGCGTCCGGCTCGACCGCCTCGCGGATGGTAAAGCCTTCGATGTGTGTCTTCATGCTGGCTGCTCCTTTATCGTTTTTTATACGTTGAAGCGGAACAGGGTCACATCCCCATCCTGCATGACGTATTCCTTGCCCTCGCTGCGCACGAGCCCTTTTTCCTTGCAGGCCTGCATCGAACCGAGGGCCTTGAGCGTTTCAAACGGCACGATCTCCGCGCGGATGAAGCCGCGTTCAAAATCGGTGTGGATGCGCCCGGCCGCCTGCGGGGCCTTCGCGCCGCGCACGATGGTCCACGCGCGCACCTCCTTGGGGCCCGCGGTGAGAAAGCTGATGAGGCCCAATAGCGCATAGCAGGCGCGCACGAGCTGATCGAGCCCGCTTTCGCCGATGCCGAGCGCCTCAAGGAAGGCCTGCTTCTCCCCGCGCTCGAGGTCGGCGATTTCCTCCTCCGCGCGGGCGCAGATGGCAACGGCCTTCGCCCCCTCTTCGGCGGCGATTCCGCGCACGGCGCGCACATAGTCGTTCTCGGGCGCGCCGATGTCGGCTTCGGCGATGTTGGCCACATAAATAACCGGCTTCGCCGTTAAAAGGAATAGGTTTTTTGCAAGTTCACGCTCGGTTTCATCCATCGCCATCGTGCGCACGGGTTTGCCCGCTTCGAGCCAAAGTTTGATGCGCTCATAAAACGCCGCTTCCGCGGCAAGCGCCTTGTCGCCCGATTTGCTGGCCTTTCGCGCGCGGTCCGCGCGGCGCTCAATGGTTTCCAAATCCGCAAAGATCAGCTCGATGCCGATGGTTTCAATGTCGCGCGCGGGGCCGACCGCCCCGTCGACGTGAACGATGTTATCATCCTCAAAGCAGCGCACGACGTGGACAATCGCATCCACCTCGCGGATATGCGAAAGGAACTTGTTGCCAAGCCCCTCGCCCCGGTGCGCATCGCGCACAAGGCCCGCAATATCCACAAACTCGATGGTCGTGGGCGTGTATTTCTCGGGCGAGTACATGGCGGCCAGCACATCGAGCCGCTCATCCGGCACGGCGACCGTGCCGACGTTCGGTTCGATCGTGCAGAAAGGATAATTCGCCGCCGCCGCGCCCGCGCGCGTGATGGCGTTGAAAAGCGTGGATTTGCCCACGTTTGGCAGGCCAACGACGCCAAGCTTCATAAAAAACGCTCCTTTAACCGGTTGTTCAACGGAATGTTTCCATTATAGGATCGGCGCAATGCCTTGTCAATTCGCATCGGCCGCGGCGATTGTCACAAGCGCCACCGGGTTCCCAAAGCTCTCGATGAAGGCATAGACATCCGCCCACGCGAGCGCGAGCGAGGCGGTGGCCACGCACGGATGCACGCACACGAGATCCATGAAGAGAATATCCCGATCGATGACGACCGTGACCTCCCGCGCGCCGGGATGCGCAAGCGCCATGGGCGTAACGCTGCCGGGCAGAAGGCCCAGCTTTTCCATGAGCTGCGCGTCGCTTCCAAACGACAGGCGCGAAGTGCCAAGCTGCTTTGAAACCTCCGCCGTGCGGAACTTCTTGTCCGCGCCGATGAGCAAGAGATAAAAGGCGGTATTTTGCCGGTTGGTCAAAAACAGGTTCTTGAAATGGCGCGCGCCGACCTCCGCGCCGATATTCTCACAATCTTCCATCGTGCGCGCGGGCGCATGTTCATAGCGCGTGTAAGCGACGCCGCGCGCGCCGAGCAGGGCGAGCGTTTCCATCTCGCGGGGATCTATCGCCATAGGCTTGTCCTTTCAGGCGGCGGCAAAACGTTCGGGCGCCGCCGTGTTCCCGTTGCATGTTAGCACAAACCCCGCGTTCTGTCCACGCGGGAACGGCGCGGGGGCGGCCCCATGGCCGCCCCCCTCTTGCGATTGCCCGATTGCCGCAACCGTTTCTTATCTTCCTACATTTTGCCGATGAATACGAGCCGCTCGCCCTCGCAGAGCTCCTCCCGCGCGCCCGGGTTGGCGGCAAGGAGCTGCGCGCGGGAAAGGCCGAAGCGGCGGCCCACATCAAAGAGCGTTTCCTGCGCGCCCGCATAGCACAGGATCAGCGAGCGCCGTCCCCCGCGCTCCGCGCCTTCTTCAAAGCCCGCGACGAAGCGCGCGTTCTTCTCGCAATAGGGAGCGGCGGAAATTTCGAGCGCCGCCGAAAGCACCAGCGTGCCGCCCGAAAGCGCCAGCCCCGCAAGCAGAACTTTCGCTTCGGCCCGCGCCGCGCAGCACCAGGCGGGGCAGGCCGTTTCGCACGCGAAGGGGAGCTGTTCGCTCACGGCGAACACCGCGCCCTCGCCCGTTTCATACATCGCGCGCACGAAAAGCAGCCCCTCGACGCAGAGCCTGCCGCCCGTCGCCCCCGCGCAGGTAATCAGCGGCCGCGCCGCGCACCACACGGCGCGCACGGGCGGCGGCGCCCCCTCGGGCAAAGAAAGCTTTTCATCCACCGAACAGCGCTGCTGCATGCGCCCGCCGCGCAGCATCAGGGGCGCCTGGCCATAGGCGCTCTCGAGCGCCGCACCCGGCACATAAGCGTCCGCCGGCAGCGCCGCTTCGCGCGGGCAAAGGTCCAGCACCCGCACGCGAAGGCTCAGCTCGAGGCACAAAAGCCCCTCGCTTTGCACATAAAGCTCAGCGCCAAGCACCTCGATCTCCGCCGCGGCCTCGCCCCGCGCGCGCTCGTCGAGCGCGGCTTCGAGCGAGAGCGGAAGCTGGGCGGCGAACGTTTCCGCACGCCCCGCCTCCGTCTCCACAAGCGCATTAACAAAGGCCGTGGCATCGATGAGCGCGCTGTCACCGCCGCCTTTGACCGCGCGCGCGCTCACCTGCGCCCCTGCACACAGCACGCGGCACACGCCGCGCGCGGCGAGCTCCTCGCGCATGCGAAGCTCTTCACAACCGATCACATTCTCCGATAGATACGAATAAGAAACGTTCTTGAATTCCGCCCCGGCGCCCCGCACGCCGCTAAGCGCGCGCACCGGGCGGTTTGAGGTGACAGCGGCGTTGAGCTCCACCGTCGCCGTGAACGTGAGCCTGCCGCTTTGGGCGACGTTCATTTCAAGAATGGCCGCGCGCGCCTCAGCCTCCATGCCTTCCTTGACGCCGGGCGCGTCCATCACATAGCGAAACGCCGCCGCGGAGCTGAAGGCAAACAGCGCCGAGGAAACGCCCTCCCCCTCGGCCGGCATGAACGACGCATCCCGGCACACGAGTTCCGCGCGCACGCGCCCCTCGATGACAAGCGCGCCCTCCGCGGCCGCGCATTTAATGACCACCGCCGTTGCGTTCGCGCTCAGTACCTCCGTTTCCGAGGCGCGGCGCCCCTCCGGCAGGGGCAGTTCTCCCTCCACCTCCGCCTGCGCCGCAGGCATGCACACCAGCGTTTCCAAATCGATTTCGCCGTATACGAATTCCATATGCCATCTCCTTCCATCGCACGGGGATACGGTATATATCTATTGTTCCTCCTCTTTGGATATGCTGCCGCCTCGCGGCCTATGCCCCGCGCGCGCAAAAAAAGAGGCCGAAGCCTCTTTGGGGGACGTTAGGGCTCCGCCGCCGTTTCCCTATTCCGCGCGGTACGAAACCTCGCCGCCGCAAACGGTCATAAAAACACGGGCGTTTTTGATTTCATCCTCGGGCAAAGTGAAAATATCGCGGTCGAGCACGACAAGGTCGGCAAGCTTGCCTTCGGTGAGGGTGCCCTTGAGGTGCTCCTCGCAGGAAGCAAAGGCCGCGTCGCGCGTGAAGCCCGCGACGGCCTCCTCGATGGTGAGTTTTTCTTCGGGATACCAGCCGCCGGCCGGGAAACCAAAAAGATCTTTGCGCGTGACGGCATGGTAAATGCCCTGAATGGCGTTGAAGCGCTCAACGGGCGCGTCGGAGCCGAAGGCCAGAGGAATGCCGAGCTTTCGCATGGTCGCAAACGCGTAGCTCGTTTTGGCAAGCCCGCCCACGCGCGCGTCGGCGATGTGCAGGTCGTAATCGAGGAAGATCGGCTGCACGAGGGCCGTGACGCCGAGCGCCTTCATGCGCCCGAGCAGCGCGAGATCGGTGATCTGGCAATGGACGATGGCGTGGCGGAGCGGCGCGGGTTCGATGCGGCGCGCCTTTTCGATGGCGTTGAGCGCCATTTCGATGGTTTCGTCGCCGATGGCATGGACGGCGCAGGGCATGCCGCGCCGCGCCGCGGCGAGCACGAGCGCATCGAGCTCTTCCTGCGTGTAGATCGGGATGCCGCGCGTGTCGGGCGCGTCGCAATAGGGCTTTTTCATGTAGGCCGTGCGCGCGCCGAGCGACCCGTCCGCGATGAGCTTGAGCGGGCCAAAGCGCAGCCGCTCATCGCCCTTATTGTAAGCGCCGCCAAGCTCAAAGAAGCGCTCGAACGCCGCAAAGCCGGGAAGGCGGCATTGGAGGTAAACGCGCATGGGCACAAAGCCCTCGGCAAGCAGCCCGCGGTAGGCTGTGAGCGGCACGCAGCCGCCGTCTTCGGAGAATTCGAGATCGTCCGCGTGGACGCTTGTGAGGCCGCAGCTTGCGGCGTCCCGCGCCGCGGCGCGGATGCACGCCTTGGCCCGTTCGACCGTAAGCGGTTGGTAAAGGGGGGAAGCAAGCCCCATCGCATCCTCATAGAGCATGCCGTCGGGTTCGCCCTGCGCATCCCGGCCGACGCTGCCGCCGGGCATGTCCGGCGTTTCCCGCGTGATGCCGCAGATTTCAAGGGCTTTGCTGTTGAGCGCGCACACATGATAGCAGGCGCGCGTGAAAACCACGGGGATCTCGCGGCTGATCTCATCGAGCTGCCGGCGCTTGGGGAAGGTGGCGTCGTCCGCCCAATGGTCGTGGTTCCACCCGGCGCCCGCGAGCACCTCAAGCCCCGGGCGGGCCTTGAGGAACGCGCGGCCCGCTTCGATCAGTTCCGCCTTGCTTTTGACGCCCGCGAGCTGCGCGATCTCAAGGCTCTGGCCGTAATAGAGAAAATGCAGGTGCGTATCGATAAAGCCCGGCAGCATCAGCCGGCCGCCGAGATCGACGAGCGAGGTTTCGGGCGTTTTGAGCCGCAGCGCCTCGGCGTTCGTGCCGACATAGGCGATCTTCCCCTCCAAAACGCACACGGCCTCGGCCGTACGCCCATCCATGGTGACTGCCTTGGCGTTGTAAAAAATTGAATCCACGCGCCGATCCTCCATCCCTTTGCATGTTGAAACAGGCCGCGCGAAACGGCCTTAATAGGGCGATAGCTTCACTCGCCGAGCTTTTGAAGGGCGTTGCGGTAGCCCGCGGCCCCATAGACGAGGCAGCGGTTCACGCGCGAAACGGTGGCGGTGGACGCGCCCGTTTTCTCCGCGATGGCCGCATAGGTTTCGCCACGCTGCAAAAGCCGCGCAACGGCAAAGCGCTGGCTCATCGCCCGCAGCTCGCCGATGGTGCACAGGTCCTCAAAGAAGCGGTAGCAATCCTCCGCGTTCTCGAGCGTCAAAACGGCATCAAAGAGCGCGTCCATCTCTTCATCCCGAAGCTTGCTCTCGTACATGTGCGCCTCCTTTATGACAAAGGTGGCCGTTGGGCCTAGTCATATGGTAACGCAGGAAAGCCCTCCGGTCAAGAACGCGCGCGTGCGAGGGTTTTGCGGGTCGTCGAGCAGCGCCGCCGGCCCCTGTTCGACGATGGTCCCATTCTCCATGAACAGCACCCGGTCCGCCACGGCGCGCGCGAAGGCCATTTCGTGGGTGACGACGATCATCGTCATGCCCGCCGCCGCAAGGCCGCGGATGATCTCGAGCACCCCGCGCGTGCTCTCGGGGTCGAGGGCGCTTGTGGGTTCATCAAAAAAGAGCATTTTCGGCTCCATCGCAAGCGCGCGGGCAATGCACACGCGCTGCTTCTCGCCGCCCGAGAGCTGGTGGGGATAGGCATCCGCCCGGTCCGCAAGGCCGACCTGCGCGAGGAGCTCCATGGCCTTTTGCTCGGCTTCGGCGCGCGGCTTTTTTTGCACATAAACCGGCGCGTCGGTGAGGTTTTGCATCACGCGCATGTGCGCGAAGAGCTCAAAGCTCTGGAACACCATCGAAAAGCCGAGCGTGCACGCGCGAAGCTTCGCGCGCCGCGCGTAACGCGCGCCCTGCGGAGAATCGGTGGCCGCCATTTGGCCAAGGTAGCAGAGCGCGCCGTTTTCCGCCCGCTCGAGAAGCGCGGCCACGCGCAAAAGCGTCGACTTGCCGCTGCCCGAGGGGCCGATCACCGCGAGCACCTCCCCTTCCTTAAGCGCGAGGGAAACGCCGCGCAAAACCTCCCTTTGGCCGAAGCGCTTGTGGACATTTTCCATTGAAAAAACTGTTTTCATCGTTTCACCTGTCATAGGAAAGGCGCTTTTCCACGCGCCCGAGGAGCGAGGCCACAGCAAGGTTGAACACATAGTAAAACGCCGCGGCCGCCGCGAGCGGAACCATGCTCTTCTGCGCGCTCGCGATCTGGCGCGCATAGGTGAACATATCCATGACGCCGATTGCGAAAGCGAGCGATGTGTCCTTGATGAGCGTGATCGCTTCGTTGGTCATCGGCGGCAGAATGCGCCGCGCCACCTGCGGGAAGACCACGCGCCAGAATGCCTGCGCGCGCGTATAGCCCAAAACATCGGCCGCCTCGCGCTGGCCGACGGGGACGCCCTCGAGGCCCGCGCGGTAGATTTCCGCAAAATAAGCGGCGTAGTTGAGCACAAAGGCGATGACGACGGCGTAAATCTTATATGACGCGCTGATGCGGATTTGCAAAAGATACCACGGCCCGAAGTAGACGACCAAAATTTGCAGCATCAGCGGCGTGCCGCGCATGAAGGAGATGTACGCCGCCGCAGGCAGCCGCAGCGCGCGGTGCCGGCTCCCGCGGGCAAAGGCGAGCGGCAGCGCGAGCGGCAGCGCGAAGAGCAGCGTGAGCGCGTAGATGAGCACGCTCGTGAGCATGCCCGCGCCGAGCTGGGCGAGCACATCCCTGAAAGCCATGCCGCTCATTTCCCGAGGATGCCGACGTCGTAGCCGAACCAGTCGTTCGAGATCGCCGCAAACGCGCCGTCCTTGACCATTTTCAAAAGCTCGGCCTGCACCTCGTCGCGAAGCGCGGTGTTGCCAAGCAAAAAGCCGATGCCATACTGCTCGGCGACAAGCGCCTCGCTAAGAATCACGAACGCATCTTCGCGCCCGCTCATTTGGAAGCGCGCGACGCCCACGTCCATCGCCACCGCGTCCGCCGCGCCGGACTCAAGCTCCATGAAGGCGGTGTTGTAATCGCCGACCGAAGCGAGCTTTGCAAACGAAGCGACGAGCTGCGCGTTCTCTTGTTTTGCAAGCGCGGCCTCGGCCGAGCTTTCGTTCTGCACGATCACGGTTTTGCCCGCAAGATCCGAAAAGCTTTCGATGCCGCTGCCCGCGCGCACAACGAAGACCTGGGAATTATCCATATAAGCGTCGGTCCATTCATACTGCCCTTCGCGGCCGTTGATCGTGAATCCGTTCCAAATGCAGTCGATCGTGCCGGACTCGAGCTCGAAATCCTTCGAATCCCAGTTGATGGGCACCAGTTTAAGCTCCCAGCCGAGCCGCTTGCATAGGGCCTTGGCGAGGTCGATGTCGAAGCCCGTATACTCGCCATTTTCGCCCATGTAGCCATAGGGCGGGAACTCCGCGTCAAAGCCGAGGTTGAGGGCGCGCTTGCCCGATGCCTGTTTGCCGCAGCCGCAGGCGAGCGCAAGGGCGAATACGAGTGAGAGGATGATAACGATGAGCTTTTTGCCGTTCATGAGATGGGTCCTGCCTTTCAAAAAGAATCTTTTCATACGGGCCGCGCCCGTGTCTTTGCTATGCTACCACGTTACTGTGATAAAGTAAAGAAGTAAAAGACAAAAAGTTGCTCGGCTCGCCATCGGCCGCCGGGAACCGCCCGCGCGCGGCGCGCGTCCTAATCAAAACAAAGAACGTGCAAGCGCGGTTTTTTGTGCTATAATAGTTTTTTGGAGGGTCACGATGAGCCGGCAAGCAAAGAAAAACAAAAAGATCAAAGCATGGCTGTGGGCGCTGATCGCCGTTGCGTCGGTTCTGCTCGCGATCGTGCTGCGTTACGCGTGGCTATTTTATGTGGACCCGATGAGCGCGTTCCAGAACCAGCTCGCAACGCCTTCGCCCGCCCCGACCGAGGAGCCAACCGAGGAACCGACCGAGGAACCGACCCGGGCGCCCTCTCCCACGCCGGCGGCTACGCCCGCGCAAACGCCGCCCGAGCCCACCGAGGAGCCGACCCCTACGCCGGAACCGACGCCCACGCCCAAACTCGACCTTGCGTTCATGAAAAACCGCGTGAACGTTTTGATCCTCGGCTGGGATGAAAGCCCCGAGCGCAACGAAGAGGGCAGCGACGTTTACCGCGATGAAAACAACAACTTCCGAAGCGACGTGATTATGCTGCTTTCGGTCAATTTCAAAACGCACCGCGTGGACCTCATTTCCGTGCCGCGCGACACGCTTGCGGCCATTTATAAGGATACGGGCGAAAAGTTCAGCGAAACCGCCCACTTTAAGATCAACGCGGCCTTTGCAAAGGGCGGCAGCGCCGCGGGCCGCGGCTTTGAATATGCGATGCAAACCGTGAGCCGCCTTTTTGGCGGCGTGCCGATCCAATATTACGCGGGCGTCAACATGGAGGGCCTGAAGGCCGTCGTGGACGCGATGGGCGGCGTTGATTACGATGTGGATGTGCGCATCACGCTCAACGGGCGTGTGCTTGAGAAGGGCTACCAGCACCTCAACGGGCAGCAGGTGCTCGATTATTGCCGGGCGCGCAAGGGCATTTCGACCGATGTGGGCCGCACCGACCGGCAGCAGAGGATGCTGTTCGCAATCTTCTCGCAGCTTAAAAGCCGCGATCAGCTCAAGAATTTCATCAGCATTTACAATTCCATCAAGGGCTACATCAGCACGAACCTCAACGCGGACCAGATCGCCACGATGGCGAGCTTTGCAATGGGGCTTGACATGCAAGACCTTCGCCGCAAGACCCTCGCGGGCGAATACATCAGCTCCACCCCTTATAACAACGCGAGCTTCTATTGCCTCTACAACGACAAGCTCGTGGAGTACGCGCAAAAGGTGTTCGGCGTGACGATCTTCCCCGACCCCAGGCAGGACGCGGGCTATGTGCTCGCCGACAAAGCCGCGGCCGCGGGACGCGCGCTCGCCCAAGGTGCGGAGTACCTTGCGTCGCTTGTGGAAACCACCTACAACATTCCCGCCTCGGCGTTCGCTCCCGGCCAGAGCACGGGCGGATTGGGCACGCCGGGCCTGTTTGGGCCGGGAACAGATGCGGGCACGGGGCTTTTTGCCGATGTTCCGCCGCTTGTGCAGCTTCACCTTGCCGCCGTGCGCGAGCTTGCGCCGGCGCTTGCGGCTGCCTCTCTGGCGCGGCCAAACGGCGATGAGAACCTGCCCTACGACCGCGCGCTGATCGACCCGCTGCTCGCGGAGCTTCGCAACAGCATGGCGGCGCTGTGCGCGGACATGGGCTACACCCAGCAAACCCTCGACAAAACAAA
>CAZJIS010000018.1:22174-29096 GCA_964546125.1 uncultured Clostridium sp.
TGGCGGCGCTGTGCGCGGACATGGGCTACACCCAGCAAACCCTCGACAAAACAAAACTCCCCTCCGACTTTTATAAATCCCTGCCACGGGCATCTTATTATTAACCGCGGAGGTATTCTTTTATGGAGCAGAATCAAAAGAAGGGCCGTTTGGCGGCGTTCCTTGCGCGCAAGGGCATTGTGCTGAGCGCGAAACGCTACCTGATCGACGCGATGAGTTCGATGGCGCTCGGCCTGTTTGCCTCGCTTTTAATCGGCACGATCCTCGGCACGATTGCGGACAAGCTCGATCTCATCTGGCTCAACGACATCGCCACGGTTGCCAAGGCTTCGGCGGGACCCGCCATCGCCCTTGCCGTGAGCTATGCGCTCGGCGCGCCGCCGCTCGTGCTCGTGTCCGTCGCGGCGGTTGGGTATGGTTCCTACCAGCTCGGCGGGCCGCTTTGCACCTACATCTGCGCAATCATCGCAACGGAAGCCGGCAAGCTCCTTTCAAAAGAAACGAAAATCGACATCATTCTGACCCCGGCTGTGACAATCATCGTCGGCATGCTCGTGGCGCGGCTCATCGGCCCGGGCGTGGACGCGATCATGACCGGCCTTGGCGATGTGATCATGCGCGCGACCGAGCTTCGTCCGTTCCTTATGGGCGTGATCGTGAGCCTGATCGTGGGCACGGTGCTCACGCTCCCCATCAGCTCCGCGGCACTGTGCTTAACCCTCGGGCTCGTGGGCCTTGCGGGCGGCGCCGCGACCGCCGGCTGCTGCGCGCAGATGGTGGGCTTTGCGGTGATGAGCTTCCGCGAAAACCGCTGGGGCGGCCTTGCGGCGCAAGGGCTTGGCACATCGATGCTGCAAATGGCCAACATCATAAGAAACCCGGTCATCTGGATCCCGCCGCTTTTGACCTCCGCCGTCACCGGCCCGCTTGCGACCTGCGTTTTCAAACTCGAAAACGGCGTGGCCGTCGCCTCGGGCATGGGCACCTGCGGCCTCGTAGGCCCCATCGGCGTGATGACCTGGGAGGGCTTTGGCACCTGGCAAAGCTGGCTTGGGCTCGTGCTGATCTGCTTTATTCTGCCCGCGGTGCTCACGCCGCTGTTCGCGTGGCCGCTGCGCCGGCTCGGCTGGATCAGGGAGAACGACCTGAAGCTCGAGCTTTAAGGCAGGATTGGACCGCGGGGGCTGCGTCCCACGCCCCGCCAGCGGGCATTGCCCTTGGGAATCCCATTTTACAGCACAAATTTGCAGGGGCCGATATCGAATCGGCCCCTGCGTTATTCCTCGATAGGTTCTTAGGGTCATAGGCCCTAAGCGGGCGTTTGGGGGCGGCGCCCCCAACGCATCCCTCCCCCGTCACTCCTCCCCGTGCAGCGCATACATCTCATCGTAATCGCGCAGCATTTCGCGGATTAAATTGGGCGTATCGAGCCCGTAAGGGCAGCGGGAAGCGCAGGCGCGGCAGTCGATGCAATTTTCCACCTTGTGCATGCGCGCATGGTATTCCCTGGTCATGAACTGCTCTATCGGCATGCGGCGGATGAGGCAGCTCATGCGCGCGGCCTGCGGGATGTCGATCCCCGCGGGGCAGGGCAGGCAATAACCGCAGCTTCGGCAGAAGTTGCCCGAAAGCTCGGCCCGGTCGCGCTCGATCACGGCGCGAAGCTCCGGCGTGAGCGCAAGGGAGTCCGAAGCGGCAAAGGCGAGGAACTCATCGAGCTCCCGCTCGCGCTGAATGCCCCAAATAGGCACAACGTTCTCATAAAGGCGCATGAACGCGGCGCTGGCCGCGGCGTTGTTGAGAAGGCCGCCCGCAAGCCCCTTCATGGCGATGAAGCCCATATCCGCCGCTTTGCAAAGGGCGGGCAACTCCCGCTCCGCCTCGGACGCAAGATAGCTAAACGGGAATTGCAGCGTTGCATATTGCCCCGAGGCGATGGCCTCGCGCGCGAGCGCGATGCGGTGGCTCGTGATGCCGATGTGGCGCACATAGCCCTTGCGCTGCGCGCAAAGCGCCGCCGCGAGGGCGCTTTGCGCATCCCCGGGATCGGGAAGCCCGGGCGGGTTGTGAAGCTGGAAAATATCGATAACATCCGTTTGCAGCATGCGAAGGCTATGCTCGATGTGCGCGGTGACGCCCGCCGCATCCCGCGCCATGGACTTGGTGGAAAAAATGACCTCCCCCCGCACGCCGGAAAGCGCAAGGCCGAGTTTCTCCTCGCTGTCCGTATAGGCGTTGGCGGTATCGAAGTAGTTGACGCCCGCGTCAAACGCGCGGCGAATCAGGCGCACGGCCTCCCCGCGCGCGACGCGCTGCACCGGCAGCGCCCCGAAGGAAACCTCCGTGGCCATCAGTTCCGTGCGCCCGAGGCGGATCTTTCGCATAACGTTCCCTCCGAATGATAAATCGATCCCGGCCGCAAACCGGCCGGGATCGATTATATCACAAACCGCTCAATTGCTAAAGCCGTGGATGCCCAAAGGCCCCGCCATGTCGCAATCCAGCACGACGCAGGGACCCGAGCCGTTGCCCCAGGGGTCCGCAAGGTAGGCAAGCCATTCTTCCTGCGTGAGATAGCTCACAACATCGCTCGCGTTGTTGCGCTCGCCAAACGGCAAAACCGTGGTTTCGATAAGCCAGTAATCACCGCTTTGGTTCCAATCTTCAATAGCGACCTGCGCATGCCCCGGCGGCAGCACGAGCATGGCGTGCATGTTGGCGCTTTGGATGGCGCTTGCCATGATGAGCGCCGTTTCGATGCACACGCCGCTGCCGCTGTAGAGCGCATCCTCGGGCCGCAGAACGCGCTGGTTGTAGCCCTCGCTCATGGAGAACGAACCCATGTTGTAGCGCATGCCCATCTGACTCATGGCCGCCTGAATGGCGACGACCTGCCAAACGGAATTGAGCCAATATTCATCCTCGCCGAAGGCCGCGAGCTGGTAGCCGGGCAAAGAGGAAAACTCGCCGTCCGTATAATACGAAAGCCAGTCGATAGCGTTGCGCCGAAGCGAGAGGATACCCTCGGCCTCGGGCGTCAGCCAGGCGAGCAGGTCGGAGTCGCTGTAACCGCCGAACTCATCATCCCAGAGCATGAAATCATAGACGCTCATGAGCCGGAGCTTGCGCGTTTCGCGCACATAAATCTTGCCCGTGTCGTTATCCGAAACCGTGATGCTCACCTGCGCATCTTTGGCGGAGGCCAGGTCGATGTAGCCCGTGAGCAGGGGCGGCTTGATGTAGAGCTTTGTGATCTGTTCGCTCAGCGTGACTTTCTGCTCGAACGGCTGCGTGAAGCCGACGATTTCCACGCGGATGAGCGCATCGGTGTCGCCCCCTTCGCTCGTAGCGGTCAGGTTGACGACGCTGTCCATCGTGGAATACAGGTTCGGGTAAATGTGATCCGCCGCGCTGAAGCTGACCTCAACCGATTTTTGCCGCGCAAGGTAGGAGTAGCTGACCTCGGGCAGGTTTTCGAGCGAAACCGAAGCGGGCGCGTTGCCCGGCCCCTGCGGCTTGGCCTTCAGGCCCTTGACGACCAGCGCAATCGCAATTGCGGCAAGCGCGACCGCGCCAATGGCAATGCCCGCAATCAGCAAGCCCTTTTTGCTTTTTTTGCCGGCGGAGGACGCGCCGTGCTGCTGCGCATAGGGGTTGGGCTCGTAGCTCTGCGGCGGCGGCGCGTAGCTCTGCTGCGGCGGCGCGTAGCTTTGCTGCGGCGGCGCATAACTTTGCTGCGGCGGCGCGTAGTTTTGCTGCCGGGGGGGAGGGGGCGGCGGCGCGCCTCGGTTTGGCTGCGCGCTCACGCCGGTGGGCGTGCCGCATTTGGAGCAGAACGCCTCCTGTTCGCCGAGGCGCTGGCCGCATTCGATGCAAAACTTGCCTGCCATTACGATGCCCCCCCTTCAAGCGCCGCAAGGAGCGTTGCGCAGTTTCCCTTGAGTTCCGTGCCGAGCGTTGCGATATCCCCGTCAAGCCGGGAGCGGACTTTTTCGTATTGCAGGTTGAAAAGCTCCGTCAGCTCAATTTCGCGCATGCCGATTTCGATGCCCATGCGGCCGATTAAATAGCTGGCCGAGGCGCTGCGCAGCACATCTTCAATGTAAACGGCCGTATACATCGATTCGAGCACGGCAAGGTATTTGCGCATCGTGCGAACGTAGCGCCCGTAGCATTCCTGCATGAACGGGGGGCATGCGATCGCATCCATCGCATCGCCCATATCGGAGATGATGTAGTAAAGATCGGAGATCGCATCGGACATATCGCTGTATCCATCGGAGTCGTAACCGTTGATCGCTTCGAGCGCCGCGCTCTGGTCAAAATAGAAATCGAAGATGCTCATCAGGTCTTTGAGCGCCGCTTCAATCCACGCAAAATAGGTCTTGCCGGCGACAACGGTCGCATCGATGCTTGCAACCCCGCGCGCGCGCAACGCGTTGACCTCGGCGGCGAGCGCCGCCGTGCGCTCGATGGCGGCGCCTAACTGCTCCGCCTTTTCGATGACTTCCTGCTCATTGTCTTCGCTCACATACTCCTCGCCGGTCCTAAGCGCCTCGCGATAAGCCGCAAGCTGCTCTTCGGAGCCTTCGATTTGCCAGGCGATGATGGAGCGCACATCTTCAAGGATGCCGTCCGCCTGCGAAACGCAGCGGCTTACGGTTTCCACAATAGGCCGAACGTCGGCGGCCGTGAGGCCGGACGCGGCCGCGGGCGCGCCGAAAGCCAAAAACAGCAGGCACGCCATGAGGACGCAAACCAGTCTTTTCATGTGATTCCTTTCCTTAAGTCGGTGGCCGGGTGATTCGATTCGGTTTTATAAATGGGTCGAATTATTTTTCTTATTTTATTCTATACCAAAACCGTTGGGCGCACAACATGTCGAACGCGGCGCGCGAACATTATTTCAGCAATTATCGGGCGGATCTCCTCACAACAGGCGCCGTCGGGGAAATAAAAGCGGCCCCCGTCCGTTTGATGCGGGGGCCGCTTTTGGCTGTTTGGGTTAAGGCTTCGCGCTCCGGCGCGCCTTATTCCATGTCGTTGAGCTTCTTATAATATTCGTACTTCTCGCGCGCTTCGTTCTCGGCGCGCTCAAAGAGCTCGTCTGCAACCTCGGGGAAGAACTGCGCGAGCGAGGAATAGCGCGTTTCGCCCATGATGAAGTCGCGGTAGGAGGAGGTCGCCGGCTTGCTGTCGAGGATGAACGGGTTCTTGCCCTCGGCGGCAAGGTTCGGGTTGTAGCGGTAAAGCGGCCAGTAACCGGCTTCGACGGCGTGCTTGGCTTCTTTTTGCGACTGACCCATGTTGATGCCGTGGTTGATGCAGGGCGCGTAGGCGATGATGAGCGACGGGCCCTTGTAGGCTTCGGCCTCGGTCACGGCCTTTATGAGCTGGCTCTGGTTGGCGCCCATGCTGACCTTGGCGACGTAGACGTAGCCGTAGGACATGGCCATCATGCCGAGATCCTTCTTTTTGGTACGCTTGCCCGCGGCCGCGAACTTCGCGACGGAGCCGGTCGGCGTCGCCTTGCTGGACTGGCCGCCCGTGTTGGAATAAACCTCCGTGTCGAGCACGAGCACGTTGACGTCTTCATCCATCGCAAGCACGTGGTCGAGTCCGCCATAGCCGATGTCGTAGGCCCAACCATCGCCGCCGAAGATCCAGATGGACTTCTTCACGAGAAGATCGGCGTTTTCGATGACTTCGCGCGCGAGCGTGCAGGGCTCGCATGTGCAGACCTTGCCGTCTTTCAACCACTCGGTTTCCCACTCGGTGCCGGTGAGGTCGACGTCGATGCCCTCGCGGCAGGCTTCGAGCAATTTGGCGGAAGCGGCCTTGGAGCCTTCGGCGTCGTTCATATTCTCAAGCCATTCCGCGCCGGCGGCCTTGATATCGTCCTCGGCATATTCGATGGCGATGAGCTTGCGCACGGTTTCGGCGAGCCGCTCGCGGCGCTGCTTCGTGCCGAGGTTGATGCCAAAGCCAAACTCCGCGTTATCTTCGAACAGAGAGTTCGCCCACGCGGGGCCGTGGCCCTTGTCGTTGGTGGTGTAGGGGCAGGTCGGGGCGCTGCCGCCGTAGATGGAGGTGCAGCCCGTGGCGTTGGCGATGATCATCCTGTCGCCGTAGAGCTGGGTGACGAGTTTGATATAGGGCGTTTCGCCGCAGCCGGCGCACGCGCCCGAGAACTCGAACAGCGGCTGGAGGAACTGGCTGCCCTTGACGGACTTCACGTTGACCGCAACATCCTTCTGTTTGAGGGTGGAAGCGAATGCCCAGTTGGCTTCCTGCTCCCCGGCGGCCTTTGCAAGCGGCGTGAACTTCAGGGCCTTTTCCTTAGCCGGGCAGGTCTCGATGCAGTTGCCGCAGCCGGTGCAGTCGAGCGGGGAGATTTGGATGCGGAAGTTGAGGCCCGCAAGCTCCTTGCCGACGGCGGGCTTGGAGATGAAGCTCTCCGGCGCACCGTCGGAAGCATCTGTCAGAACCGGGCGGATGACCGCGTGCGGGCAGACGAGCGAGCACTGGTTGCATTGGATGCAGTTTTCGGGAATCCACTCGGGTACCTGCACCGCGATGCCGCGCTTTTCGTATTTCGTGGTTCCCGTGGGCACGGTGCCGTTGGGGTTGAACATCGAAACGGGCAGCTTGTCGCCGTTTTGCGCGAGGATCGGGTGGATGAAATTGCGGAAATACGGGTCGTCCGTCGTGTAAACGATCTGCGCCCCCTCGGTGGTGGTGGCCCAGCTTTCGGGATAGTTGATCTCGACCACATGGTCCGCGCCCACGTCGATGGCGGCGTAGTTCATTTTAACGATCTCTTCGCCCTTCTTGGCGTAGCTCTTCTTCGCCGCAGCTTTCATGTAGCCGATCGCTTCCTCGGCGGGGATGATGTTGGCGAGCTTGAAGAACGCGCTTTGCA
>CAZJIS010000019.1:0-8990 GCA_964546125.1 uncultured Clostridium sp.
AGGCCGTACTTCTTGCGCTCCTTCATGCGCGGATCGCGCGCAAGGAAGCCTGCCTTTTTGAGGGCGGGGCGCAGTTCGGGGCTCGCGACGATGAGCGCGCGCGCGATGCCGTGGCGGATGGCGCCGGCTTGGCCGGTGGTTCCGCCGCCGTGCACGTTGACGATGATGTCAAACTTGGCGAGCGTATCGGTGAGCACAAGGGGGTCGCGCACGATCATCTTGAGGGTTTCATGGCCGAAATATTCCTCGAGATCGCGCTTGTTGACGGTGATGCTGCCCGAACCGGGCAGGAGACGGACGCGGGCAACGGAGGACTTGCGCCTTCCTGTGCCGAGATATTGCGTGATGGCTGCCATAATCTTCTCTCCTTCCCGTTACTTGAGCACGAGCGTCTCGGGCATCTGGGCGGCATGATTATGCTCCCCCCCCGCGTAAACGCGCAGCTTCGTGAGCATCTTGCGGCCGAGGGGGCCCTTGGGCATCATGCGGCGGATGGCCTCGTAAACCACAAACTCCGGCTTTTTGGCGATGAGATGGCGATAGGAGATCTCTTTCAATCCGCCGGGGTAATTCGTGTGATGATAATATTTCTTCTGGTCGAGCTTTTTGCCGGTCAAAACGATCTTGTCGGCGTTGAGAATGATCACAAAATCGCCGGTGTCGACGTGCGGCGTATATATGGGCTTGTTCTTCCCGCGCAGAATCGAGGCAACCTGGGATGCGAGGCGGCCGAGCACCATGCCGTTCGCGTCCACAACGTACCACTTCCGCTCGAGGTTTTCGCCCTTTGCCATATAGGTCTTCATGGCTAGTCCTCCAAATGTCATAATCGGAATCCGCTCCGCAAAAATCTTCCTTCGCTGCCGGGGCTAGTGGCCGCAAATGTCGATCCAGCAGAACACGCAAATGTTATTTTATATAAAACATAGGATCATGTCAAGCAAAAAAAGCTTGAATTGCGTATATTCTTCTTATTTCGGCCAAGGTTTAGGTTAAGCCCGCAAACCCCGTTTGCCGAAGCGCCTCGTAGAGCACGACCGCCACCGAATTGGAGAGGTTGAGCGAGCGCCGCGCGGGCAGCATAGGGATGCGCACGGCGTCCGCCGCGCGGCGGGAAAGCAGCGCCGGGGAAAGGCCCGCCGTTTCCTTGCCAAAGACGAGAAAATCCCCGTTTTGATAGTTAACCTCGGCGTAGGAGCGCGCAGCGTGGGTGGAAGCGAGGAAAAAGCGCGCCCCGGGGTACGCTTCTTCGACTTTCTCAAACGAATCGTAATATGAAACGTCGAGATACTGCCAATAATCGAGCCCCGCGCGCTTCAAGTGGCGGTCGTCCACCGAAAAACCAAGGGGGCGCACGAGGTGCAGCCGCGCCCCCGTCACCGAACAGGTGCGGGAAATGTTGCCCGTGTTTTCAGGAATTTCAGGCTCGACGAGCACGATGTTGAACAAGCTTATTTACGTTCCCTCTCCCCTCACCCGATGTAGATGAAGAAGCAGTTGTTGCCGAAGGTGTCATAATATTTGTAGCTGCTGCTCCAATCCGTGCCCCGGCTCGCCGCGCGGAAATACATCACATCCGAGGGCAGAAACGTGTTGTTCTCGACGAAGATCTGCCGCACGGCCTCGATTGCCTTTTCCGAAGGCTTCACCGCGCCGATCTGTTCTCTGCTTTTGATGACCGTGTACTGACTCTTTTGGAAGAGAACCCCCTCGACGGTATTGGGGAATTTGGGGCTTTTCACGCGGTTGTAGATGGCGTTTGCGACCGCCATCTGCGCTTCGAGCGAGGTGCCCTTTGATTCCTCATGCACGACCTGCGCGAGGAGCAATAGCTCTTCCGCGGTGAAGCCGTTCGCATCCACGAAGCCGCCGCCGTCTGAGGTAGGCTCTGCCGTCGCCGGCTTTGGCGTTGCGGAGGGTTTGGTGGTCGGCGTGGGCGTGGGTTTCTTCGTGGGGGTCGGGCTTGGCTTTGGCGTGGGCGGCGTGCCGTATTCAACAAATTCCGCAAGCACAAAGCCCGTGTCGTCCCCCGAGCGCACGCGCAGCCATTCGCCGCATGTGCCGGTGACGGTGAGCTTCACTTCCCGCTTGAGTTCGCGGATGATGTCATAGGTCGTGCCGGGCCCCTTCCTCAGGTTTGCGCTACCCGCGTCGAGATAGGCGCGCTTATCGTCGACCGCCTTCACGGTATAGGCCGGGGTCGGCGATAGTGAGGGCGATGGCGACGGCGAGGGTGACGGCGAGGGCGACGGCGAAGGTGCGGGCGTAATCGTGAGCGGCGGGCTTGGCGTGGGGACAAACGGCGTCACTTCCTGCGTGGGCATGGCGGTGATTTCGACAATGGGCGCCTGCCCCTCATCCTGCCCGGCGGCGCGCGCGAGGATTTCCTCGTCGCTCAGCACATTCGCCGTGCGCGCGGCAGCCATGCATCCGACGAGGGACGCCATGATGAAAATCGTAAGAATCAAACCAAAACCGCGCCGTGCCATGCCTCTTCTCTCACAAAATGTATTTTTGCAGGTCCTGCTCGCCGAATTCTTGGCTCATATGGTCCCGCACATAGGCTTCATCCACCGTAACCTTGATCAACGGGTGCGCGCCGTTAGCGTTGAACGAAATATCTTCAAGCAGATTTTCAACGATCGTATGCAGGCGGCGCGCGCCGATGTTCTCGGCGTTTTCATTGGCGCTGTAAGCGTATTTGGCGATCGTTTCGAGCGCGTCGTCGGTGAAATCGAGCACGATGTTGTCCGTTTCGAGCAGCGCGGCGTATTGCTTTGTGATCGCGTGCTCAGGCTGGGAGAGGATGCGCTTGTAATCCTCCACGGAGAGCGCCTTAAGGTCGACGCGAATCGGGAAGCGACCCTGAAGCTCGGGGATCAGATCGGATATTTTTGATACGTGAAACGCGCCCGCCGCAATGAAGAGAATGAAGTCGGTTTTCACCGGGCCGTACTTGGTGTTGACCGTCGACCCCTCCACGATGGGCAGAATGTCCCTTTGCACGCCCTCGCGCGACACATCCACGCCCGAGGAATGCTCCGCGCCCGCGATCTTATCGATTTCGTCGATGAAGATGATGCCGTCCTGCTCCGCCTTTTCAATGGCCTCGCGGGTGACTTCATCCATATCGATAAGCTTTTCGGCCTCTTCCTGCGCAAGGATCTTGCGCGCCTCGCGCACGTTGACGCGGCGCGTTTTTTTCTTCGCGGGCAAGAAGCCCGCCATCATCTCGCTAAGGTTGATGTCGATGCCCATCGCGAGCATCGCATCGCTGCCGGGCTGGCTCTGCTCCACCTCGACCTCGACCATTTCCTCTTCGAGCTGGCTCGCACGGAGCTTCGCCGCGACCTCCTCGCGCCTTGTGAGGTGGCGCCGCTTCTCCTCTTCGCTCATCACTTCCACCTCCCCGCTGGGCGCGCCCGCGCCAAGGAGCATCTGCAAAGGATTCACCTGCTGCGCGCTTCTTTTGCGCGCGAGGGGAACGAGCAGCTCGATGAGCTTCTGCTCGGCGGCGCCCTGCGCCACGAGCCGGACGGCTTCCATTTTCTTATCCTTACACAGGCGGATGGAGGCTTCGACCAAATCGCGCACCATCGAATCCACATCGCGGCCAACATAGCCGACCTCGGTGAACTTCGTGGCCTCCACCTTCACAAGCGGCGCATCCACAAGCTTTGCAAGGCGGCGGGCGATCTCGGTTTTGCCCACGCCCGTCGGCCCCACCATGATGATGTTCTTGGGCGTGATTTCCTCGCGAAGCGCGGGGTCGAGCCGCGCGCGGCGGTAGCGGTTGCGCAGGGCGATAGCGACGGCGCGCTTGGCGTCATCCTGCCCGACGATATATTTATCGAGCGCCTCGACGATCTCCTTTGGCGTGAGCATCAGACTTCCTCCACTGAGATATTGCCGTTGGTGAAAACGCAGATATCCGAGGCGATGCGAAGCGCCTTTTCGGCGATCTCGCGCGCGCCAAGCTCCGTGTTCTGCTTGAGGGCCTTGGCGGCGGCGAGCGCGTACATGCCGCCGGAGCCGATGGCGGCAATGCCGTCATCCGGGTCGATCACCTCGCCCGTGCCGGAAACGACCAGAAGCTCGTTCGCATCCGCGACGATGAGCATCGCCTGCAACTGGCGAAGCGCCTTGTCGCTGCGCCAATCCTGCGCGAGAGACACGGCCGCGCGCCGCAAACTGCCGCTGTATTTTTCCAGCTTTGCTTCAAAGCGCTCGCACAGCGAAAACGCGTCCGCCACGGAGCCCGCAAATCCTACGACGACTTTGTCGTGGTAGAGCCTGCGCACCTTTTTTGCCGTGTGCTTCATGATGGTGCTCTCGCCCATCGTCACCTGCCCGTCGCCCGCAACGGCGCATTTGCCGTCCCGCATGATCGCGAGGATCGTCGTTCCCATCAGGGGCATTCTCGTTTCCGCCTTTCCCATCGATTTTTATTGCGTATCGATTGCATCATGATAGCACAATAAAGCCCGTCTCGGCGCGCTTTTCACAATGCTTAACATTTTATTCTCATTCGTGGAACATCATCCCACGAATTTCATCGATGACCACGAGCGAACGCGCGGCAATTTTGCCATAGCGCTCCTGCTTGTTGCGCACGCGCCCGGCTAACCCCTCGATGATGCCGTAATTGATGTTCATCGGCTGGAAGTCGTGCCCGGCATATTGCGAAACGTAGCGCCCGAGCGCGCCGATAGCGGTTTTGCCGGTGAAATCGATGCGCGGCGTGCCAAGGAGCTTTCGCGCGAGATCGATGCCCGCAAGCGCGCCCGAGGCGGCGCTTTCGATGTAACCCTCGACGCCCGTAAGCTGGCCCGCGAAATACAGGCCTTCCCGAGAGAGGGATTGATAACAACAATCGAGTTTGCCGGGGGATTGGAGAAATGTGTTGCGGTGCATCACGCCATAACGCACGAATTCGGCGTTTTGCAGCCCCGGAATCATGCCGAACACGCGTTTTTGCTCGCCAAAGAGCAAATTCGTTTGGAAGCCGACGATGTTGTAGAGCGTGCCGGCCGCATCGTCCCGCCGAAGCTGCACCACGGCATAGGGGCGCCTGCCGGTCGCGGGGTCCGCAAGACCCACGGGTTTGAGCGGGCCGAAAGCAAGCGTTTGCGCGCCCCGCGCGGCCATCACTTCCACGGGCATGCAGCCCTCGAAGACCTTGGGCGTTTCAAACGCATGCAAGGGCGCGGTTTTCGCGGCGACAAGTTCGCGCACGAACGCGAAGTATTCGGCCTCGTCCATGGGACAATTGAGGTAATCGCTGCCGCGCTCATAGCGCGAACCCTCGAACACGCACCCCATATCGAGCGATTCTTTTGTGACAACGGGCGCCGCCGCATCATAAAAATGCAGGCTTTCGCCTAAAAACGATTCGATCGAAGCTAAAAGAGGCCCCTGGGTAAGCGGCCCCGTGGCGATGATGCAGGGTGTTTGGGGGAGAGCCGTGACCTCCTCGTTAACGACCGAAATGTTCGGATGTTGGCGCACGCGCGCGCTGACAAGCCGGGCAAACCCAGCCCGGTCGACCGCCAAAGCGCCGCCCGCGGGCACGCGCGTTTCATCCGCGCAGGAAACGATCAGTGAGCCGAGCCGCCGCAGCTCTTCTTTCAAAAGGCCCGCGCCGTTTTCGAGGCGGTCGCTGCGAAAGGAGTTGGAGCACACAAGCTCCGCAAAATCATCCGTTTGGTGCGCCGGGGAACGCTTCCCGGGCCGCATTTCGCTCAAGCGCACGCGGATGCCGTGCCGCGCAAGAAAGAACGCGGCCTCGCATCCCGCAAGGCCCGCGCCTACGACACGCACTTCGGGAAGGTTATTGTCCATCATCCTGGCCAGCCTTTTTGTTCTGGCGGATCACATGCGCACAATCTTTGTTGGTACACATGGTATATGCGCCGCGCTGGCCCATTTTGTGCACCATCATCGCGTTGCATTTGGGGCATTTTTCGACAGCAGGCCGGTCCCACGAAACAAAATCGCACTCGGGATAGCGCTCGCAGCCGTAGAAAGGCTTGCCGCGCTTCGACTTCCTTTTGATGAGCGCCGCGCCGCATTTGGGGCAGGGCACATCGAGCTTCTCGACGATGGGTTTGGTGTTGCGGCATTCGGGGAAGTTCGGGCAGGCGAGGAAACGCCCGAAGCGGCCCATTTTGTAAACCATCATCGCGCCGCATTTGTCGCAGGGCACATCGGAAACTTCATCGGGCACCTTGACCTTCTCGATGGTTTCCGAGGCCGTTTCGACGCTTTGCTGGAAGGGACCGTAGAATTCGCGGATGACATCGGTCCAGTTCTGCTCGCCGTCCTTGATGAGATCGAGCTTGCCTTCCATATCGGCGGTGAACTTGATGTCGATGATGTCGCGGAAGTTGTCCTTCATGATCTGGGTCACGATGAAGCCAAGCTCCGTCGGTACAAGCTGCTTTTTTTCGCGGCGCACATAACCGCGCTCGAGTATGGTGGAGATCGTCGGCGCATAGGTGCTCGGCCGACCGATGCCTTTTTCCTCTAAGGTTTTCACGAGCGTCGCCTCGGTGAAACGCGGCGGCGGCTGGGTGAAGCGCTGCTCCTTTGAAGCTTCCTGCTGGACGAGTTCGTCCGCAGGGTGCAGCTCCGGCAGCGCCACGTCCTTTTCCTGCTCCTCGTCGTGGCTTTCGGTATAGATGACGGTGTACCCGTCAAAGAGCGCGCGCACGCCGTTGGCGCGGAATGTGCAGCCGTTGCAATTGAAAAGAACGGTGTTTGTTTCAAACAGCGCGTCCGTCATTTGGCTTGCCATGAAACGCTCGTAAATGAGCTTATAGAGTTTGAACTGCTGCGCGGTGAGCGAAGCTTTGACCATCGCGGGCACCAGGGCGGGGTTTGCGGGACGCACGGCCTCGTGCGCATCCTGCGCGCCCTTTCTGCCGCGGTAAACGTTGGGTTTTGCGGGCGCATATTTTTCGCCGAACTGTTCTTTAATCTGCGCGAGCGCCGCCTGCTGCGCCTCTTCCGAAACGCGCACGGAATCGGTTCTCATATAGGTGATTAGGCCCGTGACGCCGCTTCCCTGAAGCTCCACGCCCTCGTAGAGCTGCTGGGCGATGAGCATCGTGAGCTTCGTATTGAAGCCGAGCTTGCGCGAAGCCTCCTGCTGCAGGCTGCTCGTGGTGAAAGGCGCGGGCGCATGGCGGCTCTTCTCGGCGATCTTCACATCCGCAACCGTGAAGCTGCGGCCTTCAATGCGCGCGAGGATATCATCCGCATCCGCCTCGGTGCGAAGCTCTTTCTTTTTATCGCCGATGCCGTGGAACTTCACCTCGATGGGCTTGCGCATGCCCTTGCCCTGAAGTTTCGCGCTAACGAGCCAGTATTCTTCGGAGACAAAATCCATGATCTCCTGCTCGCGATCGCACAGTATGCGCGTTGCAACGCTCTGCACACGCCCGGCGGAGAGGCCTTTTCGCACTTTCGCCCACAGGATGGGGCTGAGCTTATAGCCCACGAGCCGGTCGAGCACGCGGCGCGCCTGCTGCGCATCCACGAGCGCCATGTCGATGGGACGCGCGGCCTTGACGGATTTTTTCACGGTGTTGGCCGTGATTTCGTTGAACACGATTCGGCAGTTCGATTTTAGGTCGAGCTTCAAGATGTGCGCCAAATGCCAGGAGATCGCTTCGCCCTCCATATCAGGGTCGGTCGCGAGGTAGATCTTCGAAGCGCCCTTTGCCTCCTTACGGATGCGTTCGAGCACATCTCCCCTGCCGCGCAGGGTAATGTATTTGGGTTCAAAGTTATGCTCGACGTCCACGCCGAGCTGACTTTTGGGAAGATCCCTCACGTGGCCGTTCGAGGCCACCACCTTATATTTGCTGCCAAGGAATTTGCCGATCGTCTTCGCCTTTGCCGGCGACTCAACGATGACGAGCATATCCGCCATGAACGCACCTCCAATGTTATACTCCCCCGCTCAAGAAAAAAGCCCGTGCACATTACGGGGCCCTCTCGGGCCATTGCAAAGGCCGGCCTCGCGGGGTCTTCGGGGCCGGCGGCCCCGAAGGGGCGGCAAGGGTTAAAATCCCTCCACGCGGCCCTTTCCCTTACAGGCTGAATAACCTGCCGGGCGATTGCTTAATTATTTCCGAAAACTCAAGCGATGTCAAGGTTGAATTTAGGAGCGCTGCCGAAAAGCCCGTGAGCTCACACAGCTCGTCGAAGCTGCGCTCGCCCGCCGCGAGCAGGCGGCAGATGAGCTCTTCCTCATAGGAAAGGCCGCTCATGTCGATGCTTTTCTTCTCCGCGCGGCGGCGGGAAACGCCATATTCCTCGAGGATATCCTCAACGCTTTGCACGGGTTTTGCCATGCCGCTCCGGATGAGGCCGTTGGTTCCCGCGCTCTTCGGATCGGTGATCCTGCCCGGCACGGCAAACACGTCGCGCCCCTGCTCAAGCGCGCAGTCCGCCGTGATAAGGGCGCCGCTCTTCTCCCCCGCCTCCACCACGAGCACGCCGCGCGCAAGGCCGCTGATGATGCGGTTGCGCATGGGAAAGTGCATCGCTTTAGGTTCCGTGCCGGGCATATATTCCGACACCACCGCGCCGCGCTCGACGATCTTGTCATAAAGGTCACGGTTGGCTTCGGGGTAGACCACATCCGGCCCGGAGCCAAGCACGGCAATGGTCGGGTACGTGCTGTTTTCGGCTTCAAGCGCGCTCGCGGCGCAAATCCCGTCAATGCCATAAGCCAGGCCGCTCACCACGCACGCGCCGCTTTCCACGAGGCCGCGCGCAAGCTCTTTGGCGATCCTTTTGCCATATTCCGTGGGTTCGCGCGTGCCGACGATGGCGATGGGCAGGCGCAATTGCGGGTAGAGCGTGCCCTTATAGTAAAGCACCGCCGGCGGATCGTATATCTCGCGCAAAAGCTCTGGATAATCGCGCGAGGCGATCGTCGCCGCGCCGACGCCGAGTTCGTCGAGCCGGGCCAGGCAGCG
>CAZJIS010000019.1:9090-24561 GCA_964546125.1 uncultured Clostridium sp.
CCCTCGCTGCCTTCAAGATCCGCGATCGTGCGCGAAACTTTCAAAACGCGCGTATAGGCCCGCGCGCTGAGTTTGAGCTGGGCGAAAGCCTTTTTCAAAAGCGCCTCGGCATCGGGTTGCAGCTCGCAGTAAAGCCCCGTCATGCGGTTGGTGAGCTGCGCGTTGAAGAGGATGCCCTCCCCCCGGTAGCGCTGCGCCTGCAAAGCCCGCGCAGCGTTGATGCGCGCGCGGATTACTTCCGACGTTTCCCCGGTGCTGCGCCCGGCGATATCCGCATAGCCCACCTCGCTCATCTCCACGTGGATGTCGATGCGATCGAGCATGGGCGAACTTATTTTGTTGCGGTAGCGCAATATCTGCTGCGCCGTGCAGCGGCAGGGCGTAATGCGCGAGCCAAAGTTGCCGCAGGGACAGGGGTTCATCGCGGCGACGAGCATGAAATCCGCCGGGTAGGTGGAACGCGCCGCCGCGCGGGCGATGGTGACAAAACCATCCTCAAGCGGCTGGCGCAGCGCCTCGAGCACATCTTTGCGGAATTCTGGGAATTCATCGAGAAAGAGCACCCCGTAATGGGAGAGGCTGATCTCCCCCGGCAGCGCTTTTTGCCCGCCGCCGATAAGCGACACGCCCGAGGAGGAATGGTGCGGCGCGCGGAACGGCCGCTCGGAGATCATGCCGTTCTTGCCCTTGAGCGCGCCCGTAACGGAATGGATCTTCGTGATCTCGAGCGCTTCCCCAAAGGTCAGTTCGGGCAGCACCGAGGGGATGCTGCGCGCGAGCATGGTTTTGCCGGAGCCGGGGGTGCCCACGAGCAATAAGTTGTGCCCGCCGGCAACGGCCACCTCCGCGGCGCGTTTTGCGCCTTGCTGGCCCTTGATATCCGAAAAATCGGCCGTATAAGTGAGATTCGCGCGATCCCACTTGCGCGTTTGGCAAACTTCGAGCGGCATGCCGCCCTTGAGCATGCTAACGAGCGCGCGCAAATTGGCGGCGGGGATGATTTTCACCCCCTCGATATACGAAGCCTCGGCGGCATTCTCCATAGGGAGTACCACCGAGGCGATGCCCTCGTTATAAGCGCCGATGACCATCGGCAAAATGCCGGCGACCGGGCGCACGCTGCCGTCGAGCGCGAGTTCCCCAAGGAAAAGGTATCCTTCCACGGCCTTCTGCTCGAGCTGCCCGCTCGCCGCGAGGATGCCCATGGCGATGGGCAGGTCGTAGACCGAGCCTTCCTTCCGCTGATCGGCCGGGGCGAGGTTCACCGTCACCCGCCCGGTCGGGTAGGTGAAGTTGGAGTTGCGTATGGCCGAATGCACGCGCTCTTTGGATTCCCGCACCGCCGCATCCGGCAGGCCCACAAGCTCGAAAGCCGGAAAACTGCCGGAAGAATCCACCTCCACGCTCACGAGGAAACCCTCGAGACCGACGAGGCCGTAGCTTGTGATGCGGGAGAGCATGGGCGTTACCTCCGCGTTATGATATTATGGTTTCCCTTATTCCCCCTATTCCGGATTTTCTTGCGGCGCTTCGGGGGCAGGTTGATTGAACACGAAAAGCTTGTTGCCCGCGAAGTTCACGAGCGCCGAGGCGAACGAGGCGGCCGCCTTGCTCACAAGCTCATAGGGAATGTGCCAAACATCCTTGCACAGGGCGAGCGTCCCAAGCGACACGCCGTAGGAGACGAGGTTGACGATGATGAACAGCACGATCTCCCGCGCGGTGCGCCGCTTTTCTTTTTTAAACGTCCACACCGTATTCCAAACATAGCTGTTGGCGATGCCCGCGGCGTAGGAAATGGTCTGCGCGAGCACATAATCGAGGCCTGCAAGCTTCGTGAGCAGAAAGTAGACCACGAAGTCTACCGCCGTGTTGGAGAGGCCCACGATGTTGAATTTCACAAATTGCCAAAATGTTGTAAGCGTTTCTTTTTTCATTGTAACCGAATTTCCGCTTTCGTCAATATCCAAGGAACGTCCAGCTCGGCAGCCACTCGAGCGCGCGGACGTACGCGCGCGGCACGACCATGCCGGAAATGGCCGGGTAGAACAGGATGAACAGGATTAGCGCGGCGCCCATCCAGATCCATTTCGCCTTCGCCCAGGCGGGGTCTTTTTCTTCCTTCTGCATCAAAAGATAGCTTGAAATTAAAATGATGAACGGCACGCTCGCAAAATAATGGTAGATGAACGTGCACCGCGTCACCAGCACCCAAGGCAAAAACTCCGCGAGAAGGCCCACGAACAGCACAAACCAGATCTTGTTCGGCCGCAGCCTGCCGCGGATGAGCTCGATGAGCGCCGCCGCCGAGGCGATGCAGCACACCCACCACACGGCGGGGTTGCCCATTGCCGAAAGCGTGCCGATGCTGCCCTCGGGGACGTTGTAGTTAACATAATACCACATAGGCCGAATGATCAGCGGCCACTGCCACCATGGCGACTGGTAGGGATGCGTATCCTTGAGGCCGCTGTGGTAGTTATACATGAACTCCTGCACGCCCCAGATGCCCTTGAGATCGTAATGCGCCTCGCTTAACACATAGGGCAGGTAGGAGATTAGATAGATCGCTACGGGGACGATAACGAAGAACAGCACGCACCAAAGAAGCGTCGCAGCCGTATTCTTCCAAAACGGCCGGACCTTCTCGCGCAGCGCCTCATCTTCCCCCTCCCGCAGGCGGCGGTATTCGCCATAGCGCTTCCCAAGCGATGTGAACAGCAACACCGCAAGCCCCGCGCCCGCGTAGATGCAGATCCATTTGCTCGCCGCGCCCAGCCCGAAGAACACGCCCGAGAGCGCGAGGGGCCAAAGCGTTTTCTTGAGCCCGTCCGTATAGAAGTTGAGCTCAAAATAGCGATACATATAATAGAACATCACGATGATGAAAAACACGCCGTATACATCGATGGTCGCGATGCGCGTTTGCGTGAAATGCATAAAGTCGAAGGCAAAGAGGAACGCCGCAAGCAACGCATATTCGCTTTTTTTGAAAAGGCGCTTGCCGAACGCATAGAGGACCGGCACCATGCCGATGCCAAAAAGCGTGCCCACGATGCGCCAGCCAAAGGCGTTCATGCCAAAGACCGCGATGCCGAGCATGATGAAGATTTTGCCAAGCGGCGGGTGCGAGTTTTCATAGGGTTTGATGCCGTGCAGGTGCTCGTAGGCCGTGCGTGCATGATACAATTCGTCGAAATACATGCCGTTGAGCAGCGAGCCGCGCGCGGGTACCTGATCCGGCTCATCCAAGAGGGCTTCCCCGCCTTCACTGGCTGTAGCGGGGATGTAATTGCCCTCCCCATCAAAGAGCGCGAACTCGTTGAACCACACCTGTCCCCCCGTGACCCGTAGCTTGAGGGAAGCGCTCGTCACATCGCCGCCGATGCGCGTCCAGCGGAACATGTCGCCATTGCTCTGCGTATACGAAATGACCGTGCCGTCGTCGGCCGTCAGCTCGATGTCGCCCGTATAGAGCCCGCCGTAAACGCGGATATCTTTGATGAGCGTGGGTTCCGTAAGCGCGATGGTGAGCGTGTTGCCATGGGAGCCGATCCACTCGGTTTGCGGCGCGACGGTCGTGCCAAGGTTAACGAGCGCAACGATGCCGTAGGCAAGCGTCAAAACGCCGACGAACAAATGGTCTTTTTTCGTGTAATAAAGCTTTGTGTCCACGGGTTCCGGCAGGGGCTGCGCCTGTTCGCGCGCGCGCTTTTTTTCAGCGAAGGCCGGGCGTTTTTCGCGCCTGAATACGATATCGCAGCAGGCCCAGGTCAAATACGCAAACGCGCTGAGGTTTAGGAGCGAGCCGAACGCGGTGATAATATCGTAGACCACGCCGCGCGATTCGGGCCGGGTGATGATGACAAAGGCCATCATCGAGTTGAAGAGCAAAGAGCAGCTCATCCAAAGGAATGTAATGAGGAGCCTGCGGTCTTTATAATAAAGGAAGGCGACGAGCAGCAAAACGAGCGTCGGGAACAGATAGCGCTCGTGCATATACTGTCCCAGGTTGAAAAGCGCCGCAATCAGCCATGCGGAAGAAAGGGTGAGGGCATGTCCCTCGCGCTTGTGGCCCCAAAGGTAGAGGACGCAGGAGAACACCACCGAGAGGGCGATGAAAATCGTGCCCCACGCGCCATAAGAAAGGCCGAATATGGCGGTGTCGATCCACTTCCAGTTGCCGCCCAGAAGCGCCATGAGGTTATATGCTTCGATGCTCGCATAGGGGTAGCTCGTGGCCGTGCCGAGGATTTTTTCCAAGAACCAGAACGGCGGCTGGGCGCCGCGGAACGGCAGCGACAGGAGAAAGATCGCCGTGCACGCGCCGAGCACCGCCAAGAGCGTGCGCAAAAAGCCCTTAACGAACCCCAGCTGCTTTATTTTAGCAAAATACGCGACCGCAAGCAGCGGCCCGACCATGAGCGCCTGCGGCTTTGCCATGATCGCCACGCCGTAGACGATGCCCGCGAGAATGAGGCGATCGTTGATGAAGAGCCAGATCGCCGCAAGCAGCAACAGCGTCAGCACCTGATCGATCTGCCCCCAGCCGCCCGAAAGGAATGCCATAAGCGGGTTGAACGCGACAAGCCCCGCCATCACGAGCGGCAATTTGCCCGCGCGCGGCTCGATTTCGCTGCCGCTTTGCTTGCGCGCAATGCGGTAAACAAAGTATGCCGCGAGGATATCCGCGAGGATGCCCGGCATTTTGGTGATCAGCACATAGCCCGCGCTGCCGTAGGACAGGCCAAAGATCTGTGCAAGCTTGCCCGTCGCATAAAGCACATACATATAGCCCGGCGGGTAATCCGCAAAAATACCGGAGGTGTAAAAGTTCGAAAAACCGTTGTGCACAATGTTGTAGCCCCACGACATGAAGCAGTTGATATCGGTGGGGTGGCCGTAGAAGATCAGCGAGCACGCGCAGCGGATGAGAAACGCGGCGATCAAAATGGCGGCAAGCCAAGTCCCCTCGTTTTGCTGCCCGCGCGCGAGCTCTAAACTGTTGTCGGTTTCGATATAGCGGCGATAAACGATGATCGCGGCGAGCGCCGTAACCAAGAGCGCCAGAATCATGTAGCCGATATAAGGGATCTCCTCCCCCGGAACGCCGCCGTCCTCCTGCGCGGCGGAAGCGGTTGCAAAGTCCGCCGCATCCCCCGAGAACGAAGCAAGCTTTTCCACGCGCACATCGTCGAACCAGGCGCTGCCCTCGCTCAGCGCGCCGTAGCCGCCGAGGCGAACGCATACGGCAAGCTCCTTTTGCCCCCGCCCGGTTTTGCCCACGAGCTCCACTTCGACCCAGCCGACGCTCGTGCCAAAAATGCCCTCGCTCCTTGCAAGCGAACCGTTGACCGAGATGTTCGCGCCGGCGCCGTCCACAACGTTTTCTGTCCTGACGCGGCAGGTCAGTTTATAATAAGCGTTCGGTTTGACTTTGAGCTGCTGCAAGAGCCGCGCGTCGTTGCCGCCGGGCCCGCAAAAAAGATAGGCGGCGTCGTTGCCCTCAAGCGCTTCTATGCGCGCGAGGCCAAGCGCCTCTTCGGTAAACCACGCCTCATAATCCCAATCCGCCGGCAGCCCCGAGTCGGATACCTCGTCGAAGCCGCCGTTTTTCACAAGCTGCTCATCCGCAAGCGCCACAGCGCCCATGAGCGCAAGAACGAGCGCGAGCGCGAAGCAAAAAAGTTTCTTCATATCAGCCTCTAACCTTCATTATGATCAGCGCTATTAGAATACCACATTCCGCCGGTTTTCTCATCTGCTGCCAAATTTATTAACAATTATGCCTGAAATGCGTTTTTGATATGCGTAACATCCCCCGCGGGCAGCGCGACCTCGATGACGTCGAAGCGCAAACTCGCCTCCAAAAGGCCGTGGTCGGCGGCGTAGGCCGTGGCGGCTATAAGGAGGTTCTGCTGTTTTTTCTTCGTAACGGCCTCGCGCCCGAGGCCGAAGCGCATCGAAGCGCGCGCTTTGACCTCGACGAAGACCGTGGTTTCGTCATCCTGCATGATGAGATCAATCTCGCAGCGTTGCGCGCGGTAATTCTTTTCGAGCAAAAGGTAGCCTTCGTTTTGCAAAAAGCGCAGCGCGAGTCCCTCCCCCTCCGCGCCGCGCGCATGGTTCTGCGTCATATGTCCTCCAAAATGCCTTTGATAAAGCTCCGCCTGTGCAGCGGGCAGGGCCCGAACGCCCGCAGCGCCGCGATGTGCTCGGCCGTGCCGTATCCCTTGTTGCGGGCAAAGCCGTATTGCGGGTACACCTCGTCCATGCGCAGCATGTATGCATCCCGCTCGACTTTGGCGAGGATGGACGCGGCGGCAATCAGGTAACAAAGCGCATCCCCATGGATGATGGAGTGCTGCGCCGCCGGGATCTCCAGCCCCGCGAGCGCATCGATGAGCACGTCCGTGCAGGGCGCGTTCATCGCTTCATACGCGAGGCGGAAAGCCTTTTTCGTGGCGTTGAGGATGTTGATCTGATCGATCTCGACCTCGCTCACCCAACCGAGGCCGAAGGCAAGCGCCTGCTCTTTGATCAGCGCGTGCAGCGCCTCCCGCCGCGCGGGGGAAAGTTTTTTGGAATCGTTCACGCGCGCGATGAGAGGCTCCGGCGGCAGCACCACGCAGGCCGCCACCACAGGCCCCGCGAGCGGGCCGCGGCCCACCTCGTCCGCGCCCGCGGGCAACACTTGGCGCGCCCAGAACATGCGCTCGGTCCGCGTTAAAGCGTGGAGCCGTTCCCGCTCCCTTTCGGCGGCCGTCATGCGCCCCCCGGAAGTTCAAGCGTGACCCGCGCGATCTTTCCGGCGCGGTATTCATCGAGCGCAACGCGCGCCGCGCGTTCGATGTCATAAGCTCCGCCCGCAAGGCGGAAGCCCCGGCTCGCGCACACGGCTTCAACGAGTTCCTGCGGCGCCATGCCGGGGCGGATCGCATTGTAGCGCGCGCAAAGCTGCTCCGGACAGAGCGCATTGAGCTCAAAAAGCAAGCCCCCCGCGAGCTGCTCGGCATCCATGATATCGTCGTTGATGGAGCCGATGTAGGCGAGGTGGCGCGCAAGCGCCGGGTCCTCAAGCTTGGGCCAGAGCAGGCCGGGGGTGTCCATCAGTTCGAGATAGGGGCCGATCTTCACCCATTGCTTGCCCTTGGTGACGCCGGGTCTATCCCCCGTGCGCGCATGGTTCTGCCCCGCCACGCGGTTGATGAATGTGGATTTTCCCACGTTAGGGATGCCGACGACCATCGCCCGCACGGTTTTCATCACGCCCTTGGCGCGCATTTTCTTTACCTTTTCGGCCGCCGCCCCCTCGATGGCGGCGATGGCGGCCTTGCGCTTTTCGGTGCTCGTCGCCACAAAGTCCATTGCGGCCACGCCGAGGCTTTTATAATGTTCGATCCACGCGCGCGTCGACTCCTTTGCGGCAAGGTCGCTTTTGTTGAGCAAAATCACCCGGTTTTTCGTCGCGAACAACGCGTCGAAATCCGGGTTGCGCGTCGCTTCCGGCGCGCGCGCGTCGGCAAGTTCCACCACGACGTCGATGAGCGCGAGGTTCTCCTCGAGCATACGCCGCGCCTTGGCCATGTGGCCCGGATACCATTGGATGTGCATGTCTTCCACGCTGAATTCCCCCAATTTGAAGCAAAGCCCCCGGCAGCCGTAGCCGCGGGGGCTTGTGATGTTCGTTCTTATTTTTTCTCCGCAATACGCTCGACGATCTTGGCCGCTTTGCCGGAACGCCCGCGCAGATAATAGAGCTTCGCCCTGCGCACGCGCCCGTGACGCACGACCTCAATGCGGCCGATGCGGGGGCTGTTATACGGGAAAGTCCTCTCTACGCCCACGCCATAGGACATGCGGCGCACGGTGAAAGACTTGCGGATGCCGCCGCCCTGAATTTTGAGGACGACGCCTTCGAAGTTCTGCAACCTCTCGCGGCTGCCCTCGACGACCTTCACGAACACGCGGACGGTGTCGCCGATCTCGAGTTTGGGAAGGTCCGTGCGAATCTGTTCCTTTTCGAGTTCCCTGATGATGTCTGCCATTTTTTCTCCTTCCTTACAGGCGTTCTTATGAACCGTCTGCCCACATTGGACCGCCCGCTGTCACGACCGACATTATAACACAGCGTTCTTTGCATTGCAAACCCTATTTGCGGCGGTTTCCGCTTTATTTGGGGACTTTTTTCTCTTTAAGGTTATTTTTCTTTTTTGGTCATGCGCCACGCGCTCAGCACAAAAAACAGCACAGCCGCAAGCGCCAGAAACATTACGCTTGCAAAGGCCGGGACCGGGCCGGAGTCTGCAAAAATGCGCACGCCGAGATGCTCGAGCACCTCGTCCCTCACCTGAGAGGGCGCGCCCGCGAACACGGTTTCGATCGAGGGCTGCATCATCACCTGCCGCATCGCAATGGCGATGTGGGAAACGGGCAGCGCTTTAACAATGTTTTGCACCGCCGCGGGAAGCATTCCCACGGGGATATAGACGCCCATCAAAAAGCCGATGAGCGCGCCGACGAGCGAGCTGGCCGTTCCGAATGCGGCGTTCGTTTTGAAAAACGTCATCAAGAACGTCAAAAACGCCGTATTGCTGAGCGCGGAAAGGACGATGAGCCCCAGCATTTTGAAAAGCGCGCCGGCATCCAAAAGCGCCCCGCCGTTAAGCACGATATAAAGTTCGGCAAGCACGAGGCCGACGCAGGTCATAATAACGCCCACCACGAATGAGGCCAGCGCGTAGCCGCCCGCAAGGGAGGCGCGGCTCACGGGCGACGCCTCAAAATCCTTATAGATTTTTCGGGTCCTGTCATCCACCATCGTCCCCGCTGCGCCCATGGTGGTGGTGAAGGAAGAGATCGCCAAAATGCCCGCCATGATCCATGCGTCCATCATGCTCCGCGCGCCCGGCGCGCCGCCCAGATCGCGCGCCCATATGTCGCCGAGGAAAAGGATGTAGAGCATGAACGTGATCAGCACCGAGAGCAGCGAAAAAAACACCGAGAGCTTATCGCGAAAGTAAACTTTGAGGTTGCGCAGCATCATCTGCTTCATTCGCGTATCTCCTTTCCCGTGATGCCGATAAAAGCGTCGTCCATGGTGCCGTTTAGCACTTCAAAACCCCTTAGGAACGGCTTTAGGCGGGCAAGAAGAGGGATCGCCTCCATTGTGGAGGGCAGCTTGACCACAAGCCTGTCGCCGTCGCGCTCAAAGGCAAGGCCGCCCGCGCCAAGTTCGTTGATCAAAGCCGCCTCGTCGAGCGGAAAAAGCTTTAAAAGATCGCTTGCGTACCGCGCCCGAAGCTCGCTGGGCGTGCCGCGCGCGGCGATCAGGCCATCGTCGATTACGATCACATAGTCCGCGGCTTCGGCCTCTTCCATGTAATGGGTGGTCAAAAACGCGGTCATGCCCTGTTCCCTTTGCAAATAGCGCACGCGCTCCCACACGGTTTTGCGCGTTTGCGGGTCGAGCCCCGTGGTCGGCTCATCCAAAAAGAGCAATTCGGGCGCGTTGACGAGCGCGCGGGCAATGTCCGCCCGGCGCCGCTGCCCGCCCGAAAGCTCGCCGTAGCGGCGAAGCCAAAAATCCGTCGTATCGGCGGCCTGCGCGGCCCACAGCGCGGCCTCCTGGAGCGCCTTGCCGCTTTTTCCGTAAAAGCCGCCGCGCGTTAAGATGTTTTCGCGCACCGTCAAAAGCGGGTCAAGCAAATTGTTTTGGAACACGACCCCGATCGACGCGCGGATCGCCGCGTCCTTTTGCCCAAGTCGGTGGCCGCACACAAAGGCCTCGCCCGCATCGGGCTTCAAAACGGTGCAAAGCATATCGATCGTTGTGGATTTTCCCGCGCCGTTCGGCCCTAAAAACGCAAAAAGCTTGCCGCGCTCGGCGTAAAAATCGATTCCCTTTACCGCCTGCACCGCGCCATAGCTTTTTTTAAGACCTACGACATCTATCGTCTTATCCATAAATGCCTCCGCCCTATGAGGATGTTATAGAATCTCCTCCGGGTCTTCCGCCTGATTTTTTAAGCTTTCGAGGAAGGCGGCGTCGCGCTTGTCGAGCGCCGCGCGCGCGATAAGCTCCGGCCTGCGCAAAGCGGTGAGGCGCAACGCCTCCTCCCGCCGAAACCGCGCGATGTGCGCGTGGTTGCCGTTCAAAAGCACCTCGGGCACCTCCATGCCGCGAAAGCTCGCGGGCCGCGTGTACTGCGGGTATTCAAGGAGCCCGTCGGAAAAGGATTCATCTTCGGCGCTGTCGCTGCTGCCGAGCACCCCCGGCACGAAGCGGGCCACGCAATCAATAAGCACCATCGCCGCGAGTTCGCCGCCGGTGAGCACATAGTCGCCGATCGAGACCTCGCGGTCCATCGCATAGGCCACGCGCTCGTCTATCCCTTCGTAATGCCCGCACAGCAAGAGCAAACGCTCCCGCCCCGCAAGTTCTTTGGCAAGCCCCGGCGTGAGCTTTTCCCCGCGCGGGGAGAGCGTGATGCGAAGCGCTTCGTGCCCGGGGTCCACCGCATCCAAACAGGAATACACGGGCTGCGCCATCATCACCATGCCCGCGCCCCCTCCGAAGGGATAATCATCGGTGTTGCGGTGCTTATTCTCCGAATAAGCGCGAATGTCGTGCAAAGCAAACGTCAAATGACCATTTTCGGCCGCGCGGCCGAGCATGCTCATCGCAAGCACGTTTTCAAACATTTGGGGGAAAATCGAGAGTATATCAATCCTCAAACAAGCCGACCTCCTCGAGAACCGCCGCATCAAGCACGATGCGCCCCAGTTCGACATCCACCGTTTGCAAAAGCTTTTTGAGCGCGGGAATCAAAAGCTTTCTTTCGCCTTCGATGACGTAAACATCGTTCGCGCCGGTTTCGAGCACGTCTGTGAGCGTGCCAAGGGACTTGCCCGCGCTGGAGCTCACTTCGCAGCCGATGAGGTCGCTCACAAAATACGTGTCCTTGGGCAGCTTCACCGCATGCGCGCGGTCTACGCAAAGGTAAATCCCGCGCAGGGCCTCGGCCTCCTCGCGGGACTTTGCGCAGGAAAGGGCGGCGTAAACGCTGCCCTCCTTCACGCCCACATCAGATATGCGCACCGCTTCATAGCCGCCCTCCCGTTCGAGGTAGGCGTCTTGGAGCGCGTGGAAGCGCGTAAGATCGTCCGACAGCGGCTGCATTTTCACAGCGCCCCGCACGCCGTGCGCGCGGACGATCAGCCCAACGCGCAGATATTGCGCCCGCATGCCCATCAGATGATCTCGACGATGTATTTCTTGTTTTCCTTGATGGACGCGGCCTTGACCACCGTGCGGATGGCCTTGGCGATGCGCCCCTGCTTGCCGATGACCTTGCCCATGTCCTCGGGCGCGACGCTCAGTTCGATGATCGTGGCCTTATCACCCTGCTTCTCTTCGACCTTTACCTCTTCGGGCTTATCCACGAGATTCATCGCGATAAACTTTACAAGCTCTCCCATGGTCTCCCCCGCAGGCTGCGCCGCCGTCACTGGATCGCGCCGCTCTTTTTGAGCAGTCCGCGTACCGTGTCGGTGGGTTGCGCGCCGTTCTTGAGCCAATACTGCGCGCGCTCGTTGTTTACTTTGATCTCGGCGGGATCGGTGAGGGGGTTGTAATAGCCCAGCTCCTCGACGAACGCGCCGTCGCGCGGCGCGCGGGAGTCCGCGACGATAATGCGGTAGAACGGGGCTTTCTTGGCGCCCATGCGGCGAAGTCTGATTTTGACCATATTGTGTGTCCCTCCAACAAAATAATTGTTTTTATCCGAAAACGGCAAAACCGCTGTCGTAACCTGTTAAAACCCGAAGGGGAAGCCCCTTCGCCCGCCCTTTTTGAAGCCCTTCTTGCCCATGCCGGTAAGCTGCTTCATCATTTTGCGCCCGGCTTCATATTGGTTGAGCAGGCGGTTGACCTCCTGGATGCTCGTGCCGCTGCCGCGCGCGATGCGCTTCCTGCGGCCTGCGTTCAAAATATCCGGCCGCCGCCGCTCCTGCGGGGTCATCGAACGGATGATAGCCTGCGTGCGGGCAAGCTGCTTTTCATCGATCTCCATATTGCCGAGCTTCGATGCATCCATGCCCGGGAGCATGCCGAGAATATCCTGCATGGAGCCCATGTTCTTCATTTGCTCCATTTGATCGAGGTAATCCTCGAGGGTGAAATCGTCGTGCCGCAGCTTTGATTCAAGCTCCACGGCTTTTTTTTCATCAAAGGCGGTTTGCGCCTTTTCGATAAGGGTGAGCATGTCGCCCATGCCGAGGATGCGCGAGGCCATGCGATCGGGGTGGAACGGCTCGATATCCGTAAGCTTCTCGCCCGTGCCGCTGAATTTGACGGGCTTGCCGGTCACAGCCTTCACCGAAAGCGCCGCGCCGCCGCGGGTGTCCCCATCGAGCTTGGTGATGATCACGCCCGTAAGGCCAAGCCTGTCGTTGAAGGTTTTGGCGACGTTGACCGCGTCCTGCCCCGTCATCGCATCGACGGTAAGCAAAATTTCCGCCGGGCGCACGGCGTCGCGGATGGCGGCGATTTCGTCCATCATCGCCTCGTCGATGTGCAAGCGGCCCGCCGTATCGAGGATCACAAGGTCGCAAAGGCTGCGCTTTGCCTCCCCAATGGCGAGCTTCGCTGTTTCAACGGGGTTTGCCTGGCCGCGCTCATAGACCGGCACGCCCACGCGCGAGGCGACGATTTTAAGCTGATCGATGGCCGCGGGGCGGTAAATGTCGCACGCGACGAGCATCGGCGATTTGCCGTATTGCTTTTTAAGGTAGCCCGCAAGCTTGCCGGCCATCGTGGTTTTGCCCGCGCCCTGAAGCCCCGCGAGCAGAATGACCGCGGGCGTCGTTGAACCGAATTCCAATTTGGCGTTCGTACCGCCCATGAGGGCCGTGAGCTCCTCGCTCACGATCTTGATGATCTGCTGGCCGGGCGTGAGGCTTTCGAGCACTTCCGCACCCACCGCGCGCGCGCTCACGGCATTGATGAAATCGCGCACGACCGCAAAGCTGACATCCGCCTCGAGCAGCGCGAGCTTCACCTCGCGCATCGCCTCGCGGACCTCTTTTTCGGAGAGCTTGCCGCGGCCTGTGAGCTTTTTGAATACGTTTTGCAGTTTTTGCGAAAGGCTGTCAAACGCCATCGCCGCCCTCTATCCTTTCGAGCAGCCGCGCAAGCTCTGCGCGGGCCGCCGGTTCTTTTTGCGCCGCGATCAATTCGCGAAGGCTCCTTGCAATCTCACGGTCGCGCCGCAGAAAGCCAAGCTTCTCTTCGCATGCGACGAGCTGCGCTTCCCCGCGCACGAGCGCGTCGCGCACCGCCTGGCGTGAAACGCCCTCGCGCTCCGCGATCTCGGCAAGGGAAAGATCCTCGTCGAAATGCAGCCGCATGAGCGCGCGCTGCCTTTGGGTGAGCAGCGCGCCATAAAAATCGAGCAAAAGCCCCGTTTGGGTCCGTCTGTCCATTCCATCGCGCTCCGGTGTAAAGGCATTTCGCTTTACACCTTAGTCATTATATGCCTTTTGGCGCGTTTGTCAAGGCATTTTTAGGCTTGCATGCTTATTTGCGGTCGTATTCCGAGGCGCTCTCGCGCAGCGCGTGCAAAGCGGGCGAGAGGATATCGACGACGGCGTTGAGGTGATCGGCCGCAGCGTCGGGGTTGCCCGGCACGTTGAGGATCAGCGCCCTGCCGCGGATGCCCGCTTCGGCGCGCGAGAGCATGCCGGCCGGGTTCGTTTTGGCGATTGCCGCGCGCATCGCCTCGGGGATGCCGGGCGTGAGCTTTTCGCACACGGCGCGCGTCGCCTCGGGTGTGATGTCGCGCGGGGAGCAGTTCGTGCCGCCGGTGGTGACAACAAGCGCTGCGCCCATCTTATCCACGGCCTCGGTGAGCGCCGCGCGGATCAGGGCCGCTTCTTTGGGCGAAGTGAGCATCTCGCCCGTTTCATAGCCATGCTCTTTGAGGATGCCGATGATGCGCTTGCCGCTTTCATCGGCGATCTTGCCAAAATAGAGGCTGTCGCTGACGGTGATGACGATCGCTTTGTACATAACTCCTCCTAAAAATATTATAGAAGCGCCGCGGCGTAAGCGTCCGCATCGAACGGCGCAAGGTCGTCGATCCCCTCGCCCACGCCCACAAAGCGCACCGGTAGCCCGAGTTCCTCTTTGATGGCAACAGCCATGCCGCCCTTGGCGGTGCCGTCGAGCTTTGTGAGCACGACGCCTGTGAGCCCCGTCGTTTCCATAAACGCGCGCGCCTGCGCAATGGCGTTTTGCCCGGTGGAAGCATCGAGCACCAGCAGCGCCTCGACCGGCACGCCGGGCAGTTCCCTTTCGAGCACGCGGCGGATTTTTGAAAGCTCGCTCATGAGGTTTTTCTTGTTGTGCAGCCTCCCGGCCGTGTCGCACAAGAGGATGTCGCAGCCCTTGGCCTTAAAGGAAGAGGCGGCGTCGAACACCACGGCCGCGGGGTCCGCCCCCTCGCCATGCTTGATGATGGGCACGTTTGCGCGCCCGGCCCAGACCGTGAGCTGCTCGGCCGCCGCCGCACGGAAGGTATCGGCCGCGGCCATCATGGGTTTTTTGCCTTTCGCCGCATAAAAGCGGGCGAGCTTGCCGATGGAGGTGGTTTTCCCTACGCCGTTGACGCCGACGATAAGAAGCACGGCCTGCCCCTCGTCGGCCGCAAACGCGCTTGTTGAACGCATGCGCGCGGCGAGCATATCGATGAGCTCCGCCTTGGCGCCCGAACGCTCGCGGATGCGCTTCTCGTCGAGCGCCCTGCGAAGCTCTTCTACGAGGCTCAAGGCGACATCCACGCCCATGTCGGCCACGATCATCGCCTCTTCCAATTCATCGAAAAACGCGGCGTTGATGCGCTCTTCCCCGGCAAACAGGCCCGCGAGCAGACCGCCGCCGGTGTTGCGCAATGTGTTTTTTAGTTTATCGAAAAACGATTTTTTCTCTTCCATGCCGCCTCCTTACGCGTCAAAACGGGCGCTTACGACCTTCGACACGCCTTTTTCTTCCATGGCTACGCCATAGAGGTTATTGCAAACCTCCATGCTGCCCTTGCGGTGCGTGATGAGGATGAACTGCGTATCCCTGGAATAGTTGCGCACATACTGCGCCACGGTTGAAACGTTCACCTCATCGAGCGAAGTTTCGATTTCATCGAGGATGCAAAAAGCCGTGGGCTTGAGCTTGAGGATCGCGAACAGCAGCGCGATGGCGGTCAAGGCCCGCTCGCCGCCCGAGAGCAGCGAAAGAAGCTGAAGCTTCTTGCCCGGCGGCTGCGCGATGATTTCGATGTTGCAGTTGAGGATGTCGTTCTTATCCGAAAGCACAAGCTCCGCGCTGCCGCCGCCGAAAAGCTCCGCGAAAGTCGCCGCAAAATTCTCCTGAATGCGCGTGAACTGCCGCCGGAATTCGGTTTCCATCGTGGCGAC
>CAZJIS010000019.1:24661-28976 GCA_964546125.1 uncultured Clostridium sp.
AATTCTCCTGAATGCGCGTGAACTGCCGCCGGAATTCGGTTTCCATCGTGGCGACAAGGTCGCCGATGAGCTTGCGAAGGTCCGCCTCCGCCGCGACGAGATCCTCATACTGCACGCTGAGCGAATCGAAACGTTCTTTAACGGCCTTGTAATCCTCGATGGCGTTCACGTTTACGTCGCCAAGCTCGCGGATGGCCTTTCGAATTTCATCGATGCGCACATGCGAGGCGGTGACGGCGATCTGCCGCCGGTAAGGCAGCGCGTTCTCATAGGTCAGCTCGTAATCCGCCCAGATGCGATCCTGCATGGCCTTGAGTTCCATTTCGGTGCGGTTGGCGTTGAGTTCCGTTTGATGGCTGCGCTCGTTAAGCAGCTTGAGCTCCTTAGCGCCCTCTTCGCGACGTGCGCGGAGTTCGTCGAGCGCGGTAAGGTGCTTTGCCCTCTCCTCCTCCATGGCGTGGAGACGGTCCGTGAGCGCGTCTACCTCACGGCGCTCGGCGCTGATGCTCGTGTCGATGGCGCGCATGTCCTGGGCGAGCGCATCGAACTGCGCTTTGCAATTTTCAAGCGTGCGTTTTTCCTGTGCGAGCAAGCCTTCAACGCGCTGCTGCTCCCGCCCCAAGCGCTCGGCCTCCGCGCTCTCGGCGGCAAGCTCGCGGGAGAAGGCGGCCGCGGCAACGCGCATATCCGCAACCTCCTCGGCGCGTTTTGCGTACAACTGACGGGAGAGCGCAAGCTGCTCCTGCGCGGCGCGGATATCCTCGCGCGAGGCGGTGCTGCCCTGTTCGATCTCGGTGCGGTCCCGCTCGGCGTTTGCAAACTGCTCTTCGATATTCTCAATGTCGTCGCGCAGCCGCCCGATCTCGGCCTCGGCGTCCGCGAATTCCTCCGCGGCCCCGCGCACATAGGTTTCAATGATCTCGAGCTTCTCGCCGTGGGCGGCAAGCTCCACATCCTTTTCATGCAACGCCTGCGTGCTCAAGGCGAGCCTGTCGTTCGCGCGCGCAAGCTCCGTTTCAAGCTGCGAGGCCTGCGCCGCGAGGCGTTCCTGTTCGCTTGCAAGCTCCGTGCTTCGGGCGCGAAGTTCGTCGATCTCGCGCTCGCGTCCCACGAGGCTGAATTCTTTTTTTTGCAGGCTGCCGCCGGTCATCGAACCGCCGGGGTTGATGATATCCCCCTTGAGCGTCGCAATGCGAAGGCTCGACTTGACCCGCTTGTTGATCTCGATGCCGGCCGTCAGATCCGCTACGATCAGCGTGCGGCCCAAGAGGTTTTCCATCACCCCGCGGTAGCGCTCCTCGAACCCGACCAGCTCGCTTGCGACGCCGATAAAACCCGCAACGCCCGAACAAGCCGCGCGCTCCCGCTCCTCGATAACGCGCGGGCGCATCGCCGAAATCGGCAAAAACGTGGCGCGTCCGTAATCGCGGCTGCGCAGGTAGTCGATGACGGCCTTCGCATCCTCCTCGGTGTTGGTGACGATATTCTGCAGCGCCGCGCCGAGCGCCATCTCCACGGCCGCTTCATAGGCTCCGGGCACGCGGATCAGTTCCGCCACCACGCCCTCCATGCGGCGCTTAAGGGCAACGTCGCGCTCGCTCTCGCGCAGGAGGTTGCGCACGCTCGCATAATAACCCTCGTGCGCGCGCTTCATTTCTTCCAGCACTTTGAGGCGCGCGCGCCCGGTTTCGGCCGCGCGCTGCGCGTTTTGCGCCGCCTCCCGCGTTTCAATCAGATGCCGGTTGGTTTCGTTGAGCGAGGTAATCGCCTCGCTTTTCGCCTTGGCAAGCCCATCGCGCTCCGCCTTGAGCTTTGTGGAATGAGCCGCGGCCCCGTCATATTCGCGCGCGAGCCTTTTTTGTTTCTCTTCAATCGCGCCCTTGCCCGTCTCGATCTGCGCGATGCGCGCCTCAAGGGTCCCGCGCATGGTTTCAAAGCGGGAGAGCAGAATCTTCGCATCCGAAAGGCGGTTGAGCGCGGCGATCATCTCGTTCTTTTGCTCCTCGAGCGCCTCGTCGCGGCGCTCGATCTGCGCGCCCATCTCCTCGAGCGCGCAGGCCGCAAGCTTTAAAGCTAATTCATCCTCTTCAAAGCGGGCGCGCCGGGCGATGAGCGCTTCGGTTTTTTCACCGATCTGCGCATGCAGCGTTTCGAGCAAAGCCGCGTGCTCGCCAGCCGCCTGCTGCGCGCGTTCCCGCTCGCGGATAAGCCCCGCAAGTTTTTCCTGAAAAACCTTCGACTCGCCCGCGCGCTCCTCGACGCCGCGCGTGAGGGAAAGGAGGGTCGATTGCACCTCGCTGATCGATCCGTTGAGCGCCCGCTCCAACCCCTCTTCCCGCGCGCAGTCGTGCCCGAGGCGAACGTCAAGCGCCTCGAGGCGCGCGATCTCCTCCGTTTGCTGCGCAATGCCCGCCGCAAGCGCTTTGAGCTTTTCGCCGAGCCTGTCGTATTGATAGAGAAAGACGTTGATCTCGATCTCGCGCAGCTCGTCGCGGAATTTGAGGTATTCCCGCGCGGCGGCGCTCTGCTCCCCGAGCGGGCCGACCTGCCTGCCCAGTTCGCCTAAAATATCGCTGAGACGCTCTAGGTTCAGGCGCGTGTTCTCGAGCTTGCGCTCGGCTTCTTCCTTGCGCACACGGTATTTCATGACGCCGGCCGCCTCTTCAAAGGCGTTGCGCCGGTCCGCCGATTTGTTGGAGAGGATCTCCTCCACCTTGCCCTGGCCGATGATCGAATAGCCCTCGCGCCCCACGCCCGTGTCGCGGAACAGCTCGAAGATATCCTTCCGGCGGCAGGAGGCGCGGTTGATGAAATATTCGCTCTCGCCCGAGCGGTACATCCTGCGCGTAATGGCGACCTCGTGATAATCGGTTAAAAGTTCTCCGTCGCTGTTATCGAACACGAGGGAAACTTCGCAAAACGAAAGCGCCTTTTTCGCCTCTGTGCCGTTGAAGATGATATCCTCCATCTTCGCGCCGCGCAGGGCCTTGGCGCTCTGCTCGCCCAATACCCAGCGCACGGCGTCGGCGATGTTGCTCTTGCCGCTGCCGTTTGGGCCGATGATCGCGGTAATCCCATCCTCAAATTGCAGCTCCGTTTTACGGGCAAAGGATTTGAATCCGTACATTTCAAGCTTAGTCAGTCTCAAATCAAGCTCTACCTTCCGTTGCTTCCAACAGCCCGAATCCGGCAAGCGCGGCCTCGGCCGCCCGCTGCCCCGCCTCCTGTTTGGTGTGCCCCTCGCCCGAGCCCGCGGGAATGCCCGCGATGCTCACTTCCATTATGAACAGCTTGCTGTGATCCGGGCCGGACGCCCCCGTGAGCCGGTAGGCGATCGCCCCCATGTGGCGCTTTTGTACATATTCCTGAAGCATGGTTTTAAAATCCTTGAGCGCGCCGCCGCTGAGCGCCGCATCCACGCTCGCGCCGATGAAGTTCAAAATGAACCCGCGCGCGGTCTCCATGCCGCCGTCGATGTACAAAGCGCCGATCACCGCCTCAAGCGCATCCGAAAGGATCGAGGGTTTGTCCCGCCCGCCGGAGTGATCCTCCCCACGCCCCAACAAAAGCGCGCGGCCAAGCTCCAGCCCCCGCGCCACCTCGCAAAGCGCGCCCTCGCAAACCGTTTGCGCGCGCAGCCTCGTCATCGTTCCCTCGTCAAAGCCGGGGAAGCGCTTATAAAGATATTCGCTCACGCAAAGCTCGAGCACGGCGTCGCCCAAAAACTCGAGCCTTTCGTTGTGCGCGAGCGCGCGCCCATCCCCCTTGACGTAGGAGGTGTGGGTCATGGCCGTGTCGAGCAGCGAAAGGTCACGGAAGCCGTAATTGAGTTTCCCCTCGAGGTCGGCGAGGCGTTTTCTGCGTTCAAATTCCACGTTGCCTCCGAATGTCAAAAGGAGCTGCCCGAAAATGCATGGTATGACCGGCGGCGTCCCCTACTGATATTGCGAAAAATGATTCCGAAATAAACAATGAGTAGAGGGACGCGCGGCGCGTCCGCGCATTTTCTGACAGCTCCGCCGGCGTTTTACCTCGTCATTTCGCGATAAACTTGACGATATCGCCCACTGTGCGAATGCCCGGGAGTTCGTCATCCGGGATTTCGATGCCATATTCCTGCTCGAGGTCCATGATGAGCTCCACCACATCTAAAGAGTCCGCTTTAAGATCCTCGATGAGCTTCGACTCCAGCGTGATGCTCTCCTCGGGGAGATCGAGCTGCTTTGCGATAACAGCCCTGACCTTTTCGAATTCCATTTTAACACCGCCTTTCAGAATACTATCAGTTTAGCCGCAGCGCGGATTTCTGTCAATC
>CAZJIS010000020.1:0-15931 GCA_964546125.1 uncultured Clostridium sp.
TGCGCGGCGTTTCCTGCCACGGCAGCGCGCCCGAGCGCGGCGACAACGCCATTTATAAGATGGCCGACATCTTAAAGGAAGTCGAGCAGCTCAACAACAACGGCTGCGAGGACGATGTGGAGATCAAGGGCCTTGTCAAGATGCTCGACCCCCGCTACAATCCCGAACACTATGAAGATGCGCGCTTCCTTGGCCGCGGCACGGTCACGGTTTCGCAGATATTCTTCACCTCGCCCTCGCGCTGCGCGGTGGCCGACTCCTGCGCGATTTCGCTCGACCGTCGCATGACCGCCGGCGAAACGTGGGATTCCTGCATCCGCGAAATCGAAGCGCTGCCCGCCGCCCAAAAACACGGCGCGAAGGTTTCCATGTACATGTACGACCAGCCCGCGTGGACCGGCGAAGTGTATGAGACCGAGTGCTACTTCCCGACCTGGATCAACAAGGAATCCGCCCCCCATGTGCAGGCCCTCTCCGATGCGCACAAGGCGCTTTACGGCGAGGAACGCGCGAGCGAAGCGGGCAACATCGACAAGCGCCGCCGCCCGCTCATCGACAAGTGGACCTTCTCGACCAACGGCGTTTCCATCCAGGGCCGTTACGGCGTGCCCTGCGTGGGCTTCGGCCCCGGCGCCGAGAGCCAGGCGCATGCCCCCAACGAGATCACCTGGAAAAAAGACCTCGCGGTCTGCGCTGCGGTCTACGCGCTCGTGCCTTCCCTCTACAAGGGCAAGAGCGGCGAGGATGTGACGCAGTTCCGTGCGACGCTCACCGACAACAAAATCGTTTAATTTGAATTTTACGGAGGATTTATGAGCAACGTCAAGCAGTATACCGACGCGATCGAGAAGCTGAACCTCAAGGACATGTTCGAGGGCGACTTCTTCCTCACCTGGGAGAAGAGCTTCGATGAGATCCAGGGCGTGTTCGCCGTGGCCGATGCGCTGCGCAATCTTCGCGAGCGCAACATCTCCCCGAAAATCTTTGACAGCGGCCTTGGCATCAGCCTCTTCCGCGATAATTCCACCCGCACCCGCTTCTCCTTTGCTTCCGCCTGCAATCTGCTCGGCCTCGAAGTGCAGGATCTCGACGAGGGCAAGAGCCAGATCGCCCATGGCGAAACCGTGCGCGAAACAGCCAACATGATCTCGTTCATGGCCGATGTCATCGGCATTCGCGACGATATGTACATCGGCAAGGGCAACGCCTACATGCACGAGGTGGTGAACGCCGTCACAGCCGGCAACCGCGATGGCGTGCTCGAGCAAAAGCCGACCCTTGTCAACCTCCAGTGCGACATCGACCATCCGACGCAGGTCATGGCCGACACGCTGCACCTCATCCACGAGTTCGGCGGCATCGAGAACCTTCGCGGCAAGAAGGTCGCGATGACTTGGGCCTATTCGCCCAGCTACGGCAAGCCCCTTTCCGTTCCCCAGGGCGTTATCGGATTGATGACCCGCCTTGGCATGGAAGTGTCGCTCGCTTACCCCGAGGGCTACGAAGTCATGGACGAGGTCGCGGAGCTTGCGAAAAAGCAGGCCGAAGAATCCGGCGGCAGCTTCACGATCACCAACGACATGAAGGAAGCTTTCCGCGACGCGGACATCGTCTACCCCAAGAGCTGGGCGCCGTTCAAGGCGATGGAAGAGCGCACCGAGCTTTACGGCAACGGCGACGCAGAGGGCATCAAGGCCCTTGAGAAGCGCCTGCTCGCGCAGAACGCGCAGCACAAGGATTGGGAATGCACCGAGGAGATGATGAAGCTCACCAAGCACGGCAAGGCGCTCTACCTGCATTGCCTGCCCGCCGACATCAGCGGCGTTTCCTGCCAAGAGGGTGAAGTCGAAGCTTCCGTGTTCGACCGCTACCGCGACCCGCTCTACAAGCAGGCCAGCTTCAAGCCCTACATCATCGCCGCGATGATCTTCCTTGCCAAGGTGAAGAACCCCGCCGCGAAGCTTCGCGAGCTCGAGGAAAAAGCCGTCCTGCGCCACAACGGTTAAGCGGTAAAACCCCCGTTTGTCTCAAGCGGGCCTCTATAACGGAGGCCCGCTTTCTTAATCAAAAACCGCGCTTTGGCACCTTTTTTAAGGTTGTGGAAAGCGCCGGTTCGCGCCCCGCGGCCGATGCTTGCCAGGAAGAAAGCCGGCGTAGCGCCGATGCCGGGCATGCCGCCGGGCGGTGGTTGGGAGAGCTCCGGGGGATGCTATTTTGCCCGGAATTTGGTATGATAGCGCCAAGGAATCACATCGCGGGGGGGATAAAATGAACACGAACATCGCTGATATGCACAGGTTCCTTGAAAAATGGCAGGACATTTTGCGCCTCAGGGATTGGGACATCGAGCTGCGCCCCGTTAAAAAGCCGTGGCGCAAAACAGGCGACATTAAAATCGACATGGATGATAGAACGGCGATCTTGCTGATTAACGTTTGCGATCCGAAGCAGACGAACCTCGAGGAGCTCATCATCCACGAGCTTCTGCACTTAAAGCTTTGGGGCATGGATCAGATGATCGAAAACCTGATCGGTTGCGTATACGGCGCGGAGGAAGCGGATCCCAAGCGCGAATTTGCCTACACGCAGTTCATGACGCTCCTGGAATCGACCGTGAATGATCTTGCTAAAAGCTTTCTTGAACAATCGGGGGAAAATAAAACCATTTCCTTCGGGCGGCTCGAGCGGGAAGTGAAAAAGGAGATCGGCGAATAATTTCGCCATCGCAGCAAATATAAAAAAGAGGAGAATTAAACATGGAATTCAGGCTGATTTCGCTGCCCCCGTTCAAGGCGGCCGCGTCGGAGGCGGATCGCGCGTGCGATTTTTTGCCCGAGGGCATCCTCGGCAGATTCGACGCCTATTTTTCGGCGATCGAAACAAGCCCGCGCGATAGCTTCATGCCGCGCGACTTTCTCTATTTCGATGAAGAAAAAGAGGGCCTCGTTTGGATGTGGGCCCTGAGCGAGGGCATGGACGACGGCGGCCACAGGATCATCGATTTTGAGGGCGGCTTCTATTTGACCTATGCCTACCGCGACGGCGACGAGGAAACCAACGGCAGGCTCTACCGCGAAGCCTTAAAATACATCGAAGATTCGGGTGTGCTTGCGCTCGACGTGCGCGCGGGCCATTATGCGATGGGGCACATTATTACGCCCGCCGCCGTCATCGAGGCGCAGGGCTGGGCGCAGATGGAAACGCTGATCCCTGTCAGGTTAAAAGAGCAATGAGCTGCCGAGAACATGCGAACGCGCAAAAGGATGTGCGGGAGGGTTAGGCCATTTCCTCCGCGCGCCAAAAGACCATGTTGCCCGCGTGGTCGCACAATTGCAGCACCGCGCCCGCGCGCGCCGTGAGGCGCACGCCCGGGGCGGGCACGAGCGTGTAGTTTTCGGGGCGGAAGCAGCCTTCGGCGTCGATTGTGCCAAGCGCCGCGTAGGAAATGCCCCACGCGCTTTCAAAGCCGCGGAAGGCGACTTCAACGCGCCCGCCGGAATAGCTTACGTCGCAGGCGGCATCGATCGCGGCGGCGGGCATTTCTGGGTAGTCGAGGCGCATTTCCATGGGCGCTGCGAGCAGAGAGCCTTCGCGGTGGCCCGCAAGCAGGCGGCGGCGCAGCACGCCCATGGCGGCGGGGGAAGAGTCGGCGGCGAGGTAGCGCCGGCCAAGGGCCGAGGCCGTGGCCGCCGTTGTGCCGCTGCCGGAGAAGAAATCCGCCACGAGATCCCCCTCGCGCGAGGAGGCAAGGATCATGCGGCGAAGCAGAGCTTCCGGCTTTTGCGTTGCAAAACCCGTGCGCTCGGGGTCGCGCTGGTGCATGTGTTCGATGTCGTCCCACACGTCGCTTGGGAAAATCGGCGTATCTTCATAATAAGTGTAGGTCTTGCCGCCGGAGCGGATGGAAAAGCACACGCGGCCGTTTTCATCGACGGTGCGCTTCATGTTGTTGCGTTTTTGCGGGCCGCGCGGAATGCCCACGGCCGCGATGTTGAAATAAACCGCGGGGGATTTGCGGTAGAATAAAATCGTGTCGTGCTTGCGCGCATAGTGTTTGAGCGAGCGGCCCCCGGATTTATAGGTCCACACGATTTCGTTGAGAAAGTTTGCTTCGCCGAAGATTTCGTCCATCAACAGGCGAAGCTTCGCGTTCATGCGGTAATCGATGTGCAGGTAAATGGAGCCGTCCGGCGCAAGCAGCTCGCGGCAGGCCGTGAGCACGGCGCGCATCATGGCCATGTAGTCCGCCTCCGCGAGTTTGTCGAGGTAGACCGGCACGACGAGCTTCTCCTTCGCGCCCATGGGCTTGATGTGAAACGCATCCCCCGTGCCAAAGGGCGGGTCCATGTAAATCAGCTTGACTTTGCCGCCGTATGCGCCGGTGAGCTCGGGCGCAAGGAACTCCGCGCGGCCGAGAAAAAAGCGTCCGGGTCCTCCCACGGGGCAAATCTCCGCTTTGGCTGCCAATTGCTCTTTCATGACGGGCTCCTCATTCGATATTTTTGTGCTGCCGATGATATGAAAAAGCCCCGGGCGGGCCGAGGCACAACGTCATTCGCCGGTGCGGCGGTCGTGCGCGTTAACGACATGGGCCTCCATGGCCATTTTTGCTTCGGCAGGGTCGTGCCGCTCGATGGCCTCGAACACCCTGCGGTGCTCGCACAAGGAACGGCCGGGACGTTCGGGCGCGGTGAGGGAGGTGCGGCGCACCTGTCGGGTGTTCTGGTGGAGCTGCGCTAAAATGTGCCGCAGCACGCGGCTGTTGCAGGCCTGGAAGATCACGTCGTGGAATTCCGTGTCGAGGCGGGCGAGGTTGGTGGCGTCGTTTTTGCGGGTGTACATCTCCATCAGTTCCATAATTTCGGTGAGCCGCGAGAGGCCCGCGGCGTCGATGCGCTCGGCTGCCCAGAAGGTCGCCTGCCCCTCAATGAGGTGGCGAATGGTAAAAATATCGTCGATATCCTGCCCGGTCATGCCCTGAACCATGACGCCCCGGTTGGGGATGCTCACGACGAGATCCTCGAGTTCAAGCTGCTTGAGCGCTTCGCGAACGGGCGTGCGGCTCACGTCCATTTCTTCCGCCAGCTTGGTCTCGACGAGATAGTCGCCGCTTTGGTATCTGCCCTCGATAATGTCGTCGCGTATGCGCGCATAGACCTTGGCAGTGAGCGATTGCCGGTCGTTCGGGTCAAAATACATAAAAATTCCTCCGTTGCTAAGGCCATTGTATGCGAAAAATAAGGTTTGTGCAAGAAAAACAAGTATACAATCATTCATAAAACCAACAAATTTCCGTGAGTTCACCCGGAAACAACCGCGCATACTAGGCCCGTTGGAGGGCAATTTATGAAGCGATTGGTTTTGTTGGCGGCAGCGCTGATTTGCATGTTTTTTTTGTTCGGGTGCGAGCAAAAGCAATATGCCACCCTCGAGGAAGCGGTGCGCGACGGCGTGGTGCTCGGCGAAAACATATTGATCGACGGCACGAATGTTTCGGGCCTTGGCGTTTTGGAGGCGCGCAGGGTCCTATCCGATGTGCAGGCCGCGCGCGTGGCGCGGATCTCCTTTACCGTGCGCGCGGGGGACAACAGCGTCGACGTGCGCGCAGAGACGCTCGGCATCCGCTTCAATACCGATGAAATTCTTGCGCGCGCCGCGTCGCTGCCCACAAAGGCGGGGCTGTGGAACAAGGAGGAGCGCACGTTTGAAACGAGCGTTTCTCTCAAAGACGGCGCGGTAGAGCACGCGGCGCAGGAGGCGGCGCTCGCCCTCGGCCGGCGGCCCGAAAACGCGCAAGTCTATTTCGACGCGGCGTCGGAAACGAGCTTTGCTTATTTGAAAGAACAGCGCGGCATCGAGGTGGATGCAAAGGACCTCGCGCGCCTCTTAAGGGAAAGCGCGCTCGCCCTCGAAGGCGGCGCGTTCGATGTGCTCATGCGTGACGTACCGCCCGCTTACACCGTCATGGATGCGGAAAACGACACGCAGCTCATCTGCGAATTCACAACCTCATTCAAGGGTTCGACCTTTTCAAAGCCAAACAGGGTCTTCAACATCAAAAAAGCCGCGGGGCTTCTCGACGGCGTGATGATCGAAGCCGAGGAGACCTTCAGCATCAACGCGGCGCTCGGCCCGCGCATCGAGGCGAACGGCTGGAAAATTGCCACGGGCATCCGCTATGGCGCCTATGTGCAGGAATACGGCGGGGGCGTGTGCCAGGTAAGCACCACGCTCTACAACGCCGCGCTCATGGCCGACCTTGAGATCACCGAGCGCATGCATCACTCCTGGCCGCTCGGGTATGTGGAAATCGGGCGGGATGCGACCATCAGCACCGGCGGGCCGGACCTTTGTTTCCGAAACACCACGGGCGCGCGCCTTTTCCTGCGCGCTTTCACCAATGAGGCGGAAAAGACCGTGACCGTGCGCCTCTACGGAAGGCCGCTTGCCGATGGCGTAACCATCCGCATCACGAGCAAAAAAACGGGCACCCTCGAGGATCTCGGCACCGAGGTGACGGTCGACCCCCTCTTAAAGCCCGGAGAAATCGAAATCGAGCGCGAGGCGCGCATCGGCGTCACATCGGAAACCTATCAGGAATTCTATGCGGCGGATGGTACGCTAATCGGCAAAAGGCGCGTCAGTCAGGATAAATACCGCTCGATCAAGGGCATCATGCGCATCGGCCCGGCTGCGCCCACACCCACGCCCACGCCTTCGCCTTCACCCACCGAACCGGGCGCAAGCCCCACGCCGTAAGGGAAAGCGTGGGGATCAATCGCAGCCGCCCTCCGGGCGAAGCTTCGTGTAGGGGCAGATCCTGCACAGCCACACCCAGCAGGCAGTCGCGCCCGCGGCAAACGCGAAGGCGAGCACGGGGCTTGCGGGAACGGAGCCAAGCAGATAGCTGCCCGCGAGGTTGAACGCGAAGTGGAGGAGGATTGTCGCCTGCACCGTGCCGGTACGCTCAAAGACGAACGCCATCACAAGCCCCACAAAGAAAGCATAGCAAACCCAAAGAAGCTGGCCGTGCAGCAGCCCAAAGACCGCGCTTGAAAGGAGCATCGCCACAATCGGCGGCATCGCTCGCCTCAGGCGCGTATATACAAGGCCGCGGAAGATGACCTCTTCGGCGATGGGCGCCACGACCACGCTCGAAAGCACCGCCACCCAGCCCGCGCCGCCGAGCATTTGGGCGCTTTGGCTGTATTCTTCAAGAATGTGTTCGGGGATGGGCAGCATGTCAAGAAGAATGCCCACAAAGCCCGCAAGGCACATGCCGCCAAGCACCAGCGGCAAAAAAGCGAGGTTTGGCAAACCCTTTGCAAGGTAGGTTTGCGCGAGGACGTTTTTTTTGCGCATGGCAAAAAACAAGGCAAGGAAGGCGAGCGAACAAACGTTTGAAATCAGCGTGATCGTCAGCGCCTCCTTGTAAAGCGCTTCGGTCATCATGCGCATGATCGCGTCCATGTCGAGCGTGCTGTTGTCTGCAATATAGGGGATCGCCGCGCTTACGCCTGCGACGAGCGCGAAGATCATGCTCACGATGAGCTGCATGCCGACAAAAAGCAGCGTGTAACAGGCGGCTTTGCCGAGAGAAGCGAACAGTTTTTTTACCATATGCCGCATCCTTTCCCGCTTGATACTTCATTGTACCATAAAATGCCCGTCCGGAAAACTGGCGGCGCTGTTCCGGACTTCGGCAAAATGTGGTATAATCACAAAGAAAAGGGACCCTTTTACCGGAGGATCAGCTATGCTCAAAGACCGATTGGTTTTTTCAAAGGAAGTGCGCGAGGCGCTCGATGCGGGGAAGCCCGTCGTTGCGCTTGAATCCACAATTATCTCACACGGCATGCCATACCCCCAAAACGTTGAAACGGCCCTCGCCTGCGAGGCGGCGGCGCGCGAGAACGGCGCCGTGCCCGCGACCTGCGCCATCATCGAGGGGCGCGCGCATGTGGGGCTTGAGCGCGAACAGCTCGATTATTTAGGCAAGGGCGGCGCAAACATTGCAAAGGCGAGCCGCCGCGATCTCCCCGTGCTTCTTGCGCGCGGGGAAAGCGGGGCGACGACCGTCGCCGCGACTATGATCCTTGCCGCGGCGGCGGGCATGCGCATTTTTGCAACGGGCGGCGTCGGCGGCGTACACAGGGGGGCGGAGCGCACGATGGACATTTCGGCGGACCTTGAAGAACTCGCAAAAACCCCCGTCACGGTCGTGTGCGCGGGGCCGAAGAGCATCCTCGATCTCGCCCTCACGCTCGAATATCTCGAAACGCGCGGCGTGCCGGTCCTCGGCTACAAAACTTCGGAGCTCCCCGCGTTTTTCACGCGCACGAGCGGGCTGCCTGTCGATTATTGCATGGATTCGCCCGATGAGATCGCCGCCGTCATCCGCGCGCAGGCGATGCTCGGTTACCCCGGCGGCATGCTTGTGGCAAACCCCGTGCCGGAGGAATATTCGCTCGAGAAGGAGTTCATTGACGGCATCATCGCGCGCGCCGTGGCGCAGGCCGAGGCACAGGGCATTGCGGGCAAGGCGATTACGCCTTATTTGCTCGCGCGGGTGACGGAGTTCACGGGCGGGCAGAGCCTTGAGGCGAACATCGCGCTTGTGCTCAACAACGTGCGCCTTGCTGCAAAGATCGCATGCGCGCTTTGATTCTTGCGGACATTTAAACGAGGACGGGGGAGGCCGAATGAAAAGCGAATACCTGATCGTACATAAATCCGTTTTGCCCGCGTGCTATGAAAAAGTCGTCGCCGCGCGGGAGATCCTGCGCCGGGGCGCGGCGCGCGAGGTGGGCGAAGCCGCGCGCATGGCCGGCATTTCGCGCAGCACTTATTATAAGTATAAAGACCTCGTGTTCACCGCGGGCGGCAGCAACACCCCGCGCAAGGCCGTGTATTCCATGCTTTTGAGCCACGAGCGAGGCGTGCTCTCGCGCGTGCTCAACGCCTTGAGCGATATGGGCGCGAATGTGCTCACCATCATGCAAAACCCGCCCATCGGCGAGCGGGCGAGCGTTGTGATTTCGCTCGACATCAGCGAAATCGACCGCAGCGTGGAAGAAACCATCGAAAAGCTTGGCGCCATGATCGGCGTCGAGCGCGTGGGCCTGCTCGATATGGAATAATAAAACAGGCGATTCAATTCAAACCGGCTCGACCCGGAGGCTCGCGACGCTTTGAAGCAGCGCGGCCTCTTTTTCATCGTGCGTGGCGATGATGATGAGAGGAAACAGCTCAACGAGCCTTGAAGCGATGCGCGCCTTCAACGCGTCGTCCAGGCCCTTGAACGGCTCGTCGAGCAAGAGCGCATCCCCGCCCAAGCGGATCGCGCGGGCGATGGCCACGCGCCTTTGCATGCCGCCCGAGAGCACGGCGGGCAGGCTGTGTGCGCGGTCTTCAAGCTCCACGAGCGCAAGGCATTCTTCGGGGCTGCGCACGCCGTCCGCAAGCGCCACATTGCCCGCGGCCGAAAGCCACGGCAGCAAACGGTCCTCCTGAAAAACGAGGGATACTTTTTGATTTTCCATGCCCGTAAAACTGCCCGAGGCGGGGGAGAGGAGGCCCGCGAACAGGCGCAGAAGCGTCGTTTTACCGCTGCCCGAGGGACCAAGCAGCGCGATGGTCCCCTTATCCGGCAAAGTATGGGAAAGGCTTTCGATCACGGTTTTTTCGCCGCGAACGAGCGTCACCCTGTCAAGCACGATCATGCGTCAACCTCCCCATGAGCTTTAACACTATGCGCTCGATCACAATACTCAGCACGACGACCGCGGTCGTCCACGCGAAAAGCTCCGGCGTTTCGATGTAGAGCTTGCTTGCATATAAGCTTTGCCCGATCGAATGGTGCGTGTTGGCGATGACCTCGGCGGCGACCGCGCTCTTCCACGCAAAACCGAGGCCCGTCGTAAACGCGGCCACGAACTGACCCATCGTACCCGGCGCGTAGAGCTTCATGAGTCTTCGCATGCGCGGCACATGAAATGCGCGCGCCATTTCGACAAGCAGCGGGTCGATCGAAAGGATGCCCGCGCGCACATTGGCCCAGAAGATCGGAACGACCACGAGCAGCGCGATGAACGCCGGGGTGAGGGCGCTTGTCACATACAAAAGCACGAGAATGATGAAGCTCGTCACAGGCGTTGCCTTGATGATGGAGCGAAGCGGCGCGAGCAGTTCGTCCGCCGCGCGCGAAAACGCGGTGAGCGCGCCCAAAAGGGTGCCAAGGATCATCCCCGCGGCAAAACCCCCGAGCACGCGCACGAGCGTCAGCGAAATGCTAAGATAAAAGCCCTTTGTTTGCGCAAGGGCAAAGAGCGCCTTCGCGGTGTCAAGAGGCGAGGGCAAAATGGCCGCTTTGCCCACCGCCGCCGAGGCGAGCGCCCAGGCGGCGAGGTAGCAAAGCGTAATGCCGATCGTTTTTAGGATGCGGCGGGTCATTTCCCGTCGTAATAGAACGCGTCGCCCGGCAGCGCGCCGCCCACGCTCTTGGGGTTGGCCTCGAAGAGCACGTTAAGCATCGCTTCGGTCATCGCGCGCGCGTCTGCGCCCGCAACGTACACGATGTTGCTCTTTTCAATAGCAGCCTGCGCCATAGCGGCTTTTTCCATCACGCCGTAGGTTTCCATCAAAGCCGCGGCTTCCACGTGGTTTTCGTTGACGAACTTCACCGAAGCTTCATAATCCTTGAGGAAAGCGCGGACGGCCTTTTCGTTTTCCTTCAAATATTCCGTGCGAACCACAAGGCAGCCCTGCACGGCCGAAACGCCGGTCTTTTCCTGCCAAAGCGCGTTGAGGTCGAGCGCCACGCGCACATCGGCGTTCTTCATCAAAACGGCCGTCACGTTCGGTTCGGGCAGCATGCCAAGCGCCGCTTCGCCCGCGGCCATGAGGGTTGCAAGCTCGCTGTGCTCCGCCTTGAATTCGACCGCGACGCTTTCCGACAGGCCGTATTGCGCGAGCAGGTAGGAGATCATGTATTCGGGCGTCGAGCCCTGGCCGGTAGCGAGCAGCGTCTTGCCCGCGAGGTCGCCGATCGATTGGATCGAATCACCGTTCTCAAGAATGTAGAGCACACCGAGCGTATTCACCGCAAGCAGCGTCACGCCGCCCTCGGTTTTATTATAAAGCACGCTCGCGAGGTTGATCGGAATCGCCGCAATGTCCACTTCGCCGTTGATAAGCTTTGCAGAAACATCGTCCGGCGCGCCGGAGAGGGCGATCGTGTATTCTTTTTCGTAATCGGGGCCCATAAGCTGGGTCATGCCCATGCCGGTGGGGCCTTTGAGCGCCGCCACGCGAATGGGCGCGGTTTCGCCGGCGGTGCAGCCGGCAAGGAGCATCGCGGCGAGCGCGAGCACGAGCGTCAGAGAAAGGATCTTTTTCATGGTATGATGTCCTCCGTGATATAAATTGTTTTTCCGTTTCTGTGGAGCCGCCCTTCGGCTTCGAGCACGTCGAGCACGCGGTAGAGCGTGGCGCGGCTCACGCAAAGCGCGTCCGCAAGCGCCGTGTACCCGAGAGGCAGCGTAAGCTTCCCCTCCCGCGCGTTGAGCGCGAGGTGGTTCATCAGCTTTTCCGCCGCGCCGGGCGTGGCGATGCTCTCGATGCGCCCGGTCAGGAAGCGGATGCGCCCGGTCAGGTAGCGCATGTAGTTCTCCGCCAGCTCGAAGCTCTCGCGCATGATCGAGCGAAGCACGGCCTCCTCAAACACCGCGAGCTTGCACGCCTTGATGGCGAGCACTTCGGTGACGGCCGACGCATCCGGCAAAAACAGGCACGAAGCGCCCGTCATCGCCGGCGGCTCAAGCACGCTCATGAGCACGCGCGAACCGCCCGCCGCCTTGTGGACCTGCGCGCGCCCCTCGAGCAAGATGCCAAGGCCCCTTGCCGCGCCGCCCTCGGTGAAAACCGTTTCCCCGGGGGCATAGGCGCGAACATGCGCAAGCTCCGCCGCGCGGCGGACGATTGCCTCATCCAACCCCGCGAACAGCGGTGTTTGCGCGATCAATTGCGTGTGCGCGGCGTTCAACATGCGTTCTCCTTCTAAATATGTCTTATTTAAGACGGTTTACAGCATACCACCGCGCCTGCATCCCGTCAATCCCCTGCGATCTTTTTTTCGCAAACCCGCAACCCCGGCGCGCGGCGGGCCGTTCTACTATCAGCGTGAGATTATTCGTTGTTTGTTTATTGCCGTGAGTTGTGCGCGGCTGTATACTATGAAAGATGGAAAGAATAGGGAGGTGCGTTTTTGGAAGCGGCTCCGATTATTGAAACAAAGAACCTTAAAAAGGTTTATCGTGTGGGCTCGGTCGATATCCATGCGCTGCGCGGCGTGGACCTGACGATCCAGCAGGGTGAGATCTGCTGCATTGTGGGACGCTCGGGAAGCGGCAAGTCGACGCTGCTCAACGTGCTCGCGGGGCTTGAGCACGTCACCTCCGGCGAGATTGCCATTGCCGGTAAGCGGCTTGATAAAATGAGCCAGGGCGAGTTGATCGTGTTTCGGCAAAAGCATGTGGGGTTCGTGTTCCAATCGTTCAACCTTATGCCCTACTATACGGCGCTTGAAAACGTGGCGTTTCCGCTCACGTTCAAAGGCGTGCCGCGCCGGCGGCGCGAACGCATGGCAAAGCAAACGCTCACAGAGCTTGGCCTTGCAACGCATTTGAAGCACAAGCCCGCGCAGATGAGCGGCGGCCAGCAGCAGCGCGTGGGTATCGCGCGCGCGCTCGTGGGCAACCCCGACATCGTGTTTGCCGATGAGCCCACGGGCAACCTCGATTCAACAACATCCGACGAGGTAATGCAATCGATCTGCGCGGCGATGCGCGAGCGCAACAAAACGCTCGTAATGGTCACGCACGACCGGAACATGGCCGCTTATGCGGATAGGATCATCAGCCTGCTTGACGGCAGGGTTGTCGATATTACGATCAACGATCACAGCAAAGCTGAAACGACGGAGGGTACACAGGAATGAAACTCAAAAGGATTTTTTCCATTTTTCTTGCGCTGGCGCTGATGCTCGGCGCGCTTCCCGCGCTCGCGGTAGGGGAGGGCGATACGCCTCCCGTGGATGTTCCGGCCTCTGCGGCAACGACGACGGTTACGCTCACAGATCTCGGAGCATATTACGGTGCGGCAAACGTGCTGGTGAGAATCACCAACGGCGGCAATAACCCAATCGATCTTACCGGTATTACATGCACGCAAGCGACAAATGAGAAAGTGCACAGCGCGCAGCTTAGCTACGAGAAGCCCACAATCGAGGCCGGCGAAAGCACCGAGCTTCTCATGAGGCTGACAGGGTTCGGCTCGGATTTGACCGGGCCGGTTACGGCGGTATATAAAATCGTTTTTTCGGATGGCTCTGCGGTGGGTATTACCAAAACCGCCAGCGTCACGATAAATTTCGGCGAGCCGAACACGGGAACGCCCGCCCCCGACGGGAACCCCGCGCCCGCATTCCGCCTGAGCGCGCTCGATGCGAACAAGAAGCTCGTTTCTACCCCCTCGGGCAACGCGGGGGATAAGGTCACCGTGCGCATCCCGCTTTATTGTTTGCAGGGCGTGGATAGCGTGAGCATTACGCCCAAGCTTTCGACAAGCCTCGACGAATTCCCGTTTGCCATCGAGCAGATGGATTATACCCTCTATTATAAGGGCGGCAGCGTGCAGCCGGGCGAGGTGATCGAGGTCGATTATTCGCTGCGCCTTGCTAAGCTTGTGAGCGCGGGCGTGAAGAAGGTGGACTTCATCATTAACTATCAAACGGATGTATTTCAGGGCGGCGAAACGCTGAGCACCACGGTGAGCATTTACGTCAACGTCATGAAGGGCTATACCGAGGGCGGCGGCAGCACGCCGGGCGTTGTTTCCCAGCCCAAGCTCATCCTCGAAAAATACTCCGTGGGCACCGATAAGATCTATGCGGGCGAGGAGTTTGAGGTCTTTTTCACCTTGAAGAACACTTCCTCCGTCGAGGCCGTGCAGAATATCCAGATCAGCATCGCCGATACCGCCGACACGGGCAAGCTTCTGCCGGCCGAGAACGGCTCGAACACGATCTACATCGCAAAGATCGACAAAGGCGAGTCATACGATGTGACCTATAAAATGCAAAGCGCCGCCGACATAGAACCCAAGGCCTACAAGCTCGGCCTCACGCTCGCCTATGAGGGCGCCAAGAACATTGTCGCCTACACTGCCAGCGACACGATCTCTGTGACGGTGTTCCAGAAGATCCGCCTCAAGTTCGATGCGCCCGTGTTCTACGACCAGTTCTTCGTCGGCGCCTCGGGCGGCGTTTACCTTGCGATGTATAACATGGGCCGCTCGAGCGTCTACAACTGCATGGTCAGCGTTGAGGGCGAAGGCCTGCAGATGGAGGAAACCTATTTCGGCGGCACGGTAGCCGCGGGCGGCACGATGAGCGCGGATTTCAGCATCATAGCCAACACGCCGGGCGCGATCGAGGGCGCGATCGTCGTGGCCTATGAAGATTCGCTCGGCGAGCAAATGGAAGAGCGCATCCCCATCTCGCTCTACGTCGAGGATATGGGCGGCGGCGAGATCGACGGCGGCTTCATCGACCCCGGCGTCATCGATCCCGGCTTTGAGACCGACGGCGGCATGACGCCCGGCGGCGGGCTGCCCCTGTGGGCATGGATCGCCATCGGCGTGGGCGTGCTCGGCTGCGCCGCGACGGTGCTTCTCGTATTGAAGAAAAAACGCAGGAGAAACGCGGAGGAAGTATGAAGTTCATCGATCTGCTCCGCACGGCGTTTTTGAATCTGTGGCGGCGCAAGCTGCGCGCGGCGCTTACGGTGCTGGGCATGGTCATCGGTACATGCTCCATCGTGGTGATGGTGTCGCTTGGCGTTGGTATGCGTCAGGCCATCATCGAAAGTTACGCGCAAATGGGCAGCCTGACGAACATCACGGTCATGAACTGGAAGTGGACCGACAACGGCAACGGCATGGGCAACTACGAGGAGGTTAAACTCGACAAGAACGCCGTAGAAGCCATCAAGAAGCTGCCCGGTGTCGTTGCGGTCATGCCGCAGATTACAGCCTGGGGCATCGTCAAAAGCGGTAGATATATCACCGACATCAGCATCATGGCGATCGATTCCGAGCAGGCGGAACTTTTCGGCATCGAGCTCGAAGAGGGCGGCACGTACCCCTCGGGCCGCACCAACGGCGGCAGCTATCAGATCGTGTTCGGCAACGGAGTCATGAACAATTTCTACGACCCGAAGACTGGCAAGCAAGCCGTCGATCGGGACGGAAACTCGAAGATTACGGCCAACTCGCGCTTCCAGCTAACCTTCGATTACGGCAACGTCTACGATAACGGCAACCCCGGCGAGGGGAGCGCGCGCGGAAAGTTCTATAAACTCGTTCCCACGGGCAAAGTCAGTGCCGAGAGCAACGAATTCTCCTGGTATTGTTTGATGGACATTGGCGCGCTTGAAAAGCTCGCGAAGGAAAACGCGACCTTCATGAACATCGACACCAAGAACTACAGTCAGGTCGTCGTCAAGTGCGCGAGCACCGATGAGGTCAAGGTCGTGAAGGAAGCGATCGACTCTATGGGTTTTGGAACCAACAGCATCCAGGAGTGGATCGAGCAGGCCGAGGAGCAAATCAAAACGACGCAGTATCTTCTTGGCGCCATCGGCGGCGTGTCGCTGCTCGTCGCCGCCATCGGCATCATGAATACGATGATGATGAGCATTTACGAGCGCACCAAGGAGATCGGCATCATCAAGGTGCTGGGCTGCCGCATCAGCAACATCGCGGGCCTGTTCCTTACTGAATCCGCTTACATCGGCCTCTTTGGCGGCGCGATCGGCATCGGCCTGAGCTATGGCATCTCGGCGCTGCTCAATAAGGCGCTCGTGGGCGCCGG
>CAZJIS010000020.1:16031-26741 GCA_964546125.1 uncultured Clostridium sp.
TCGGCCTGAGCTATGGCATCTCGGCGCTGCTCAATAAGGCGCTCGTGGGCGCCGGCCTTTACAGCCTCATCCCCGCATACCTCGCGGTGGGCGCGGTGGCGTTTTCGATGGCTGTTGCCCTCATTTCCGGCTTCTATCCGGCTATTCGCGCCATGCGCCTCTCGCCGCTTGCCGCCATCAGGAACGAGTGAGAATTGATCGTTGGGGGGAGCGTTGGATACTCTGCCTCCGAACCTTTCGTGATGGATGAGGACAACTGCATGGTCAACATCGCTAAGTTCTTCCTTGAGTTCATGGTGGATGAGTCCTGCGGCAAGTGCCCGGTCAACTGCATTTCCGGCCGCCGAGGACGCTCTGTGTCATCGACCAGTCCAAGTGCATCAAGTGCGGCGCCTACATGACCGCGTGCAAGTTTGGCGCAGTGAGCAGGAAGCAAAAAACGGATTTTTCGGCTCTTTGTCAATAGTTGGGGTAATGGAAAAGCAGACTAAAGCCGAGGTGCTGATTGCGTAGAGGCAATCAGCACCTTCGGCGTTATGCTTCTCCACTTTTCCCTTACACCAATGTTTTGTGTAGAGCCGTTTTTTTATAAATAGTGCATCCCAACAGCGGGGATCCAAAGACTATACTCTTCGGTGGGGCGCGGGGTGAAACTCCCATTTAGAAAGCTCCGGAAACAGGTTGCGTACCATATCTTCTATATATATAATATATGAGTTGACGCATATTATTTTTTGAGGTTCAGGATAGATGAAAAACATCGTGGAATTTGGATCAATGGCGTTCGGCGAAGCCGAAATGAAAGCGAGGCTCCCTGAGGAAACATTTGAAGCGCTGCGCGAAACCATCCGCCGCGGCCAGCCGCTCGGGCGGCACATCGCGGGGCCGCTTGCCAGTGCAATGAAGGAGTGGGCGCTTGAAAAGGGCGCGACCCACTTCACCCATTGGTTCCAGCCGCTCACGGGTTTCACCGCCGAAAAACACGAAGCGTTCCTCGCCCCCTTGCCTGAAGGCGGAGCGGTCGCGGAGTTTTCGGGCCGCGAGCTCGTCATGGGTGAGCCGGATGCTTCGAGCTTCCCCTCGGGCGGGCTGCGCGCCACATTCGAGGCGCGCGGCTACACCGCGTGGGACCCGACCTCCGTCGCCTTCATCAAAGATAAAACGCTGTGCATCCCCTCGGTGTTCTGCTCCTACGGCGGCGATGCACTCGATAAGAAAATGCCCCTTCTGCGCTCGGCGGAACTCATCGAGCGCGAGGTGCTGCGCCTGTTGCGGGCGCTTCGCGTGCGGGATGTTGCCCGTGTTGTGCCGACAGTGGGCGCGGAGCAGGAATATTTCCTTGTGGATGCGCAGATGTGCGCCAAGCGGCGCGACATCATGCTCTGCGGAAGAACGCTTTTTGGCGCGAAACCTGCCAAGTCGCAGGAGCTCGACGATCATTATTACGGCGCGATTGAGGCGCGTGTGCACGCGTTTATGCGCGAACTCGACGAAGAGCTTTGGAAGCTCGGCGTTTACGCAAAGACCGAGCATAAGGAGGTGGCTCCGGGCCAGTATGAGCTTGCGCCCTGGTTCACCGGCGCGAACATCGCGACCGACCATAACCAGCTCACGATGGAACTGATGCGAAAGATTGCCCCGCGGCACGGCTTCGTGTGCCTGTTGCACGAAAAGCCTTTTTCCGGCCTTAACGGCAGCGGCAAGCACAACAACTGGTCGCTGATGACCGACGCGGGCGTTAATTTGCTCGATCCGGGCAAAACCCCCGCGCAGAACACGCCCTTTTTGCTGCTGCTGCTCGCGGTCATCAAAGCGGTTGACGAGCACCCGGATCTCGTGCGCCTGAGCGCTGCGGGCGCCTCCAACGACCTGCGCCTCGGGCAGAGCGAGGCGCCGCCGGCGATTGTTTCGCTGTTCATCGGCGAGGAACTTACCGCTATTCTCGGAGCTGCGGCCAATGGCAGCGGGTATGACGGAGCGCGCGAGCGCATGCTCGAAAGCGGCATCCTCGCCATGCCGCGCGTGCGCATGGACCACACCGACCGCAACCGCACCGCGCCGTTTGCTTTCACCGGCAACAAGTTCGAATTCCGCATGCCGGGCTCAAGCCATTCCATCGCCGATGCGAACACCGTGATCAACACGATCGTCGCCGATGCGTGCGCGGGCTTTGCCGATGTGCTCGAGGCGGCCGAAGATGTGAACGAAGCCGCCGCGCGCCTGATCGCCCAAACCGTCACGGCGCATGGGCGCATCCTCTTTAACGGCAACTGCTACGCCGAATGCTGGCGGGAGGAAGCGAAGCGGCGCGGCCTTCCCGAATATCGCACGACGCCCGATGTGCTGCCGCGCCTCATTGCGCCGGAGAACATCGCACTGTTCGCCAAATATGGCATCTTCTCCGAGCGGGAGCTTGCCGCGCGTTATGAAGTTTTGCTTGAAAGCTATATTAAGCTCACCGTGATCGAAGCGCGCACCATGCTTGAGATGGCGCGCCGCGAGATCATGCCTTCCTGCTCGAAAGCGCAGCGGCATGCCGCCGAGGCCGTGATTGCCAAGCGTGCGGTGGGGATCGAGGCGGCGAGCGAGGCGCGAAGGCTCATAGAGGCCGACGCTTTGCTCGAGGCGATGGATTTGCGCTCCACGGCCCTCGAGGAGGCGCTTTCCCGTGCGGAAGCGGCGGGGGACGCGGCCGGGGCCGCGGCGGTCTGCCGGGATGAAGTAATCCCAGCGATGGCCGGGCTACGTGAAGCGGCCGATGCGCTTGAAAAGATCACCACAGCCTCCCTCTGGCCGTTCCCGATCTATGAGCAGCTGCTCATGGGTGCAAGATAAGCTGCATTTTTTATTGATTAAAAATATATGGTAACTTCACCCGTGCCGGTCTTGACTTCTTTCCTGCTTCGTCTTATGATAACCATGGTGTGTGTCGGCACTGGTTTTTTCCCATGCCATCGCTCAACTATTTCACTTTAAATCGGAGGTAAAACTATGAACGCTTATATTCAGGAAGTCCTGGATAAGGTTCGCAAGAGGGACGCGAACGAGCCCGAATTCATCCAGACCGTGGAAGAAGTGCTCAAATCGCTTGAAACCGTCATCGATCAGCATCCCGAATATCAAAAAGCCAGCCTGCTCGAACGGCTCGTGGAGCCCGAGCGTGTCATAGAATTCCGCGTCACCTGGGTGGACGATGCCGGCCAGCCGCATGTCAACCGCGGTTTCCGCGTGCAGTTCAACAGCGCCATCGGCCCCTACAAGGGCGGCCTGCGCTTTGCAACGCACGTGAATCTTTCGGTCATGAAGTTCCTCGCTTTCGAGCAGACCTTCAAAAACAGCCTCACCTCGCTCCCCATGGGCGGCGGCAAGGGCGGCAGCGACTTTGACGCCACCGGCAAGAGCGATGCTGAACTTATGCGTTTCTGCCAGGCGTATATGACCGAGCTCTACCGCCACATCGGCCCCGATGTGGACGTGCCCGCCGGCGACATCGGCGTGGGCGCGCGCGAGATCGGCTACCTCTTTGGGCAATATAAGCGCATCCGCGGCGCGTATGAGAACGGCGTTCTCACGGGCAAGGGCCTGAGCTTCGGCGGCAGCGTAATCCGTCCCGAAGCGACGGGCTTTGGCGCGGTCTATTATCTCAACGAAGTGCTCAAGCATGAGAAGGATACCATCGTCGGCAAGACCATCGCGATCTCCGGCTTTGGCAACGTTTCCTGGGGCGTCACGATGAAGGCCGCCGAGCTTGGTGCGAAGGTCGTCACCCTCGCCGGCCCGGATGGTTATATTTACGATCCCGAGGGCGTCGGCACGCAGGAGAAGTGGAATTACATGCTCGAAATGCGCAACTCGGGCCGCAATAAGGTCAAGGATTATGCGGATAAGTTCGGCGTCGAGTTCTTCCCCGGCCAGAAGCCCTGGGGCCGGAAGGTCGACATTTGCATGCCCTGCGCCTACCAGAACGAGATCGGCATGCCCGAGGCCGAGCAGATCCTCGCCAACGGCACGAAGTATTATATCGAGGTTGCCAACATGCCCACCACCAACGAAGCGCTTTACTTCCTCATGGATAAGGGCCTCGTCGTCGCGCCCTCCAAGGCCGTCAACGCCGGCGGCGTCGCGGTTTCCGGCCTCGAGATGAGCCAGAACTCCGGCCGCCTTGCCTGGGCCGCCGAAGAGGTGGACGCGAAGCTGCACACCATCATGGAAAACATCCACGCCGCTTCCGCGAAGGCTGCGCAAGAGTGCGGCCTCGGCTACAATCTCGTGGCCGGCGCGAACATCGCGGGCTTCAAGAAGGTTGCCGACGCCATGATGGCGCAAGGCCTCGTTTAAGCTTAACGGACGATCAATAAACATCATCGGCCCTCGCATCATGCGGGGGCCGATTCTTTAAAACCAGCCGAGCTGCGCTTTGCGGTTTGAGCGGACGGCGCGCTCCACGATCGTTTCGCCGGGGGCGACGGTGCCGATTAAAAGCTCGCCCGCGGGGTCGTGCGCCTCGTTGCGGCGCTTGGCCGAAGCAAGGCTGTCGTTTGCATAACAATAAACGCAGCCATTCGCGCAGGTGTTGTAAGCGCCGATGTCAATGCTTTGTGAGCACCCGCAGCCGGGGCGCTGGTTGGGGTCTGCGGGGAGGTCGAGTTCATAACCCAAGACCTTTTCAATCCGCGCCTTGTCGATGCAGCTCGCGCGCGCGATGCCGTAGGGCGCAAGGTCATGCGCCTCGCAGCAGGCAGCGGCGGGGAGGCCATGCTCCTTTGCGGTTTCACCGATGAACGCCGCAAGCTCGGCAACTTCCGCGTCCGTCAGCTTTCGGATCGGGGCCGACTTGAGCTTGGGGTATATATCCACGAAGCTTAGGGTCAAAGCGTCGGCATAGGGCGTGAGCTTTTCGCACATGCGGCGAAACTGCACCCTGTGGTCATCGACCGTGACCGCTTCGTTGAGGAGGATCGGGTCGTAGCGCCACACGATGCGCTCCTTGCCGATGCGCTTCGCCAGCTCAATGAACGTATTTTCAATTTCCTCTTTCGGGCGAAGGTTGGTTTCGATGCCGCGCCCGTAGGGTGTGAGCGTGAATTGAAAATAATAGCGGTAGCCGAGGCGGTCGATCTCATCGAGATGGGGGAGGAGGTTCGCCGCATCCTTGGTCCAGAATACGATGCAATCGACGACCTCGGGCGCGAGAGATACGCGCGAGAGCTGCGCGTGGTTCATTGGGTTTCGCATCAAAACGGAACCCGCGCGCAGGCGGTTCATCAGCCACGGGGTATAGTAGGCGGGAATATCCGTGCGCCGGGAAGCGGAAACGATCATTTTAATTTCCCCGGAGGCTATGCCCGTCCCCCTCGAGCACAATCTGGATGAAGCGCTCGGCGGCGGAGGAGAGCGGTACGCCCTCAAGCGAGATAAGGCCGATGCTGCGCTCGGGCATCGGCGGGGTGAGGTTCACTTGGAAAAGCTCTCCGCTCTTGATCGCGCCCGCCGCAAACTCATAGGTCACGCAGGCGACGCCAAGGCCGATCTTTGCAAACTCCACCAGCAGGTTGTGCGCGCCAAGCTCGATTTCGGGCTTGAGCGTCACGCCGCACATGGCCGCGAAATCGTCGAGATATTTGCGCGAGTTGGAGGCTTTTTCAAGCAGAACGAGCGGCTCGCGCGAGAGTTCTTCCATGCTCACGGGGCGCTCCATCAAATGTGAAAAACGCCCGGTCGAGGCAACGAACACATCATGGACGCGGAGCACATCGCGCACACAAAGCGCGCTGTCGACGATGGGCAGGTTCACAAGCGCGATGTCGACCTTGCCCACTTTGAGAAGCTCCACCGTGTCGGGCGTCGTGCGGTTGGTAACCTGAAGCTGGATATCGGGGTATTCGGCGTGGAACTTTTCGAGGTAGGGCAAAAGGTAAAACTGGCAGAGCGTGTCGCTCGCGCCAATCATCAGCCCGCCGGATTGGAGCGTGCGCATGCGGTTGAGCCGGTCTTCCGCGGCGGCGATGAGGCTCACGGCCTTATCCGCGTAGCTGTAGAGCATGCGCCCTTCGCTCGTGAGCGAAATGCCGCGGCTCGTGCGCGCAAACAGCGTGCAGCCGAGCGCATCCTCAAGCCGGTGCATCGATTGGCTGATGGCCGGCTGGCTCACATAAAGCTCCCGCGCGGCGTGCGAAAGGCTGCCGCAGCGCGCAACGGTGCAGAAAATGCTGTAAAGGTCGAGGTCGATTGCCATAGCTTGCTCCTATCCCAAACGCGAGTGATAGCTCATTATAGGAATTCGCGGCGAAGAATGCAATAAGCTTTGCCTATCGGCCGTGCAAAAAAGCGAAGCGGGTGTTATAATCAAAATAAAAACAGCGCTTGCAGGGAGGATACTTGGATGGAACCGTTCGATATCGTTTCCGCAACGGGCCTTGGCAGGCTCAACGTTCGGTGTTGGGAGCCGGAAGGGGCTCCGAGGGCCGCGCTTCTCATCGTGCACGGCATGGCCGAGCATATCGATCGCTATGATGCATTCGCGGCATTTTTTGCAAAGCATGGCGTTCTCGTCGTGGGCGCGGATACCGCCTCCCACGGCAAAAGCAGGCAAAAAGACGGCGTTAAGGGCTACTTTGGCGAGAAAAACGGATGGGAGGCGCTCATCTCGGACATTCACGCGGTGGTCCTCGCAATTCAGTGCGCCTACAAAAGCCTGCCTATCTTCCTCTTCGGGCATAGCATGGGCTCCTTCCTCGCGCGCAGTTACGCCGCGCGCCATGGTGAGGATATAAATGGCTTCATTTTCTGCGGCACGGCGGGCGCGAACCCGGCGCTTCCTATCGCGCGGCGAATCGCGCGCCATGAGATCAGGAAAAAGGGCGCAACAGCCCCAAGCCCCTTACTCAACAGCCTTTCCTTTGGCGCATACAACAAGGCCTTCCGCCCCAACCGCACGGAGTTCGACTGGCTTTCCGCCGATGAAGCGAACGTCGACCGCTATGTGGCCGATGATGAATGCGGCTATGTGTTCACAGCAGGGGGCTTCCGCGACCTGTTTGAGGGCCTCGCGGAAATCGGCGCGAAGGATTGGGCAAAGAACGTTGCCCGCAAGCCCATTTTGATGATCGCCGGCGCGGAAGACCCCGTGGGCGCGCGCGGCAAAGGGCCGGCGCAGGTTGCAAAAGCGCTTACGGACACGGGGCATGATGTGAAGCTCATCCTTTATGAGGGCATGCGGCATGAGATCCACAACGAACAGGGCAAAGAGCGGGTTTTTGCGGATATTCTTTCCTTTATGGATGCGCAGCTCGCGCGTTGAGGTGGGCGCATGAGCCGCTACGACTGGGGCGAACTCTACCGGCAGCTTTCGGCCTGCGAACAATGCGGGCTTTCAAAAACGCGCAACAACGTCGTGATCGGCACGGGCAGCCCCCAAGCCGAGGTGATGCTCGTGGGCGAGGGGCCGGGGCGGGATGAGGACCTGAGCGGCATCCCCTTCGTGGGCGTCGCGGGGCAATTGCTCGACAAAATGCTCAGGGCGATCGATCTCGACCGCGAGAAGGTCTATATTGCCAACATCGTCAAATGCCGCCCGCCGGGCAACCGCACGCCGGTGGACGATGAAGCCCATGCCTGCCTGCCCTATCTTCGCGCGCAGGTGGCGCTTGTGCGGCCGAAGATCATCCTCTGCCTCGGCAGGACCGCCGCGCGCTTTATTTTTGACGAAGAGGTGCGCATCACGCGCGACCGTGGCGTGTGGCGTTGCAAAAAGGGCGTGTGGATGCTTGCCACCTACCACCCGGCGGCGCTTTTGCGCGACATGTCGAAAAAAGCCGATGCGTGGGAAGATATGAAGGCCGTGCGGGATAAGCTTTTGGAGCTTCGCGGGGGAAAGTGAGCCGCCGGGCTTGTACCCTCTTTGGACGGATGGTATAATTAATTGTTATTTCAGCGCGGGGGGTACTTTTCATGTCAGGACATTCCAAATGGGCGAACATCAAAAACAAAAAAGAAAAAACCGATTCCCAGCGCGGCAAGATCTTCACAAAGATCGGCCGTGAGCTTGCCATAGCCGTCAAAGAAGGCGGGGGCGACCCCAACAACAACGCGAAGCTGCGCGATGTCATCGCCAAGGCGAAGGCCGCCAACATGCCCAACGACAATATCGCGCGCTCCATCAAAAAGGCTGCGGGCGAGCTTGGCAACGTCAACTATGAAGAGATCACCTACGAGGGCTACGGCCCCAACGGCATCGCGATGATCATCGAGGTCGTGACCGACAACCGCAACCGTACGGCTGCCGAGGTGCGCCATTTGTTCGATAAAAGCGGCGGCGCGCTGGGCGCATCCGGCTGCGTGTCGTGGATGTTCAATAAGCGCGGGCTTCTTGTGGTTGAAAAGAGCCTGTCGGTCGATGAGGATGAGCTCATGCTCTTCGCGCTCGACGCGGGCGCGGAGGATTTCGTGCCGCTTGAGGATGTGTATGAGATCTACACCGCCGTTCCCGATTTCACGGCCGTGCGCGAGGCGCTCGAAAGCGCGGGCTACGCGTTCCTTTCCGCCGAACTTTCAATGATCCCGCAGACCTCCGTCGACGCGAGCGATCCCGAGCTTGCCGAGAAGGTCGAGCGCATGATCGAGCGCTTTGAAGATAACGACGACGTGCAGGAGATTTTCCACAACGCGGTCTTGCCCGTTTACGAAGAGGAAGACTGAGGCGGATTGATCCGAACCCCGAATAGAACGGAATCACAAAGGGCGCCCGAGCATATGCGGCGCCCTCGCCTATGCGCGGCCCCGCCGCTTTTTGGCGGTAATGCGGCAGAAATTCATACAATCGTGTCAAAACGCAAAAACGCTTGAAAGCGAAAAAAAGCTTGTATATAATCGCCCTATAAGCTAAAAGGGGGGAGTGGATCATGGCCGCGGGGAAAATATTGATCTGCGACGATCAGCCGATCTTGCACGAAACGCTGGGCGTTTATCTCCAAAGCGAGGGATACGAGCACATTTCGGCAATGGACGGGGAAGAGGCGCTTCTAAAAAACGCCGCGTGCAAGCCGGATTTGATCCTTCTTGATATCATGATGCCTAAAAAATCCGGCATCGAGGTCTGCCGCGAGATCCGCGCCGCAAGCCGCGTGCCCATCATCATGCTTACGGCTAGAGGCGAGGAGATCGACCGCGTTTTAGGGTTGGAACTCGGGGCGGATGATTATATCGTCAAACCCTTTAGCGCGCGCGAGGTGGTCGCGCGCATCAAGGCCGTGCTCAGGCGCTTTCATGCCGCGCGGGAAGAGCCGCAAACGGCGCTGCGTTTTGAAGAACTTACGATCAATCTGAGCCATTACGATGTGCGCGTCCGGGGCGAGAAGATCCCTCTCACGCCCAAGGAGGTGGAAATTCTGCACCTTTTAGCCTCCCATCCCGGGCGCGTGTTCGAGCGCGAGCAGATTTTGGCGCAGGTTTGGGGTTACAGCGACTTTTTCGGCGATACGCGCGCCGTCGACACGCAAATCAAGCGCATCCGCCAAAAGCTTCCGCAGGAGGGCGTCCCCTGGTCGATCAAGACCGTGTACGGCATCGGCTATAAATTCGAGGCGGGCGGAGCATGAATTCACTGTTAAAAAAGACCCTCGCGATGATTCTCGCGGGCGTTCTGCTCAGCGCCCTCATCACGGCGCTGCTGTTCCGCGTGACGGGCATCGAAGCCTATGCGGACATTAAGCTCGCGGAGCTGATGCCGCGCGCCTATTTTCTCGCCGACCGTTCGGCGGAATATATGCAGGGCTTCACAACGCGGCGCGAATACGAGGCGGTCATCAACTCCGATAGCAGACTGTGGGATGCGGAGCTGTATGTTTACAACGCCACGGGCGACCTTATCGGCTCCTCGCTGCACGGGGACAGGCAGCGCAGCATGCAATTGATTGAAAAGCACCTTTCCCGGGCGCTTTCGGGGGAGAGCGTGCGCGCGCTTATCGTCACAAGCGGCGCGGGCGTGATCGCGGGCGCGCCGATTGTGAGCGCGTTTGGCAACGTCATCGGCGCGGCGTTCCTTGTCAAACCCATGCAGGAACTGACAGCGACGCTGCGCTCGCTCATTTGGGCGCTTGCGGCCGCGATGCTGCTTTCCGTCGTGTTGATGATTTTGCCCTCGTATTTTGCCTCGCGCAGGCTCACCGGCCCGCTTAAAACGATGAATGCATCGGCGCTTGCGATGGCGGAGGGCGATTTCACCGTCAAAGCGCACGAGAAAGGGCGCGACGAAATCGCCCAGCTCGGCCGCTCGCTTAACCTGCTTTCGGGCGCGCTCTCGGCGAGCATCGGTGAGCTGACTTTCGAGCGCAATCGCCTGCGCGGCGTGCTCGACGGGCTTGGTGAGGGCGTCATCGCCGTCAATGCCCGCAGCGAAGTCATGCAATTCAACCCCGCGGCGCCGCGGCTTTTCGGCTGCGAGGGGCGACGCCCGGAAGAGAGCGCCCTTTACCGCGAACTTCAGCCCGAGATCGAGCGGATCGTCACGGGGAAAGCCGAGAACACAACGCTTGAGCGCGCGCAGCGCGAGCGCACGCTGCGTTTCACCCTCACAACGCTTTATGAGGGGGAGGGGGTGATCGCCGGCGCGCTCATCCTCGTGCAGGATGTGAGCGAGGCCGTTCGCCTTGAGCAGACGCGCCGCGATTACGTCGCCAATGTTTCGCACGAGCTGCGCACGCCGCTCTCGGC
>CAZJIS010000020.1:26841-28778 GCA_964546125.1 uncultured Clostridium sp.
TGCTTTGGCAATGCGGACCGTATCGAGCAGGTGCTCATCGCCCTCATCGATAACGCCATCCGCCACAACGCGCAGGGGAGCGACATTCTGCTTTCCCTCGAAGCGCGCGGGGGGGAGAGCGTGGTGCTCGTGCAAAACGGCGGCCATATCGCCGAGGAGGACCTTCCGCATATTTTTGAGCGCTTCTATAAGGCCGACCATGCGCACGCGGGCGAAGGAACGGGCCTTGGCCTTTCGATTGCCAAAGAAATTATCGATCTTCTTCACGAACGCATCTGGGCCGAAAGCGGGGAGGGAAGCGTGCGATTGTTCTTCACGCTCCAACATTACGAACCTGCTGCGGCGCGCGCGGGACAAGCCGGTGAAAAAAAGTGAAACGCTCTTCAAACCAAAGAAGAAGCGTGTTATAATTAAATAATATCATTGGGGGGTAAGCGCAATGAATGCCGTCAAAATTTTAATCGCGGACGATGATCCGAACGTTCACGAGTCTTTGGGCCTTTATATTAAAGACGCGGGCTATGAGGCGGTGGATGTATATGATGGCGCGGCTGCGGTAAGCGCGGCGCTATCGCCCGAGATCGCCCTGGTCGTGCTCGATATTATGATGCCCGTCATGTCCGGCATCGACGCGTGCAAGGAGATCCGCAAAACTTCGCGCGTGCCGATCATCATGCTCACCGCTAAGGGCGAGGAGATCGACCGCATCCTCGGGCTTGAGCTCGGGGCGGATGATTACATCGTCAAACCCTTCAGCCCCCGCGAAGTGGTCACGCGCATCAAGGCGGTGCTGCGAAGGACCAACGAGCCGCCCCAGCACAGCGAAGAGGGCTGCGTTGCCTACGACGGGCTTGTGATCGACATTAAGAGTTACACTGTCACCCTTCACGGGCAGCCTGTTGTGTGCACGCCCAAGGAAATTGAAATCCTTTACATGCTCGCTTCCAACCCCGGGCAGGTGTTCACGCGCGAGCAGCTTCTCAATAAAGTGTGGGGCTATGATTTTGCGGGTGAAACGCGCACGGTGGATACGCACATCAAGCGCATCCGCGCAAAGCTCGACAACACGGATCTCAACTGGTCCATCAAAACCATCTACGGGGTCGGTTATAAATTCGAGGTGGAGTGATCCCGATGCGAAGCGTTTTCTTCTGGCGGCTCGTGCTCACATTGGCTGTGGCGATGCTTGTTGCGGCGGTCGTCATGTTCGGCGGCTATGCGTTCCTGAGCCGCGATGTTTATACGCAAATCAAACTGGATGAGCTGCAATCCTCCGCGGAGGCGGCGGGACGGCTCACCGCGGAATACTTGGCAAATAACCTCGACGAGGCGACCTTTGGCCGTTTGGCCCAAACCGCCATGTCGCATGAAAACGGCGCGGCGCTCGCCGTAAACAGCGAAGGCCGCGTCCTTTTTTATGCGGACGCGCTGCTCCAAATCGATGAAAACTTGGCCGAATCCTATTTTCGCGCGTATCTTGGGCAGCTTCTTGCGGGGGGCAGCATCCGCCTGGATCGCCTCACCGCCCCCGACGGGCGGGCGATGCTCGCCGCGGGCACGCCGATCGTGAACGAGCGCGGCGAGGTGCTCGGCGCGGTGCTTTTGTTGCGTTCGTTCAAGGTTATCACGGGCACGACCACGCGCATGTCGATCATTTTCCTTTGGATGGCGGTGTTCGCGATCCCTCTTGGCATGATCGGCACGGCCTGGCGCGTGAAGACCGTGACGGAGCCGATCAACCGCCTCTCGGAAGCGGCGCATGAGATGACGCGCGGCAACTTCAACATCCGCGTCGATGAAAGCGCGCCCGGCGAGATCGGCCAGCTTGCCCGCGCGCTCAACGAATTGTGCGCGGAACTCTCGCGCACCATCCGCGCGCTCAGCTCCGAAAAAGGCCAGCTCGACCAAATTCTGCAAAGCCTCACGGACGGCGTCGC
>CAZJIS010000021.1:0-14081 GCA_964546125.1 uncultured Clostridium sp.
CGTCTATACGACATTCTATTTGCTTAGCAAGGCGCTGTCAACTTTGCGCGGCATCGGTTTTCCAACGAGCTTTCTTTATGGTATGATACTTAACGGATAAGCGGAAATTTGCCGCGCGGTTTTGGGCGCAAAAAAGCATTTGGCAACAGCGAAATAAGTCAGATCATCGTCCAGGACATGAAAGAATAACTCAACATCGCGGAAAAAACATTTGCATAAAGAGGGGTTGTTATGGAACGATTCTACAAGATGGTTGAAGCCTCAAACAAACGCTTTCCCGAAGGTGTTGAGCCTTTTCAGATGGCGACACGCTTGTTGGAGGAATGCGGCGAAGTCGCAGCCGAGATCAACCACTGGGAAAACTCGGGCCTCAAACGGCAAAAACACGGCGAGCCAAGCAAAGAACACCTTGCAGATGAGTTAAGGCAAACGATCACGGAGCTTTTTAAAATTGCCGTTTACTACTCCGTCCAGGAAGAATTGGAAGACTCCATCAGCCGCTCTTTGCAGCGTTCAAAGGGCGAGGGACTGATCGATTAATGGGAGGCGCCCATGAGCCTGACAAAAATACTCGATCTTGAGAACGACGGGCTGAACATGGCCGCCAAGGGTCATTATCTATACTGCCTCTCGAAGCGCGGCATCCTCAAAGAGGCGCAAAAGTTGCTTTCCCCTCTCCTATACCTTAAACTTAAAATAAAAGCTGCGCTTGCCGCAACTTTTGTCGAAGGAGAACGCCTGTGGAATTGACTTACCTCTTTTTGGTGCTCGTCTCGTTCGCAGGCGGTTTTTTGCAGGCGGGCATCGGGTTTGGCTGCGCAATGGTCGTGATGGCGTTCTTCCCGCTGTTTTTGCCGAGTATCCCGATTGCCTCGACGGTGAGCGCGCTGCTTGCTCTGCTTGCTTCCCTCGCCATGTTCTTTCAATATCGAAGGGATGCGCAACCCAGGCACGTGTTCTGGCCTATTATCGTTTATTTCGTAGCCATGCCCTTTGCGGTCGCCTGGTCGGCCAAAGCTCCCACACTCGTATTGAGCACCATCTTCGGCACATTTTTGATGCTGCTGGGCTTATATTATCTGTTCACCGCCGATAAGTTTCGCATCCCCTCTTCGCGCGGCACAGGCATGGCGGTGGGCCTTCTTTCCGGCATATTGGGCGGCCTCTTCTCCGTGAGCGCTCCGCCCATCGCGCTTTATTGCCTGAGTACGCTCGAAACAACTGAAGCGTACCTTGGCACGCTTCAGTTCTTCTTTTTGATCACCAACACCTACGCTGTGGGCGTTCGCGCTTTCAATGGGCTCATCACCCTGCAGGTGCTGATCTGGTCGCTCGCCGCCGCGGGCGGGCTTCTTCTCGGGCTGTGGCTTGGCAGGTTCGCGCTTAAGAACCTCGCCAACCTCTCGCGCATCAAGCGCTGGGTGTTCGTGTTCATCGCCTGCATGGGCGTGTGGATCATCCTCTCCAACTTTATTTAAATAAATCAAACCCATGCAGGCAAATAGGAGGCGTGATCGCCCACCGGTCCCCATATATAGCGGTCCGGCCGGTTGGCCGGACCGCCTGTTTGTGAGCCTTATGCAGGACATGCGCCGCACGGCCCGCATAAGGCTATTCCATGATAAATCGGTTTTATTAAAGATCGACCACCCGGCGCGCCACATCCGGCACGTTGGTGATGATCGCCTCCACGCCCGCCTGTACAAGTTCACGGATGGCTGCTTCGTCGTCGCAAGTCCAGGGGTGGACGGCAACGCCGTTCTTCTTGCAGCCCTCGATCACGCCCGGCCCCCGCGCCGCAAGGTAATGCGGGTGGATGGCATCCGCGTGCAGGTGGTTGGCATACACCCACGGGTCCACCATGCCGCTGCTATAGAGGAGGCCGATCTTCGCCGTGGGATCAACTTCGCGCAGCTTCATGAGCACAAAATGGTTGAAGGAAGAGTAGAGAATGCGCCCCTGCATGCCCATTTCGCGCTCGAGTTTGATAAGTTCATCCCAAATGCCATAATAAATGACGACATCGCTCTTGACTTCAACGTTGATCGTGAGTTCGGTGGGCCTGATGAGGCCGTAAACTTCCTTGAGCGTGGGGATGCGCGCGCCTGCGTATTCCTCGATGCCGTTTGAAAAATCGAGCAGCTTCAATTCCTGGCAGGTCATGTCCACGATGCGGCCGCTGCCGTTAGAGGTGCGGTCTACCGTTTCGTCGTGGCAGACCATGAGCTTATTGTCCGCGCTCATGTGCACATCGAGTTCGATGCCGTCGGCCCTCATATCGATGGCGAGCTTGAACGCCGCGATCGTATTCTCCGGCGCGTAAGCGGATGCGCCCCTGTGTGCCCAAACCTTTGTTTTCATGCCGATTCCTCCCTTGTTATGATGATGCTTATGCGCCTAAACAGCGCGCAAACGCGGCGAGCGCGCGGTCTATAGCCGCCCGCGTCACGCCGCAATGTGTGACAAAGCGCATTTCTCCAAGCTCCTCGGGGTTGATGAGCACGCCCTCTTCGAGCATTTTCTCGGGCAGCGCATCAAGCACCGCGCGAGGGCGGTCCACCCGAAAGAACACCAAATTGATCTCAACGCTCGCAGGGTCGACCGTCACGCCCGGCATCTTTGCAAGCTCCTTTGCCATGTAGCGCGCATTCTCATGGTCTTCATAGAGGCGCTTTGGCATTTCGCGGATCGCGATGAGTCCCGCCGCCGCGAGGATGCCCGCTTGCCGCATGCCACCGCCGAGCATTTTGCGGTATTTGCGCGCGCGGGCAATCGTTTTCTCGCTGCCCGCGAGAACGCTGCCGACCGGCGCGCAAAGGCCCTTTGAAAGACAGCAGGAAACCGTATCGACATGCTCGGTAATCGCCCGCACATCAACGCCCAAAGCCGTTGCGGCGTTGAAAACGCGCGCGCCGTCAAGGTGAACGGGGATGCCGTGGCTGCGCGCGATGCGGGCCACCTCGGCCATGGTTTCTACAGGGACTACGCGGCCGTTTGCAAGCGCATTCTCTAAGCAGATGAGCGCTGTGCGCGGTTCATGGATATCATCGGGGCGGATGGCATCCTCGATCATCGCGGGCACCGGCACGCAATCGGCAAAAGGCAGTTGGCGAAGCGTGATGCCTGAAAGGACGGCCGCCGCGCCCACCTCATGCATGAAGATGTGGCACTTGGCCCCGGCGATGACTTCTTCCCCGCGCAAGGTCTGCGTCATTATGGCAAGCTGGTTGCCCATCGTGCCGGAAGTCACGAACAGCGCGGCCTCCTTGCCAAGAATCCTTGCCGCCTCGCGTTCAAGCTCGTTGACCGTGGGGTCGTCCTGATAAACATCGTCCCCCACTTCGGCGCGGTACATAGCTTCGCGCATTTCGGGCGTGGGTTTGGTGACGGTGTCGCTGCGCAGGTCAATGTAGCCCATATGCTTTTCTCCTTATGCTTTTCTCTTGTTCTATTGTGCGCTTGTCAGTCTGCAAGCTCGAGCAACACGGGGCAATGGTCGCTCCCCATGACCTCTGGCAAAATGGCGCTTTCCCGCACGCGCGGCACAAGCCGGTCGCTCACGACGAAATAATCAATGCGCCAACCGATGTTCCTTGGGCGCGCATTGTTCATGTAGCTCCACCACGAATAGGCATCCCGCCTGTCCGGATAGAGCTTGCGGAAGCTATCGGTAAAGCCGCCTGCGAGAAGCTCCGTAAACTTGCCGCGCTCCTCATCCGTAAATCCCGCGTTTTTGCGGTTGGTCGAGGGATTCTTGAGGTCGATCTCCTGGTGCGCAACGTTGAGGTCCCCACAGAGGATGACAGGCTTTTTCATATCCAGCCCGCAAAGATAGCTGCGAAAGGCGTCTTCCCAATCCATGCGGTGAGCAAGGCGCACAAGCTCACGCTGCGAGTTGGGGGTGTAGCAGTTGATGAAATAATGGTCTTCATATTCGAGCGCGATCACGCGGCCCTCGCGGGGGAAGCCGAGGGCTTCCATATCCGGCAGGTCGAAAGCGACCGAAAGCGGCTCCTTCTTCGCAAACACCGCGGTGCCCGAATAGCCCTTTTTCTCGGCGCTGTGCCAATAGGCATGGTACCCCGCGGGCGAAAAATCGGTTTGCCCGGGTTGGAGCTTTGTTTCTTGCAGGGCGACGACATCCGCGTCGATAAAATCGAAAAACTCCGCAAAACCCTTGGTCAGGCACGCGCGCAGGCCGTTGACATTCCATGAAACGAGTTTTGGCATCTCAATCCTCCCGATAGTAAGTGCATCCGCCGATGAACTCGCGCAGAATGCTCGTGGGCGATATTTCATCCTCAATATCCGCGTCGAGGAAATAGTTGAGGAATTTGATAATATCCCGCGCGGCGGCAAAGCAGCGGCTCTCGGCGGAAACCTGCAAGAGGAGCGGGTAAACGTATTTTTTCAGCACCGCGATCTCATAGACGAGGGCTGTGTTGAAAAATGCGTCCGCGTGCTCCTGAAACGGGAAGATCCACTTCTCCTCGCCCTGGCGCACGCTCGGCCACATGGTGAGCGTCTTTTCCATCGACGCGCCACGGGTGTTATAATCGCGCACAAGCCTTCGCAAGAGCCGCACGTCGGTGGTGCGGATGCGGTTGTGGTCATCGAGGTTGAGGGTGGTGAGCGCGCTCACATACACGCGAAAAAGCTTGCTTTCATCGATGGCCGCACTCACGAGCGCGGGGTTCAGGCCATGGATGCCTTCGATGATTAGCGGCTGCCCTTCGCGGGAACGCAGGACCCGCCCCTTGCAACTGCGCTTGCCGGTAAGAAAATCAAAAAGCGGCGTTTCCACCTCCTCGCCGCGCAGCAGCGCTTCGAGGTCCTGGTTGAAGCGCGGCACGTCTATTGTATTGAGGTGCTCGAGGTCGCGCTCGCCGTTTTCGTCGGTGGGGATCATATCGCGGTCGAGGTAATAGTTGTCTAGCGAGAGCATGATCGGCTCCTGCCCAAGAACGCGCAATTGCGTACCGATGCGGTGCGCGCTCGTAGTTTTTCCCGAAGAGCTCGGCCCCGCCACCAGCACCGCGCGCGCGCCGCGCGCGACCGCATCGTCTGCGATCGAAGCGTAGCTTTTTTCGTGCAGCGCTTCGTTTACGCGCACGAGCTCACGGATGGTCCTGTCGCGCACCATCGTGTTCAACTCGTTGACCGTGTCGCATTTCATGAGCTTGCCCCAGGCGTCGCTCTGGCGGAAGACCGAGGCGAGCTTGGGGAGTTCGGTGTATTCCGAGGGCACATCTGGCTCATCCGACCTTGGCATGAGCATGACGATGCCGCCGTTTGCATAGCGCAGGCGGAACACGTCGCAGTAATCGCTCGAGGGGGCCATTTCGCCGTAGAAATAGTCCTTATGCCCTTCGACCGTATAAACATCGAAATAGTTGAAATTGCGCCAGCGAAGCAGGTTTGCCTTATCAAGCTGCCCGTCCCGCTCGTAGAAGGCGATGGCATCCTTGATGTCGAGGCGCTTGCGCTCGAGCGGCAGCGCCGCGCGCACGAGGTTGCGCATTTCGCTCTCGAGGCGCAAAACGTCGGTCTCTGAAAGCGCCGGCTCCTTTTCGACCGCAATGAAAAGGCCGGGGCCGAGCGAATAGCGCACATTCACGCGCGCCTGGGGGAAGAGCTTGCGCACGGCGACGATCAAAATGAACTGCAGCGTGCGCTCATACACGCGGCGGCCCACATCTTCCCCATAGCGCAAAAGGTGCACATGCGCGTTTTTATACGGCGTATATCGGAGGCTGAACACCTCCCCGCCGATCTGCGCCGCAAGGGGCCTGCCCTTGAGCGAATAGGTTCCCGGAACCGTTTTTTTAACCGCGTCGAGCAGGCTCTCTCCCGGGGCCAGCTCACATACGGCGCCGTCAACGGTGATTTTCATAAGCAATCCTCCCATGATTTGACTGTTCTATTATACAACAAAATACGGCGCAATAAAGCCAAAGCTGAATAATTCTTGAAATATTGGCGAAAGATTCATCCCGCTGCGCATAGTATGATATAATGCTGAGGACATAGAACGGACGGGGTTTTTATGAAGAAACGACAGAACTCATTCGTGCAGGGTGCGGCGGTCCTCGGCATCGCCGGCCTGCTCGTGAAGATTATCGGCGCAATCTTTCGTATTCCATTTGCAAACGCCGTCGGTCCTGAAGGCGCCGCCTATTATGACGCCGCGTATCCGTATTATTCGTTTTTGCTCGTCATCTCCTCCTCGGGTCTTCCAACCGCTATCTCCAAGCAGGTGAGCGAGAACATCGCCTTAGGGGACCGCCGCGGTGCGCGCGATGTGCTCAACGCATCCCTCGTGCTGCTCTCGATCATCGGCCTTGTAACAAGCCTTGTGATGTTCTTCGGCGCGGAATTCTTTGCTGCGATCACTTCTTATGAAGAAACCGTGCTCTCTTTCCGCGCGCTTGCGCCTTCGTTGCTTTTTGTGAGCGTGATGTGCGCCTACCGCGGCTATTTGCAGGGCATGCAGCGCATGGCGGGCACTGCGCTTTCGCAGATTGTCGAGCAGGTAGGCAAGCTTGCCATCGGCTTGACGCTCGCGATCAAGCTTTTGCCCAAAGGCCCCGAATATGCCGCAATGGGCGCGCTCATCGGCGTGACGATCTCCGAATTCATGGCGCTTGCGGTCGTGTTCCTTTTCTACATGCGGCGCAAAAAGGGCTTTGACGCGAAGCTTGGCCCCGCGCGCATGGAGCTTTCGATCCTTGGCCCGGTCGCAAAATCGCTTTTGATCGTGGCGATCCCCATCACGGTGGGCGCGTCGATCAGCCCCCTGACCGCGATGGTCGACACCGCCCTCATCAACCGCATGCTCGAAGCCCTCGGCTACAGCGAACAGGCGAGCAAAACCGCTTATTCGCTGCTTCGAACTTATGTGACGACGCTCATCAACATGCCGGGCGTACTCACGATGGCGCTCGCGATGAGCCTTGTGCCCGCCATTTCCGCGCGCATGTCGAGGCGGGATTTTGCGGGCGTGCGCCACGCCTCGCGCATGGGTCTTAAGCTCGCCCTCATCATCGGCCTCCCCTGCGCGGTCGGGCTTTTCGTGCTTGCCGAGCCCATTTTGCACATGCTCTACCCGAAGCTTACCGAAGCGGAGCTCGCGCTTGCGGTCGATCTCATGCACACGGCAAGCATCGGGGTCGTGTTCCTTTCGATGGTGCAATCGATGACGGGCGTGATCCAGGGCCTTGGCCGGCAGATGGTGCCCGTCGTCAACCTTTTTATCGGCTTCGTGCTCAAGGTGGTGACGATGCTCGTTTTAATGCGCATCCCTTCCGTGAACATCCAGGGCGCCGCGGTTTCGACCGTGATCTGCTATGCGTTTGCGGGCATTGCCGATACGATTTACATGATCCGCCGCACGAAGCTGCCGGTCAAAGCATTCGATTTGTTTGCAAAGCCCGTGATCGCATCGCTTGCGATGGGCGTTTCCGTGCACCTTCTTTATGGCTACATCGCAAAATCCGGCCAACAGTCGGTTGCCACGCTCTTCTCGGTGGCGGTCGGCGTGTGCGTTTACTTCGCGCTCGTGCTCGTTTTGCGCATGTTCTCGCCCGAGGAGCTTGATTTCATCCCGGGCGGCGGCAAACTCAAGGCGATCTTATATAAAAACAGGCAGGCAAACAAATGATGAAGCTGACCATTGCCCCTCTCTCCACCCCCGAGAACCTCACGCTTGCGGCAATGAACGCCGTGCGCGGTGCAAAAAGGCTTTTTCTCCAAACCGCGGAACACCCGAGCGCACGCTGGATTGTAGAGGAAGGCCTCCCTTTTGAGAGCATGGACTCTCTCTTTCAGGAATGCGAGGATTTTGACGCCCTTAACGCCGCCATTGCGGACAAGCTCTTCTCGCCCGGCGGGGACGCGGTGTTTGCCGTGCCCGGCAGAGGCCCCGGCGCGGCGATGAAGGCGGCTCTTTTGCGCGCTGCCGCCGAAAGGGGGGCCAAAACCGTTTTCCTCCCCGGCGCGGGCTATGCACAAGTCGCCTGCGCGCTTTTACCCGAGGCCGTCCCGGGCGGCGATGTGCGCATGCTCGAAGCCTCCGCCCTGCCATTGCCGCTCGACCCTTATGTCGCGCTGTGCATCGAGGAAGTGGATACTCCCTTGCGCGCAGCCGAGGTAAAGCTTGCGCTTTTAGAATACTACCCCGACGATTACGAGGTTTTCTTCTTCCACATGGAGGCAGGCGGCGCATATCAAATCGCGCGCATCCCGCTCTATGAGCTCGACCGGCAAAAGGAATATTTCGCAGCGGATGTGCTCCTCGTCCCCGCAGCCGCGTTTGAGCGACTCTCCCGCCACGGGCTCGAGGGCCTCACGGGCGTTGTCGCGCGCCTGCGCGCGCCGGGCGGCTGCCCGTGGGACGCCGAACAAACGCACAAAACCCTCAAAACCGCCCTCCTCGAAGAAACTTATGAGGTGATCGACGCCATTGAGCGCGGCGATACGGACGCCTTGTGCGAGGAGCTTGGCGATCTTTTATTGCAGATCGTTTTCCACAGCCTGCTCGAAGAGGAACTCCGCGACTTTACGATGCGCGATGTCACGACGGGCATCGTCTCAAAGCTCGTTTACCGTCACCCGCATGTGTTTGGGGATGTGCGCGTTTCGGGCGCCGCCGAAGTGCTTGCCAATTGGGATCAACTTAAAAAGGAAGAAAAGCGCCAAAAAACGCTGACTGAGGCGATGCGGAGCATTCCGCGCTGCTTCCCCGCGCTCATGCGCGCCCAAAAACTGCAAAAAAAGGCCGCAACCATCGGTTTTGATTGGCCAAGTGCCGCGGGCGCGCTTGAAAAGCTTGCTGAAGAAGCGGACGAACTTACCGAGGCGATCGAGCTTCATGAGGGTGAAGCTCGCGTTCGCGAGGAAGCGGGCGATCTGCTGTTTGCGGCGGTCAACGCCGCGCGGCTCGCCGGGTGCGACGCGGAGCTTGCGCTGCTTGAAGCGAGCGACAAATTTCTTGCAAGATTTGCCGAACTCGAGCGGGGCGTGCGGGCGGATGGGCTCGAGCTTGCGATGCTTGGGGCGGATGCGCTCAACGAGCGTTGGGAGAGCATAAAAAAGCCTAAATAACTAAGAAATTTGCCTTGTAATCGCAGAAAATATGCTTGTACAATCCCATAAAAGCTGGTACAATAGTCCGAGGTTGAACCCATGTAAATTTTTAGGAGGATATAAAAATGAACAAAACCGAACTCATCGCGGCCGTTGCCGAAAAGAGCGGCCTTTCCAGGAAGGATTCCGAGAAAGCCATCACCGCAGCGCTTGCCACCATCACCGAAACCCTTCAGCAGGGCGAGAAAGTTCAGCTCGTCGGCTTCGGCGTGTTTGAGACCCGCGTCCGTCCCGCACATAAAGGCCACAACCCCATGACCGGCGCCGAAATCGAGATTGCCGAGAGCAAGGCCCCTGCTTTCAAGGCCGGCAAGGCCCTTAAGGAAGCCCTCAACTAATTGACAATTGACAATTGCGTAAATAAGAAACGGCTTCTTCCAAACAGAAGTCGTTTTTTTGATGGGAAAATCGCGGGGCCTTTGCCTTAATTTTCAATTCCTCATCAGCGCGCATACGGCGCGGGCGGAGATGCAAAGTTCGCGGCCCTCGTCGTTGAGCCCCTCGGCGGTTTTGGCCTTGACGTTGACGCGCGCGTGCTCACAGCCAAGCGCCTCGGCGAGTTGGGCGCGCATCGCCTCGATGTGCGGCGCAAGGCGGGGCCGCTGGGCGGTGACGGTCGCATCCACATTGAGAATCATGAAGCCCGCCTCCGCGATGAGCCGCGCAGTTTCTTTGAGAAGCGAAATCGAGCAGATGCCGCGATAGCGCGCATCCGTATCCGGAAAATGGCGACCGATGTCGCCGAGCGCCGCCGCGCCGAGCAGCGCGTCGATGATCGCATGGGTGAGCGCATCCGCATCCGAATGGCCGAAAAGGCCCTTTTCAAAGGGGATGTTCACCCCGCCGAGCACAAGCGCGCGCCCTTCGACAAGCCGGTGCGTATCCCAGCCTTCGCCGATGCGCATCTCGCCGCAAGCGGCGTGGGAGAAGAAAGCAGAATCCTCCGGATAGGTCAGTTTCTGGTTCATCAGGTCTCCTTGCGTATAATGTGCTGCATGCCCGGCCGCAAGCCACACGCCAAGATCATCGGTCGAATGGAGGCCCGCGGCCTCGGCCTGCTCATAGGCGGCGAGGATCATCGCGAGGTCGAATGCCTGCGGGGTCTGCACGGCAAAAAGTCCCTCGCGGGGAACGGCCTCCCCCGCGCCGCCGCGAAGCGTATCCCGCACGGGGATGACGGCAACGCCGCAGCCATGCGTTCTGGCGCCCGCAACGGCCGCGTCGAAGAGCATGGGCGAGGCAAGGCAGCGCGCCGCATCGTGGATGAGGGCGATGCCGGATGTTGCATGCAGCGCCCTAAGACCCGCAAGCGCCGATGCCCCGCGCGTTGTGCCGCCCTTTGTGACGGATACGTTTTCATACTGCGCCGCGAGGTTTTGCGCCAAAGGGAAAAGCGATTCGGAAGCCGCGATCACAATCCGCGCGGGCTTGTTTTTGGAAGCAAGCAGCGCCTCGAGCGCGCGGGCCAGAGGCGTTTTGCCATGGAGGGACAAACAAAGCTTATCCTGCCCCATGCGCGCGGATGAGCCGCCCGCGAGCAGCAAGGCATAAACCGCGCAGTTATCCATTGGGAAGAATTTCATACATCAGCGCGGCGTCGGCTTTAGCCGCATGCTCCTGCACGCTGAGCACCTTGACGAACATGTGCTTGCCGCCCATTAAAATATCGAGCACGTCGCCCTCTTTAACTTCGCTCGCGGGCTTGGCGGTCTTGCCGTTGATGGCGATGCGCCCGAGGCCCGCCGCCTCCGCGGCGACCGTGCGGCGCTTGATGATGCGCGAAACTTTTAAGTATTTATCGAGTCTCAAATGTTTTCACCCCGTTTCATCATTCCCCCTCATTATACTCAAAGCGACGCTTCGCGTAAACGTAAAAAAACAGGGCGGAAGTTTCCGCCCTGCATGGTGCGTTTTGAGGATCACCCTACGGTGGTCGTGCCGAGCACGCGGTACACCTCTTTGTAGAGGGCTACCGAGTCGCCGTTTTTCCACTCGGTGAGAAGCGCGGTCCACTCCTCATCTTTGGCGGTTTTAAGCGCCTGCGCGCGGACGCGTTCATAGGTTTCGCCCGCGTTTTCAAGGGGGCCGGCCTTTTCATCGCCTAGGCGGAAGATGATGTGCAGCCCGTCGCTTTCGGCAAAAGGCTCCGAATATGCGCCGGCCGAAAGGGCCGCAAAGGCTTCCTTCGTTGCGTCGCCCCAACTATCGTCGGCGTCGTATTCGGTGGTGATGAGCATGCCGCGCTCGGTGAACACTGCGACTTTGGTGAAGTTCTCGTTCTTCGTGTTGGCAAGCATCAGTTCTTTAAAATCGGCCCCAGCCTGAAGCTTGGCATACAGCGCGTCGATCAGTTCCCTGGCGCTCGCGGTGTGGGCAGCATAAAGCTGGTCGTTCTCGCCCTTGAGCGCCATGTACTCGGCGAGGATTTCCGCCATGCGCGCGGCGTTGTCGGCCGTGCCGGCAAGCGCATCCGCAAAGGCAAGCTCCTGATAATCGCGCTTGCGCTCGTCCATCGTTTTCTGGTTCGCTTCGTATTCCTTGGCGAGATCGCCCTCGAAGGGGATGAAAATGTCGTAAATGCGGGCATAACCCTCGGGCACGAACAGCGCGGGCAGGCCCTCGCCGGTGGTCTCATAGGTTTCCTGCGCGGCCTGGTAGGCGGCGGGGTCTTCCTCATAAGCCGCCTGGTCGGCAGTAAGCTGGGCGTTGAACGCGGCGATAACATCTTCCTCCGGGACGCTCACATCGCCCAATTCGCCGTCGAAAAGAAGCTCCGCAAGATAGGTGCGGGTCAAATCCTCGCGGATATAGGCCGTGTATTCCTCATAGGTGACGTCGTCCTTGCTCATGTTGTAAGCGGCTTCTTCGAGAATGAGCGCTTCGATGCGCGCCTCAACGTCGATGCTGCCGTCGGCCGCAAAATCCTCTTCGGCCTGCTCGCGGTAATATTCGGCCATGCCGTCAAGCTCCTCCTGCACGCGGCGGCCTATCTCCGCCTGCTGCTCGGAGGTGAACTTGTCGTAGCCAAGCTCGCGCGCCTTGAGGGCGAGGAGCTTCTCTTCCACGAGCTTGTTCACGATGTCGTCCTGAAACTGGAAGAGCGTCTCTTCGTCGCTTGTCACATCATAGCCGTAGTATGAAAAATAGTTGACATAATTGTCAAAAAGTGTTTTCACCGCGCCGAGGGTGATCGTTTCTTCCCCCACCTTGGCGGCGACCGCCTCGAGATCAAGCTCCGCAGGCAAATCGTTTTCACCGGGTTTTTCGCGATCCGTAAGCTGGCATGCCGCAAAAAGGGGCAGCAGCATGCAAGCGGCCAGAAGAACGGAAATCCACTTCTTCATTAAAGTTCTCCTCACGTTTAATCGGCATAAGCCTTATTTATTATATCATCCCTGCGCAATTACGCAATCAACAAGCATGTAAACAAACTGTGGCAACAAAGAATACAGCGCCTGCGCATCCGCGCGCGGGCGGCGGATGGTGAGCACGGGCGTTTCACCATAGGAAAAATGCGCGCCGCTGATCTTCTCGGCCGTGGCGACGAGCTTTGCCCCGTCTAAGGGCGCCGCCTGATCGAAGGTGAAGCGGATCTCCCCATCGCGCACGGAAAGCTGCGTGACATAGGCGCGCGAAGCTTCGGCCTTCAACAAAGCGATGTTGATAAGGCTCGCGGTTTCAGCGGGAATGTCGCCGTAGCGGTCGATCAGTTCATCCTGCACATCATAAACATCCTCGCGCGAGGTGATGAGCGCGATGCGCTTGTACATCGAAAGGCGGTCCGCTTCGCGCGGAATATAGGCGTGCGGAATCGCGGCCGAGACCGGCACGTCCATCACCGTATCGACGCGCAGCGGCTCCTTTTCGCCGCGCGCCTCGCGCACCGCGCCCTCGACGATCTTGCAATAAAGGTCATATCCGACCGCCGCCATATGGCCGTGCTGCTCGGGCCCCAAAAGATTGCCCGCACCGCGAATTTCAAGGTCGCGCATGGCGATTTTGAAACCCGCGCCAAACTGCGTGAATTCGCGGATGGCCGAAAGCCGCTTTTCGGCGACGTCCGTTAACACCTTGTCGCGCATGAAGGTAAGGTAAGCGTAGCCCAGCCGCGCGCCGCGCCCCACGCGGCCGCGAAGCTGGTAGAGCTGCGAGAGGCCCATCTTATCCGCATCATAGACGATAATGGTGTTGACGTTTGTGATATCGAGTCCGCTCTCGATGATGGTGCTGCACAAAAGCACATCATAATTCTGATCCATGAAGTCGAGCATCGTGCGCTCGAGCACGCGCTCGCTCATCTGCCCGTGCGCGAAGGCAACGCGCGCTTCCGGCACGAGGGCGCGCAGGGATTCCGCAAAACGCTCCATGCCCTGCACGCGGTTGTATACAAAATAGACCTGCCCGCCGCGGCCAAGCTCTTTCAAAATGGCTTCGCGCGCCATCACGTCGGAATATTCCATCACATATGTCTGCACAGGATAGCGCTGCTCGGGCGGCGTTTCGATGACGGACATGTCGCGGATGCCGGTCATCGACATGTGCAGCGTGCGCGGAATGGGCGTTGCCGAGAGCGTGAGGCAATCGACGTTGCGGCGTAATTCTTTGATCTGCTCCTTATGGCCGACGCCGAAGCGCTGCTCCTCATCGATGACAAGGAGGCCGAGGTCGCGGAACTTCACCTTGTTCGAAAGAAGCTTATGCGTGGCGACCACGACATCCACCTGCCCCGAAGCCAAACCTTCGAGCGCCTGCTTCCCCTGCTGTGGCGTATTGAAGCGCGAGAGCAGCGCCACGTTCACAGGATATCCCGCAAAGCGCGCCGCAAGCGTGCTGTAATGCTGCTGGGCAAGGATGGTCGTGGGCACGAGGAAGGCGGCCTGCTTGCCGCCCATTACCGCCTTGAACGCGGCGCGCAGCGCAACCTCCGTTTTGCCATA
>CAZJIS010000021.1:14181-27414 GCA_964546125.1 uncultured Clostridium sp.
GTCCTTTGCCACTCGCCCGTACCAAGGCGCGAGAGCTTGGCGTTCTCCTCCTCGCCGCCCACGTATTTTTGCACGCGGTCGAGCTGATCGGTGGGAATGTAGAGCTTGTCGCCCGCGGCATACACCAAATGAAGGTAATCGCGCGTAACCCCCGCCGCCGCAAGCTGCACAACGCCCACGAAGCGGCCTATGCCGTGCACTTCGTGCACTACGAGGTCACCCGTGGATAGTTCCGAAAATGCGAGCTGCGGGCGCTTTTTACGCGCGGGGGCAAGTTTTTCGCGCGCCGCGCCATAAAGTTCGGTTTCGCTCACGGCCGCAAGGCGGATCTCCGGGTATTCAAAGCCGCGCCCGAGCGACTCGCCGGTGATGATCACCTCTCCCGGCATGAGCGCGCGGGCCAGCCGCTCTGTCACGGCGGCGTCCACGCCCGCGTCGAGGAGCATATCCTGCAGCCTTACCGCATGCGTGCCGGCATAGAGCACGGCGGTGTAGCCGTGCTTTTTCCAGTTGATGATGTCGGCCGCAAGCGCTTCGCCGGCATTCACATAGCGCGAGGCGGGCCGCGTTTCAAAGCGGAACAGCTCTTTGGGGCGGATAAGGCCGTAGGTGCGCGTGAGGGCAAAAAGCATGGCGGTTCGAGGTGTGTCGAGCGCGCCAAGAAGCTTTAGGGGCGAGCCTAGAAGTTCCGCCTCCTCCGGCTCCGCATCGCCCGAGGCGATCAGGGCGCCGACGTGCTCCAGATGGTTGTCGTGCGCGAGCTTTGCGCTCTCCTCCACGCGCTGCGGCTCATCGATCAGAATGATCGCGTCTTGCGGGAGATAATCGGCGATTGTGCACTCGCCGTAAAAAAGCGGCAGCAGCCGCGCCGTATCCACGGGCGCGACGCCCTCTTTGAGGGAATGGTAGGCAGCTTCAAGCCGCGGCTTTTTGCGCATGGCGCGCATGCCGGCTTCCCGCGCCTGTTGCGTGAGCACAACTTCCGTTGCGGGCGGTATCACGCAGCGCGCGATATTCTCGAGCGAACGTTGGCTTGCCGGGTCGTAAGTGCGCATGGTGTCGATCTCATCGCCAAAGAATTCAATGCGCACCGGCAGCTGCGCCGTGATCGGAAAAAGGTCGAGGTAGCCGCCGCGAAGGCAGAATTGCCCCCGCCCCTCGCAAAGATCGACGCGCTCGTAGCCCGCATCCACGAGGGCGGCGGCGAGGCGGCGCGGGTCGGCGCGATCCCCGGAAGCGAGCGTGCGCAAAGAAGAAAGCAAGGCTTGCGCGGGCGCCATGCGCTGCAAGAGCGCCTCCGCTGAAAGAACGAGCATGATGGGTTCGCCCGAAGCAAGGCGCATCAGCGCCTCCAGGCGCCTTGCCGAAACATCCGCCGATGCGGCGACCGCGCGGCCGCCAAGCGGCATTTCGCGCGCGGGCAGGTGGCAAACATCCTTCGTAAAATACGAAGCGTCCTCGGCGATGCGCGCGGCCGAGGTTTCGTTTGCGCTCACGAGCATGAGCGTTCTTTTGCTTGCGGCAAAGAGGCCCGCCGCAACGTGCGTGCGGTGCGCCTCTCCCAGGCCAAACACCGCCGCGCAGCCGCCGCCCGACACGAGGTTTGCGGCTAAGCGCTCATATTCGGGGTGCCTTGTTAAGATGTTGAGGAGCGGATGATCAGCCATCGCCCCTCCCGTCCGCTGGTTCCTGCGCGCCTTGAGAGACAGCTTCCGCCTCTTTTTCTTTTTTTCGGTTGTTGTGCGCGCGCTTGTTGAAGCGCACCTGCGCATCGAAAAGCCTGTTGGAAACGATCAGCTCCGCAGCATCCGCCGCCTCCATAATCGCCGCACGCAGCTTTTCCATATCCTGCGCGTCGGGCGTACCGAGCACATGGGCGACCATATCCCGCTCGCCCACGGGCGCGCCGATGCCCACGCGTACGCGGGGAAAATCATCGAACCCGAGTTGGTAAATGATGCTCTTCATTCCGTTGTGCGAACCGGCGGACCCCCCTTCGCGCACGCGGATCGTGCCAAGCGGGATGTCCGCGTCGTCATAAACAATCACCAATTGCCCATGCCCGACCTTATACCAATTAAGAAGGTCCCGCACGGCCCAGCCGGATTCGTTCATGTAGGTTTCGGGTTTGGCGAGCACCACGCGCTCACCGCCGATGTGCCCCTCGCCGAAAACGCTTCGGAAGTTGCTGCGGCGAATGTCGATATCGTGGCGCGCCGCAAGCGCATCAAGCGTCATAAAGCCGACGTTGTGCCGGGTCTTTGCATATTCCCTGCCGGGGTTGCCGAGGCCGACGATCAGATACATAAAACGCCTCCTTAATCATTGGCAATGATGAACGGCCTGTTTTCTGAACCGCCGCGAAAAAACGGTCCCGCGCGGTTCACGCGCATATGCCCTCATGCCGCTTTGCATGGGGGTCGCATGGGTATTATAGCGGAAGCTCCGTTGTTGTGCAATGAGGAATCCTCGCGGATTTTCTCCCACTTTTCATCCCGCTATTCGTTTACATAATCGTACACAGCGCGGGAAACAGCATGGATCGCCCGGTCGAATGCGGGCGCACATACGCCGTTTGCGAGGATGCAGATCACATACGCACGCGCGGCCTCGACGAGACCCACGTCGTTGGTAATGCCCTCATCCTCCCCCGTTTTGTGGGCCACCCCGACCTCGCGCGGCAAGGCAAGCGGCAGCTTGCCGCTGAGGCGCTGCTCGAAGAGAATGGAGAGCATGCGCGCCGAAGCCTCTTTCGAAACGAGCGCGCCCCGGTAGATGAGCGCCAGGAGCTTGCCCATATCCGCCGCCGAAACGCGGTTTTCGAGGCCCTGCGACGAAGCGTCCGCATCGAAGAGAAGCCGGTTGAGCTGCGTTCCCATAAGGCCGAGCGAGCGCATATGTTCGTTGACCGCCTTCATGCCCACGCGGCGGATGATGAGGTTGGTCGCCGTGTTGTCGGAGAGGGCGATCATCAATTTGATAAGGTCGAGGAAGGTCGCCTTGATTCCATCATGCATCAAATTCAGTGCGCCGCAGCCGGGGAGCATGTCCGTGCTTTGCACGCAAAAGCATTCGTTTTCATCCACAAGCCCAGCTTCCATCTGCCGGAAGGCTTCGGCCATGACGGGCAGTTTGATAACGCTTGCCGCAAGCAAGGGAACTTCGGCGTTGTGCGCAAAGGTCTCGCCCGTTTCAAGGTCGCAAAAATAAAAGCCCACCTGCCCGCCAAGCGGCGCAAAGGGCGCGAGGATCGATTCGTCCATCCGGTTCACGCTTATGTTCATCATCATCATTCCTTCGGGCTTGCAAGGTAAGCTAAAATGGCCTCGACGCTCGGCTTTTGGGCAAAGAGAAAACTTTCCCGCTCGAGGATCGCCGAAAGCTCGTGCGCATCGGAAGAGCAAAGCACATGGTAGCGGGAAAGGTCGGTTCCCTTTTGCAGGGGAAGGCCATTATAGACCTCCACGCTCGTGAAGCCGATGCCGGGCGGAATAAAGCCGAGGTTATGCAGCACGGCGTTCGAGGTGCGGTTGATATGCGCGGGCACGGGCACGCCGCCAAAGCTTCTGCAAACAGAGGCAAGCGCTTCGATCGAAAGGTCGGTCGATTGGATCAAAAGCTTCGGCTCGGCGGCAATGAGCCTATCTTCTTCATCCATCACCGTCTGTTCGCCGAAAAAGGCGGGCAGGTTGGGCTGGTCGGGCAGATGGGCATAGAGCACTTCCCCAAAGGCAAGCGCCGCCTCGACGCTTGGCAAATAGCAAAGCACATGCACTTCCTCGCGGGTTTCAGCTTCAATGCCGGGCAAGAGCAACAGGCCGCAAGCGGAGGCGACCGCCTGTACGGCGGGCAGGTTGCGGGCGCTGTTGTGATCGCACACGGCGATGACCTCAAGCCCTTTGAGGCACGCCATGTTGACGATGTTGTTCGGCGTCATAAGCCCATCCGCGCAGGGCGAAAGGCAGGAATGGATGTGCAGGTCCGCCGCGAGCTTCACGCTAGGCCCCGATGCCCGCCTCGTGCATCAGCCCCGCGATGCGGTAGGCCGAAAGCGGCGAGGCAACGACGGCAATGCCGACCTCGTCGGCTTTTTTAAGGGAGTCCGTATCGGCCGCTACATCCTCCGGCCAGATAATGCAGGCCATGTCGTGAAGCGACGCGACAGCAACAACATTGAGGTGCGTTTGCACCGTCACCCATGCGCAGCCCTCGCCGCCGCGCGCCATGACCCAGCTTAGCAGGTCGCACACGCAGCCGCACTGGATTTCGTTCTCTCCGTGTTGGGATAATACCTTGCCTTCGATTTTTGGCGCGAGGTCGTTGACGGTCATTTGTTTCCTCCATCGATGCAAATTCTTAGAGTATCGGCTCCTATCCGCGCTTGTTCGCGCTTGCAAGGTCCACCATGTCTTGCGCCATTTGGCGCACCTTGTCGCGCAGCTTGAAGATGCAGTCCATCTCCACCGCGCTGCCTTTAAGGATATCTTCGGCGAGCGTGCGGCAGGTGGGCGACCCGCAGGAACCGCAATCCAGCCCCGGCAGCGTGCGGGTAATGGCGTCGAGCCGCTCGGTCATACGCGCGGCCTCGACCACATTGTCGGAAAGCTTGAGGATATCGTGCCGCTCGAAGGGCAGGTCGTAGCGGATGAGATCCTCGTTGATGTATTTGCCGATGTGCTCATCGGTTTCAAGCTCCACGCGCGGCTGAGAATAGGCGATGCGCCGGTTGCGGTTTTTGGCGACGAACTGGTTTTCAAAATTGAGAGGACCGCCCACGCAGCCGCCGCTGCATGCCATCGCCTCGAACAATTGCAGATCGTGCAAGCGCTCGTTCTCGATTTCCTCCAGACATTGGATGATCGAATGCACACCATCCACCGCAAGATAATGCTCGGTGCCGACCGCTGCCGAAAAGCCGCCGATCACCGCCGCGCCGAGGCCGAACGCGCCCGAGGGGAACATGGCGGCATTCTGCGGCACATTTACTTTGCCCATTGTGGAAATGACCTTTGCGTATATATCGCGCGATGCGAACACGCCGTTAAGCTCGCTCTTCTCGAGGCCGAGGGGGTTGCGCACATGCGTCGTTTCCGCGGCGCAGGGCGAAATGTAATAAGCGCCGATCTCCTCGACGGGAACGCCGGTCGCTTCGGAAAACTCGCGCTTTGCAATGCGCGCGGCGACTTCGTTCGTGGGCAGAAACGGCGAGAGGTTATCGATCAGGTTCGGGTAAAGCGTGGTGATCAGCCGCGGGATGACCGGGCAGTTGGTGGAGATGAGCGGGAACACCGCATCCGATGTTTTCAAATAGCGCCGCGTCGCCTCGGCGATGATTTCGGCGGCCTTCGCTTCTTCGTAGATGGCGTCGAAACCCATTGCATACAGCGCCGGGAACAGCTCCTCGGGAGAAGACACCGTGCGGAACTGCGCATAGAACGAGGCGGAGGGAATGCAGATGTTATACTTGAACTGGCCGAGCGCCCCGAGGGGGGTCGTCACCGTCACCACCGCATGGTGGTGGCAGTAGACGATGCAGCGGCCGCAGTCGATGCAGCGGTCGGCTAAAATCCGCGCCTTGCCCTCCTGCACGCGGATAGCCTCCGTCGGGCAGGTTTTGATGCAGCTCGTGCAGCCCACGCACTTGCGTTTGTCGATGCGAACGGAATGCGTATACATGGTTTGTCCCTCACTTGCGCGCGTCGCGCCCGCCAAGGTCATATTCGGAAATAATGGTCGTGCCTTTGCCGGGCACGGATTCGATGCTAAAGCGGTGGCTGTGCCGCCTGATGTTCGGCAGGCCCATGCCCGCGCCAAAGCCCATGTTGCGCACTTCCTGCGGGGCCGTCGAATAACCTTCCTGCAGGGCAAGCGCGATGTCGGGGATGCCGGGGCCGCGGTCCGCACTCGTGAGGCGCACCCTGTCCGGCATGACGGCAAGCGAAAGTTCACCCCCGTCGGAGTGGATGACGAGGTTGAGTTCAAGCTCATAGCAGGCGATTGCAAACGCGCGGATCACCGCCGGATCGATACCCATGCGCTTCAATGTGTTTTTCATCGTGCGCGAAGCATCCCCCGCCGTTGCGAAGCTGCCGCTTTCAACCGGGTAGCGGTCGCGGTAGAGTATCTCTTCCATCGCCCGCTTACCTCGAACAGCTCCTGAGCCCCGCTTCATAGAGCAGTCCGCAGGCAGTAAAGAGGGTCTTGTCCGTGTTGAGAACGACGAGGTCGAGTTCGCGCGCATCCTCGAGAATGCCCTCCGGCACGATCTTGCCGCGCACGAACACAATGCAGCGAATGTCGAGCATCTCGGCCGTGCGGATCACATGCGGGTTCACCGTGCCCGTGAGCAGCAATGTGCTCTGATCGAGCCGGTAGGCAAGCATGTCGCTCATCATATCCGCGCCAAAGGCGGTCGCAATCTCCACATCTTCGAGCTGCTCGTCGCCGCAGAGAACCTTCGCATTCAATATCTTCATGATTTGGGAAGCTTTCATGATCCCCGCTATCCCGCCAGCGCCTCGGTCAGGGCGGCGTATTGATTTGTGATATTTAAATAAGTATACTTCATCGCCGCCGAAAAATCTACACCGCTTTTATATTGGCCGCTTTCCAATCCCTCAAGCCCCGCGCGGATTTTGGCATATGCGTCGAGGATCTGCGAAAGCGCTCCCCCATCGGGCGCGAAGGCCGCTAGCGGCTCCATCTCAAGCTTGAGAGAAGAAAGGATCTCCCCCGCCCGCGCCTTGCCCGCTTCAAGCCCCGGCGCGTTCTTATCAAAATCGATCGTGGCTTCGGCAAGCGCCTTGCGCGCTTTTGAAAGCGCCTCAAAGCCCGTGCGCACGCCCTCCATGTTCTTTTCGGGCGCTGTGACCTTGAATACGGCCGAAACGGACTCGAGCGTATAGAGCGCGCAGTCCGTGCCTTCGCCGACAAGGCGCTCCTTCACGCTTTTGGCGCTTTCATAATTTTCATACCCCGAGGCCATCACGCGGTAGCGCATCTCCCCCGTGGACGCATCCTCGAGGATGAAGCCCGCCGCGCCGCGCGCGCGAAGCTCCACCGCCTGCGCGTTGGCGTTATCGAGCGAGCCGAACACGCCCATTTGCAGCATGTAGCATGTTACCCCCGGGAACGTAAGCTGCGCGCTCACGGGGGCCGCATCCCCGGCGGAAAGATCGATCGCGCCGAGGTTATCGCCCGGCACGAACGAACCGCCCGGGTTTTCCTCTTTCTCGCCGCCCGCCGCCTTTTCCCCGGTGAAAAAGGCAATCGCGGGCGCCATCACGTTCTTGGCCATCCATTCCCCCGCGCTTGAGGAGGCAAGGATATAAACGATCCCGGCGATAAGCAAAAGCGTAATGATAGCTCCGCCCGCCGCGCCGCCGCCTGCGGCCCCTGTGCGCGCTTTGTACCTCGCCCGCGCGCGTCTGCGCCTGCGCCTAAATTCCATAGTTACCTCCGCTGAAGTTGGGGTTTGGCTATACTTATGAGCGTTGTCCAAAAAACTTTCCAAGCTTTGCAATCGCGTGCCGTTTGTTTTAGAATAAATGCATGAGATCGATTCGCACAAAGCATGATTTGCGCCTTGGCACGCGCCTTAACTGCGCGCTCACCCTGCTGCCGCATTGCGGCGTTTTTGTCGACGTAGGCTGCGACCACGGCAAGCTCTGCCTTGCGGCGCTCACTGCGGGCAAGGCTGAACATGCGTTCGCCATCGATGTGAGCGCGCCCTCGCTCAAGAAAGCTAAAGAGCTTTTTGCCCAATGCGGCCAAACGGCCGAATTCATCGAGACGGACGGCATCGCCGGCCTTGACCCCGCTGCATTGAGCAAAAACGGCGAATACGCGGTGGCCGTCTGCGGCATGGGCGGTGAGATGATTGCCGCGATCCTCGCGCGGGGGGAAGCGGCGGCGCAAAGGGCAAAGCTGATCATCATGCAGCCGATGGGCGGCGAGCGGGAGCTTCGAAGCTTCCTCTTTGCGCACGGATATGCCGTTTGTGAAGAGAGGGTTGTGCGCGACGCGGGGCGGTATTACCAACTGATCGCCGCGCGCTATGCGCCCGGGGAGGCCGCGCCCTATGCGGATGAAGCCCTTCTTGAATTCGGCGCGCGCAATTACGAAATGCGCACGCGAGAGTTGCACGAACTGCTCAGCCGCACGCACGCAAGCCGCGCGCGGCGCATGGAACGGGCGCTTCGCCACGGCATTCGCCCCGAAACGCTTGAACAGGAACTTGCCGGGGTAGCCCGGCTGCTCGACCATTGGGAGGATAAAAAATGAAACTCAACGATTTTTTAGCGGCCCTTGAAACGCTTGCGCCCCATGACCTTGCCCTTTCGTGGGACAATGTGGGCCTTCTCGTCGGCCCCGACCACGACGAGGTGAAGCATGTCCTCGTCGCGCTCGACTGCACGTCCGTCACCGCGCGCGAGGCGGTCGAGGTCGGCGCAGACCTCCTTCTTACACACCATCCGGTTTTCTTCGAGGCGGTCCGCCGCTTTTTGCCAAACGACCCGGCCCTTGCGGGAGCATATATTCTCGCGCGGCACGGCATTGGCCATGTTGCGGCGCACACGAACCTCGACGCGGCCCCGGGCGGTGTGAACGACGCGCTCGCAAAGGCCCTCAACATTCAAAACACCCTGCCCTTCGGGGAAGGGGCGATGGGCCGCATCGGCACGCTCGAAGCGCCGATGACGCTCGACGATCTCGCGCATTTTATCGGCGAACGCCTCAATACGGCCGTGCGCGTATGCGGCGACGGAGCGCAGCGCCTCGCCCGTGTGGCGGTGCTCGGCGGCTCGGGCGGCAGGGATGCGCAGGCGGCGCTTGCCGCAGGCGCGGAGGTCCTCATCACGGGCGAATGCGCGCACCACGAGGCGCTCTGCGCGGCGGAAGCGGGCATCGCGCTCATCGAAGCCGGGCATTATGAAACCGAGGTCGTGGTGCTGCCCGCGCTCATAAAATGTTTACAGGGCTTGACGGCTGGTGTACAATATAGTTTAACGCGACGCGAAAAACCGTCCCTGCGCAAGCTCTGACGGCTTTTGGTGTTCGCGAGTAAACCGGAGGTGGCAACATGAAAAAACTCGATGCGCTTTGGAAATATCAGGAGATGGAGCTCGCCCTTGAGCGGCTGGAAAGCCGCGTGAAAACGACGCCCGCGAGGCTCAAGCTCAACCGACTGCACGCGTATTTGACCGAGCAGCAGAACTCCATCGCCGCCACGCAGAAGAACATCGAAGCGCGCGGCGCTTCGGTCGACGACCTTGCCGCGCAGGTCGACGAGCTTGAACATAAATACGACCTTGAAGTTTCCGAATTCACCGTGATGCAAGGCGACGAAGAAGTCACCGCCGAGGAGATGACCGAGAGCCGCAAATCCCTCGAAGCGCTGATGACGCGCATGGACAGCGCGCGCCGCGAGCTTTTCGACACGCTCGCCTGGATTGAAAAGGCGACGGCCGATTATAAGGAAACTTATGCCAAGGCCGGCCGTGCCAAAAAGGAATATGATGAAGTGCGCGTGCAATGCGAAACGGAGCTTGCCGAAGCGCAGCCAAAGATCGCCGAGAGCAAGCGCGCGCTTGCGGAGGCCGCCGCAAAGGTGGACCCCCAGCTTATGGGGCGCTACCAAAAAATTAAAAATCACCACGCCGTGCCGCTTGCAAAGGTTGAAAATAACCAGTGCGGCGGCTGCAATATGGCGCTTTCGACAACCACCGTGAAGCGCGTTTCTTCAGAAGAGGGCATCGTCGAGTGCGAGAACTGCGGGCGCATCCTCTACACGGATTAAGGCTTGCATTTCCCCGCCAAAACGGATATGATTGATGAGGTTTCCGAGCGGGCTATGCGGCCGCGTATGGCGCGCAAGCGATCCATATGAGGAAAGTCCGAGCTCCATAGGGCAGGGTGCCGGATAACATCCGGCGGAGGCGACTCCAGGGAAAGTGCAACAGAGAGATACCGCCGCGCTTGCGCGGTAAGGATGGAAAGGTGAGGTAAGAGCTCACCCGCGGGCCCGGCGACGGGTTCGCGCTGTAAACCCCACCCGGTGCAAGATTGGAATGGGGGCAAGCGCGGGGTTCCCCCGCAAAAATGGCTGCCCGTCAGGCCCCTGATAATCGCACGAGGGATGCGGCGACGCGTCCCCAAGATAGATGGCTGCACGCCGGCTCGCGCCGGCCGACAGAACTCGGCTTACCGGCCCGGTCGGAAACTTTCATATTTTTAGTTCATCCCTAAAACGGCCTCTGCTTGAAGAGGCCGTTTTGCTGTGCGGAAATCAATGAATGCTGCCGCACTTTTTCTTATTTTTAGTTCATCCCTAAAACGGCCTCTGCTTGAAGAGGCCGTTTTGCTGTGCGGAAATCAATGAATGCTGCCGCACTTTTTCTTACCGCGATACCCCCCTGTAAAATTGTGCCCTAGCGGGTGCTTGAGGGCGGAGCCATCAATGTTCCCCCATCCTCCATCCCCCATCCCCAAATTCTCAATTGTCAAGCCCGTGCGGCGCTGGTATAATAGCCTAGGCGTATATGGGTTACGAAGGAGCTTTGCATGGTCAAGCATGTTGTCTGCCACCGTTACCGCGACAAGGCCGAGGCCGAAAAGATCTCGGCTCTTTTGCGTGCGCTTGTGGGCGTCGTTCCCTCTTTGCGGGCGATGGAGATCGGCGTCGATTTCTTGGATTCGCCGCGTTCCTATCATTTGGTGCTCACCGCCGTGTTCGACGACCGCGCGGGTTTGGATGAATACCAGAACCACCCCGCGCATATCGAGGTCAAAAACTACATCCATGCGGTGTTGGAAAGCTCCGTATGCGTGGATTATTTCTGCTGATATGAATACGTTCAGGGCCGTGGCGCCCTTTGAGCCGCAGGGCGACCAGCCCGAGGCGATCGATAAGCTCTCGCAAGGCATCCTTGAGGGAAAACAGACGCAGGTGCTGCTCGGTGTGACGGGTTCGGGCAAGACCTTTACGATGGCCAAGATCATCGAAAAGGTGCAAAGGCCGACGCTTGTTATCGCGCACAACAAAACGCTTGCAGCGCAGTTGTGCAGCGAATTCCGCGCGTTTTTTCCCGACAGCGCCGTCGAGTATTTCGTCAGCTACTACGATTATTACCAGCCGGAAGCATACATCGCCTCCTCCGACACCTACATCGAAAAGGTGTCGAGCGTGAACGATGAGATCGATAAGCTCCGCCACAGCGCGACCTGCGCGCTCAACGAGCGGCGGGATGTGATCATCGTCGCTTCGGTTTCGTGTATCTACGCGCTCGGCGACCCCGCCGAATATCTCAAGCTTTCGATTTCGCTGCGCGAGGGCAAGAAAATCGAGCGCAACGAGGTGATCCGCGCGCTTGTCGACATCCAATACCAGCGCAGCGAATTCGATTTTGAGCGCGGCACGTTCCGCGTAAAGGGCGACGTGCTCGATATCTATCCCGTCAACTGGACCGACAAGGCCCTGCGTGTGGAGTTCTTCGGCGATGAGATCGAGCGCATCAGCGAAATTTCTGCGCTCACGGGTGAGGCGCTCACACGGCGCTCGCACGCGGCGGTGTTCCCCGCCTCCCACTACGCCACGGGCAAGGAGAAGCTCGAAGCTTCGATCGGGCAAATCGAAGAAGATCTTCAGGAGCGGCTCGCGTGGTTTCGCGCGAACAACAAGCTGCTCGAAGCGCAGCGCATTGAACAGCGCACCCGTTACGACATTGAAATGATGCGCGAAATCGGCTACTGCACGGGCATCGAGAACTACGCGCGCTATTTTGACGGCAGGGTTCCCGGCCAGCCGCCGTTTACGCTGCTCGATTATTTTCCCGAGGACTTTTTGCTCTTCATCGACGAATCGCATGTGACCATTCCGCAGGTGCGCGGCATGTTCGGCGGCGACCTTTCGCGAAAGACCGCGCTTGTCGATTACGGCTTCCGCCTGCCGGCGGCCTATGATAACCGCCCGCTCAGGTTCGAAGAGTTCCAATCGCGCATCGGCCAGCTCGTGTGCGTTTCGGCGACGCCCGCAGCCTATGAACTCGGCCTTTCGGAGCAGACGGTCGAGCAGGTTATCCGCCCGACGGGTCTTGTCGATCCCGAAATTTCCGTGCGCCCGGTCAAAGGGCAGATCGACGATCTTTTGAGCGAAGTTAAGCTGATGGCCAGGCAGGGTTTTCGCACGCTCGCGACCACGCTCACCAAGCGCATGGCCGAAACTTTGACCGAATACCTCGACTCGATGGGCGTGCGCGTGCGCTACATGCACTCGGATATCGAAACCATCGAGCGCATGGAGATCATCCGCGACCTGCGTCTTGGCGAATTCGACGTGCTCGTGGGCATCAACCTGCTGCGCGAGGGGCTGGACCTTCCGGAAGTCGGCCTGGTCGCGATCCTCGACGCCGACAAGGAGGGCTTTTTGCGAAGCGCGACTTCGCTCATCCAAACCGTGGGGCGCGCCGCGCGCAACGTCAACGGGCGCGTCATCATGTATGCGGATGAAATCACCGACTCGATGCGCTCCGCCATCGATGAAACCAACCGCCGCCGCGCAAAGCAGCAGGCGTTCAACCAAGCGCACGGCATCACGCCAAAGAGCATCACAAAAAGCGTGCACAGCGTGCTCGAGATCACGCGCAAAGCTAAGGGTGAAGAAACGGCGATGAGCGAGCAGGAGCGCGCAGCGCGCGTTGAACTCGTGCGCGCGCAGATGCGCGAAGCCGCGGCGGAGCTCGACTTTGAAACCGCCGCGAAGCTACGCGACGAGTTGTTTGCCCTCACGGGAACAGCTCCTTTGAAGGACGCGCGTCCGCTGCCCGGCACGCCCGGCAGCGCGCACAAGTCGCGCGGGCGCGCGCGCAAATCCCCGCGCAGGGGCAAATGAGAGAATGATGGAGATCGAATAGATGAACGATACATTGCGCATCGAGGGTGCGCGCGAACACAACCTCAAAAATGTGAGCCTGACGCTGCCGCGCAACAAGCTCATCGTTTTCACCGGGCTTTCGGGTTCGGGCAAGTCCAGCCTCGCCTTCGACACAATCTATGCCGAGGGCCAGCGGCGTTATGTGGAGAGCCTATCGGCCTACGCGCGCCAGTTTTTGGGACAGATGGAAAAGCCCGATGTCGATTACATCGAGGGCCTCTCCCCCGCGATTTCGATCGACCAGAAAAGCACCTCCAACAACCCGCGCTCGACCGTGAGCACGGTCACGGAGATCAACGATT
>CAZJIS010000022.1:0-10847 GCA_964546125.1 uncultured Clostridium sp.
AAAGAAAGGGGGTGCGCATATGACGTTTCAGCTTGGCGGCGCTTTGCTGGACGCATGCGTGCTTGCGGTGCTCGATCGGGAAGACGCTTACGGCTATGTGCTCACGCAGGGCATCAAGCAGGTGGTGGAGATTTCCGAATCCACGCTTTATCCGGTGCTGCGGCGGCTGCAGAAGGACGAACTGCTTGCCACCTACGACCAGCCCTATTCGGGGCGGCTCAGGCGCTACTATACGCTCACCGAGAGCGGCCGGCGAAAGCTCAAAGAATACCGTGAGGACTGGCGCATATACAAACAGAACATGGACGTGATCTTGGGGGGAGGAACATGACGATGATCTATTTCAACCGTTGGCGGGCCTTCAACACCCTGCCGAGCACCTTTTATGCGCGCACAAGCGAGAAGCGCACGGGCGCAAACCGCTATGATCCCCGCGAGCTGATGTTCTTTGGCGGGATGAGAAAGGTGGAATTATCATGACAAGACGCGAGTTTATGCTAAGGCTCGAAAGCTGCCTCACCTGCGTGGAGCGCGGTGAGCGCGAGGCGGCGCTTCGCTATTATGAAGAATATTTTGACGACGCGGGTCCCGGGGAGGAAGCGCAGGTCATCGCCTCGCTCGGTTCGCCCGAGGCCCTCGCGCGCGAAATCATCGCCCAAACGGGGAGCGCCGCGCAGGAAGCTCCGGCTTCGGGCTACGACAGCAGCCCTGAGGAGTTCCACTCCATTAAAGCGGAGCTTGTGAACGCCAACATCAGCGTCGCGCGCGGCAATTCCTGGCGCATCGACGTGAGTTACCCCGATGAGCGCGCGAAGCCCGCGATCTCGATTGCAAACGGCGTGCTGCGCATTGAGGAGGAGCACCACCGCTTTGGAAACCTCTTCCGCGTGGGCGGCTGGAAGCCGGGCCGCATCGACATCACCGTGCCCGGCGCGCATTTTAAGAGCTTCGGCATCGAGGGCGTGAACGGCGCCATCGTCATCCGCGACATTGAACTGGATACGCTCAAATGCGAAACCGTCAACGGCTCGGTGGAACTCGAGGGCGTCGTCGCCGACACTATCCGCGGCCAAAGCGTGAACGGCAGCGTGAGCATAGCCTCCTGCCGGGCAAAAACCCGCTGCAAGGGAGAAACGGTCAACGGCGGCGTGACGCTCGGCGGGGAGCTTCGCGGCGAGATCTCGGCGGAAGCCGTCAACGGTTCCCTGCGCCTTTCCTCCACATTACCCCTTCCCGAATACGATGTGGATGTTGAAACCCTTTCGGGCTCGGTGCGCATCAACGGCGAAAAACACCGCAAACAGGTGCGCATCCGGCACGACGCGGCCAATCGCATCCGCGTGAGCACCGTCAACGGTAGCATTTCGCTCAACTTTGCTGTATAATCGCTTTTGTATGGAAAAACAACCGCTTTGGACGAAGAATTTCACGATCCTCACGCTCGGAACGGTGGTGTCGATGCTTGGCAACTCCGTTTCGGGCTTTGCGATCGGGCTGCTGGTGCTCGATTACACCGGCTCCACGCTGCTCTACGCCCTGTTTACGGTGGCGTACAGCCTGCCCAAGATCATCATGCCTTCGCTCGCAGGCCCCTACATCGACCGTTTCTCGCGCGTGAAGGTGATCTACTCGCTCGATTTTATCTCGGCGGGGCTGTATTTTTTGATCTTCGGAGCGCTGATGTTTCAGCTATTCAACTATGCCGTGCTGCTTTTGTTGTGCATTATCATCGGCACGATCGACAGCATATACCTCGTGGCCTACGACAGCCTCTACCCGAACCTCATCAGCGAGGGCAACTACGCCAAGGCCTACTCGATCTCGAGTATGCTCTATCCCCTTTCGGCGCTGATGGTGCCGGTTGCCGCGTGGTGCTACGACACCATCGGCATCGAGCCGCTGTTCCTGTTTAACGCGGCGACGTTCCTCATCGCCGCCCTCTTTGAAACGCAGATTAAAACGGATGAAAAACACATTGCCTCGCAATGGAGCAGCTATGACCTGCGCCGCTATGCGGATGATTTCAAAGACGGCCTCTCCTACCTCAAGCAGGAGAAAGGCTTGCTGTTCATCACAGCCTATTTCGTTGTGAACACCCTGATCGGCAACGGCATCGGCACGCTGGTGCTGCCTTATTTCAAGGCGACCGAATCGCTTGGCGTTACCTTCTACACCTATGTGATGGGCTGCTCGATACTCGGCCGCATGGTCGGAGGGCTCGTGCACTACCACCACCGCTACCCGACGCACCTTAAATTTGCGATCGCCCTTAGCGTATATGTGCTGACGAGCCTCATTGAGGCGAGTTATCTCTTCCTGCCCATAGCCGGCATGATGGGGCTGATGTTCCTTTCGGGCTTTTTGAGCGTGACTTCTTACAACATCCGCATCTCATCCACGCAGAACCATGTGCCCGACGAGCTGCGCGGCAGGTTCAACGGCACGTTCCAGATGCTCACGACCCTCGGCGGCATCCTCGGTTCTCTGCTTGCGGGCGCGCTCGGGGATGTGTTCCCGATCCGCCGCATCATCCTCAGCCTCGGCCTTGCGGGCGCTATGTGCGCGCTCGCGATAATGCTGCCGGGCAGACGGCATGTGATGAAGATCTATAACGTGCAGCTTTAATTTTGCTTGCGTTTGCCAAATGTGAAACGGCCCTCTTCGCCGTTGAAAAGGCGCTTGAGGTTGCTGCGGTGCATGAAGATCACAAACACCGCCGTGAAAAAGGCGAGCAGCACCTCGGGGAGCGAGAAGCCGCCAAAGAGCAGCACCGCCACGGGCAACGCCGCGACCCCTAAGAGCGAGGAGACCGAAGCCTTGCGGCTCACGGCCGCGCCGGTGAGATAAACTCCGAGCAGCACGAGGAACACCCGCCAGTCGAGCATGAGCGCGATGCCCGCCGCGGCGGCGACGCCCTTGCCCCCGCGCAAGCCGAAAAACAGCGGGAAGCAATGGCCGAGCATCGATGCGGCGGCCGCCGCACACATGCCGGCATCGCCCAAAAGCGCGCGCCCGAGGAGCATCGCCGCCACGGTTTTGAGTATATCCCCCACGAGTGTCACAAGGCCGAGGCCCGCGCCGAACACGCGCGCCACATTCGCCGTGCCGGCGTTGCCGCTGCCATGCTGGCGCACGTCCTTGCCTAAAAACCATTTGGTCACGATGATGGCGAAGTTCGCCGAACCGATTAAATAACCGCCCAACACGGCTGATATCCATAATAGAGCCTGCGTTTCCATCGGCGCAAAGTTCCTCCCCCGCGATTTGATCTGCATCGATCATACCATACCGCGCCGGCGCGCTCAACGGAAAGGACCCACTCAATTGTGAACGCATTGTATCATTCATCCGAATCATCGATCGGGGAGCGCCTGCTCGCCCTGCGGGACGAGCCTTACGCCGCTTTCATGCGCAAACTCGTGCCCAATTTGGAGCCCGCGCACATCACGGGCGTGCGCGCGGCGCACATTGCGGGGCTTGCAAAAGCCCTTGTGAAAAACGAGCCGGAAGCAGCGCGCGCATTTCTCGCCTCGCTTCCGCACGCCACCCTCGAAGAGAACCTTTTACACGCCTCTTTGCTCGGGCGGCTCCCGCTCGAGTGCGGCGTGCTGCTTGAGGCGGTGGAGGCGTTTTTGCCCTATGTTGACAACTGGGCCGTGTGCGACGCGCTGCCCCCCAAGGCCTTTGCAAAGAGCCTCGACGCCATCGCCTTGCGCATCCCCGCATGGCTTTCGAGCGCGCATCCCTACACGGTGCGCTTTGGGCTGGTGACGCTGCTCACGTTCTTCCTCGGCGACGCGCGCTTCGACCCCGCCATGCTGCGCGCCGCGGCTGCGCTGCCGACCGGCGACTATTACGTCAACATGGCGGCGGCGTGGTATGTAAGCTGCGCGCTTGTCGAGCAATATGACGCGACCCTGCCCTTACTTGAAAGCCGCGCATTCGGGCGCTGGGTGCACAACAAGGCCATCCAAAAAGCGGTGGAGAGTTTCCGCATTTCCCCGGAGCGCAAGGCCCATTTGAAAACGCTGCGGCGAAAGACAAAGGAAAACTAGGCGTATGCAATCAACGGCCCCCGCTTCGCGCGGGGGCCGTTGCCTCTGTTGCAGGGTTTGCGTTTGATTATTCGAGGAAATCTTTAAGCTTCTTGCTGCGCGAGGGGTGGCGCAGCTTGCGCAGGGCCTTGGCTTCAATTTGGCGTATGCGCTCGCGCGTGACATTGAACTCGCGGCCCACCTCTTCAAGGGTGCGGGCCTTGCCGTCGTCGAGCCCGAAGCGCAGGCGCAGCACCTGCTTTTCGCGCGAGGTGAGCGTATCGAGCACCTCGATGAGCTGCTCTTTGAGCAGCGTGAAAGAGGCCATGTCGTCCGGCGCGGGCGCATCCTCATCCTTGATGAAGTCGCCCAAATGGCTGTCCTCCTCCTCGCCGATCGGGGTCTCGAGCGAAACCGGCTCCTGCGCGACCTTGATGATCTCGCGCACCTTCTCCTCGGTAATGCCCATTTCGGCGGCGATCTCATCTGGCCTTGGCTCACGGCCGAACTCCTGCAAAAGCTGGCGGTTCACGCGGATGAGTTTGTTGATGGTTTCCACCATGTGCACGGGGATGCGAATCGTGCGCGCCTGGTCCGCAATCGCGCGGGTGATGGCCTGGCGAATCCACCATGTGGCGTAAGTGGAGAATTTATAGCCCTTGCGGTAATCGAACTTTTCCACGGCCTTGATAAGGCCAAGGTTCCCCTCCTGGATAAGGTCGAGGAAGAGCATGCCGCGCCCGACGTAACGCTTGGCGACAGACACCACCAAGCGGAGGTTCGCCTCGGCGAGCTGCTGCTTTGCTTCCTGGTCGCCATCGGCCATGCGCTTGGCGATCTCGATCTCCTGGGCGGCGTTGAGAAGCGGCACTTTGCCGATCTCTTTTAGATACATGCGCACAGGATCGTCGATGGCGACGCCCTCGGTGGCCGCCACATCCGACTCGATGTCCGCAACGGTCTCGCTCGCCTCTTCGACGGCATCAACCTCCTCGACGATGTCGATATTGAGCGACTCGAAGCGGTCGTAGAGCCGCTCGATCTGATCCGAATCGAGTTCCAGCTCCTCAAGCGCGTCCATGACTTCTTTATAAGTCAGCACGTTCTTTGCTTTGCCGCGTTCAACAAGCTCCTCGATCTTCGTCTTTTTGGGTTCCTTATTCTCCAATTCGCCCACTCCCTTATCCATTCAAATTTATTTATATCTCCGCAGTTTCTTGCCGGTTTCCCGCAATTCTTCCAACAGGCGCGCGCGTTCCTCGCCCGAAGCGGCTTCGATATGCGCGCCAAGGCGCTCAATCTTCTCCTCCAGCGCCCGCATGGCAAGGTTTCGCACGCAATCGTCCGCAACCGCCCGCGCGTCGCCCGCGATAGGCTCGTCCGCCAACACGGCCGCCGCCGCGTCCGGCGTTTGCAGCCCCGCAACGATTTTAGGCAGGTTCACCTCCTCGCCCATCGCATGGGCGACAAGCAGCGCATCTGCGAATTCGCAAAGGCCCTCGCTTGAAAAAGCAACGTTCTCCCGCGCCATGAGTTCGGCCACATAAGCAGCCTCTTCAACGCCGCACAGCATGCAGGAGGCGAGCATGCGCTCGGTGCGATCCGCCTCGGGAAGAATCTCCCCCTCCCGGTTGCTCCTAGTATTCCGATTTTTACCAATGATATTCCCGGCCTGCGGGGCCGCCGCCATGCCGCACTGGGCCTTGACCGCGTCGAGGGAAAGCCCCGTTTTCTCGGCGATAAACGGCGTGTACCGCTCCTGTTCCACAGGCTGCAGCGCGGCGACGAACGCGCAGGCCTTGAGGGCGAACGCCTCGCGCTCGTTCGCGCTCGCAAAATCATAGCCCGAAGCCATGTTCGCAAGTCGAAAACCATTGCCGGTAAGCGCCGTGTCGCGCAGGGAAAGGAATGCGTCGCGCCCGTATTTTTTGACGTAATCATCGGGATCGAGGCCGCCGGGAATCGTGATGACGCGAACGTCCAGCCCCTCCTCCCCGAGCACCTCAATGCCGCGCAGCGCCGCATTTTGGCCGGCGCTGTCGCCATCGTAACAAAGGTAAACGCTCTCTGTGTAGCGCTTGGCAAGGCGCGCCTGCTGGCGGGTCATGGCCGTGCCAAGCGAGGCGACCGCGTTCGTGATCCCCGCGCTGTGCAGGCTGATCACATCCATATACCCCTCCACCATGATAAGCTCGCCCTTGAGGCCCTTTTGCGCGTTCATCGCGTAAAGGTTGCTGCGCTTGTTGTAAATGGGCGTGTCGCCCGTGTTGATGTATTTGGGCTGCTCGTCCTTTTTCAGCGCGCGCGCACCAAAGCCGAGCACGCGCCCGTTGGTGGCGATGATCGGGAAGATCAGCCGCCCGCGGTAAGCGTCATAGCAGCTATCTCCCGCCTTGTTGCGGATCGCGACGCCCGCGTCGATCATCTCGCGGTCGCTGAAGCCCTTCGCGCGCAGGCAACCGGTCGCGGCCTCCCACGAATCGGGCGCAAAGCCGAGGCCAAAGCGCACGGCAGCGTTCCAGGCGACCCCGCGCCGTTTAAGGTATTCCCGCGCGGGCGCGCCCTCCTGCGCTTTGAGCTTCTCATGGTAGAAGCGCGCGGCCTCCTTGCACACGGCATAGAGCCGTTCGCGGTAAGCGCGCGCGGCGCGAAGCTTGTCATCCTCCGCTTCGGTGGGAAGGTCCATCCCCGCGCGCTGGGCAAGCGCCTCGACGGCCTCGTTGAAATTGAGCCGCTCGGCCTTGCGCAAAAACGCGATTGCATCCCCTCCTGCGTGGCAGCCAAAGCAATAAAACACCTGCCTGTCCGGCATAACGGAGAAGGAAGGCGTCTTTTCGCTGTGCAGCGGGCAGCAGCCCCACAGGCGCCCGCCCTTTTGCGAAAGCGCCGTGTATTCGGAAACCAGCGAGGCGATATCGGTCCTTGCAAGGAGCTCGTGCTTCCATTCATCAGGAAAAAACGGCATTTCACGACTCCTTTCTCGATTTTTCGCGCATTGGTTATATTCAACGGCCCTTTGCCAAATCCTGCCTCGGCCCTGTATCTTTCACACCCACTCGCAGGGCACGAAGAGACGCTGGTAGTCGGTGACGGCATAGCGGTCGGTCATGCAGGCGATATAATCTGCGGCGACGCGCGCCTCCCCGTCTTCCCCGATGAACTTCGCAAAGTCCTCGGGCAAAAGATCCATATGGCTGAGATAGTAATGATAAAGCTGCTCGACGACGTGCTGGCCCTTGCCCTCCTCGCGCTTGGCGACATGGTTGAGGTAGACCTGCTCGAACATGAACTTTCTAAGCGTCCAGAATTTTTCGCTCACTTCGGGGGTCATCGCAATCTCCGGCCGCCCGTAAGACCGGCCCACCACATCGAGGATGAGCGTGTTGATGCGCGCGCCGTGGCTGTGGCCAAGCACCTGCGTACAGTCGGCGGGGAGGTCCTCTTCCCGCAGCACGCCCGCGCGGATGCTGTCGTCAATATCGTGGTTGATGTAGGCGATCTTATCCGAAAGGCAAACGACTTTGCCCTCGAGGGTCGCGGGCGTTCCGCTGCCGGAGTGGTTCAAAATACCGTCGCGCACCTCGAAAGTGAGGTTAAGGCCGCGGCCGTTCTCGATTTTTTCCACCATGCGAAGGCTCTGCACATTGTGTTTGAAGCCGTCGGGCACAAGCTCGTTGAGCACGGCCTCCCCCGCATGCCCAAACGGCGTGTGCCCAAGATCGTGCCCGAGGGCGATGGCCTCGGTGAGATCCTCGTTGAGCCGAAGGCCGCGCGCGATAGTGCGCGCGATCTGGCTCACCTCGAGCGTGTGCGTGAGGCGCGTGCGGTAATGGTCGCCCGCGGGCGAGAGGAACACCTGCGTTTTATGCTTGAGCCGGCGAAACGATTTGCAGTGGATAATGCGATCCCTATCGCGCATGAACACCGTGCGGATCGGGCAGGGCTCGACGGGTTCTTCGCGCCCGCGCGTGTTAACCGAAAGCACCGCGTAAGGCGAAAGCGTTTCCTGTTCGATGCGCTCCGTTTGCTCGCGCAAAAAGCCGTTTTTCATAGCCGTTTCCATTTTTGATCTCCGTTCACGCAGGGTTTTGTTCTTTCGTTTTCTTTCTTTTCTGCGCCGGAGGCAAAAATCCTTTATTTGGGCGCTTTTTAAGGTCTACGCCGCCTCGGGCTCCGCCGAGGCCGCATAGTTATACAGCTCGCGCACCCGGTTGCGCCGGGGCAGCACAAAGAAGAGAATGCCAAAGAGATACGCGCATTGGAACGCCACCTGAATGACGCCATAGGGCAAAAATTCACCGAGCGCGCCCGCGAGAAGCTGGCCGCCCATCATTGCAAGCGAGGTCAAAACCGAAAAGAGCGCGTTGACCTTGGCGCGCATGCGGTTGGAAACATGACCCTGCACCGCGCTCATGCGGATGTTGGCGCTGTTCATGCCGAGAATGCCGAGCAAAAACCGGCTCGCGCACATGAGCCAGAACGGCATGAAGAAGAAGGTTCCATCGAGCAGCACGAACGTGAAATACACGGCGACGGCGATCGGGAAGCGTTTGGTTTCGGGGATTTTGATGAAGTAATGCAAAAACCCGCCCACCATGTAGCCCGCGCTTCGAATGGAGGTCATCAGCGCGAAAGCGTCGTTGGTGAGCGTCGCGCTGCGGTTGAAGAACGGATAGGTCAGCACGCTGCCCGCGGCGTCGGCGAACATCACCAGCGAAAAGAGCAAAAAGACGGAGCGGACGGCGGGGTCCTTGGCAAAATAGCGGAAGCCCTCGCGAAGATCCGCGGCATATTCCCGAAATCCTGTTTTTTCCGCCTCTATGAATTCGAATTTCGCCGCGATGCGGCTCTCGAGCGCGGCGTCGACGAGGCTGGCAATGCCATAGGAAGCGAGGATGAGCGGCATGCCGTAATGGTCGAAGAGCTTCATCGCAAGCGGAGCCACGGCGACGCTGCAAAGCGGATAGATCACATTGAGGATGGCGTTGCCGCGCACATAGTTTTCGCGCGCCATGATCTGCGGCAGCACGCTTGCGCTGGCGAGGTTCGACACCACCCCAAAAGCGCTGATGGCGATGGAAAAGAGCATGTAAAGGATGTAGCTGAAGCCGTAAGCATAAATGAGCGCGGCGGCAGCAAAAAAAAGCAACGCCAGCACCACCTCGTTGCGCACGAGCACCTTGAGGGGGTTGCGCCGATCGATGACGGGGCCGACCACCAGCGGCAGCACGAAGTGCGGAATCATCGAAAGCGCGCCGAGCACCGCCGCGAGCGTGGTGGACTGCGTTTGCTCAAACACCACCACGCTCAGCGCGATGTTGAGCCCCACCCCCGCCGCTGCGGAAATGACCATGCCCACGAAGGCCAGCGTGAAATTCTTGTTCCAGAGTTTCGAGTGCATGAACATTCCTTTCCTCTTCGCAAGAAACAAAGGGATCGTTAGGGCGCCGCCCCAAGCCCCGCTCAAGGCCAAGGCCCTAAGCGCCCGTTTTATTGGGACCGCTCAGCCAAGCCAACGGCCTGCGCGTTGCGCGCAGGCCGTTGGGAGAAATCATCGCTTTACGAGCGCTTAGCCGTTGCGCAGTTTCGCCTGCGCCGCCGCGAGGCGCGCGATGGGCACGCGGTACGGCGAGCAGGAAACATAATCGAGGCCCGTGCGGTGGCAGAAGTCGATGGAGGAGGGATCTCCGCCATGCTCGCCGCAGATGCCAAGGTGCAGCTCGGGGCGCGCGGCGCGGCCGAGCTCGGCGGACATCTTCACAAGCTTGCCCACGCCGTTCTGGTCGAGGCGGGCAAACGGGTCGGATTCGTAGATCTTTTTTTCGTAATAGGCGCCGAGGAACTTCGCCGCGTCGTCGCGGCTAAAGCCGAAGGTCATCTGCGTCAGGTCGTTTGTGCCAAAGGAGAAGAACTCGGCTTCGCCCGCGATCTCATCGGCAGTGAGCGCCGCGCGCGGAATCTCGATCATGGTGCCCACGAGGTAGGGAATCTCCATGCCCTGTTCCTTCATGACCTTTTCGGCCGTGTCGACGACGAAGCTCTTCACATACGCAAGCTCCTTAACTTCGCCCACGAGCGGAATCATGATCTCGGGCACGACGTTGAGGCCGGTTTCCCTGCGCACGTTGATGGCAGCCTCGATGATCGCGCGGGACTGCATCTCGGCAATTTCGGGATAGGTGACGCACAGGCGGCAGCCGCGGTGGCCCATCATGGGGTTCGTTTCATGCAGGGCTTCGACGGTCGCCTTGAGTTCATCGAACGGAATGTCCATGTCTTTTGCAAGTTCCGCGATCTCCGAATCCTTATGCGGCAAAAACTCGTGCAGCGGGGGGTCGAGCAGGCGCACGGTCACCGGGAATTCGCCCATCGCGCGATAGATGCCTTCAAAGTCGCCGCGCTGAATGGGCAATAGCTTATCGAGCGCCTTGCGGCGGGCCGCTTCGGTTTTCGCCACGATCATCTCGCGCATGGCGGGGATGCGGTCTTCTTCGAAGAACATGTGCTCGGTGCGGCAAAGGCCGATGCCCTCCGCGCCGAACTTGCGCGCCACGGCCGCATCGCGCGGGTTGTCGGCATTGGTGCGCACGCGGAGCCTGCGGATGTCGTCCGCCCAGCCCATCAATCGCGCGAAATCGCCGCCGACCGAAGCCTCCACGGTTTTAATGGCCTCGCCGTAGATGTTGCCGGTGGAGCCGTCGAGCGAGATCCAATCGCCCTGGTTATAGACCTTGCCGCCGAGGGTGAAGCGCTTGTTGGCTTCATCCATGACGATCTCGCCGCAGCCGGAAACGCAGCAGGTGCCCATGCCGC
>CAZJIS010000022.1:10857-27275 GCA_964546125.1 uncultured Clostridium sp.
GACAGGAAGTCGCCCTCATGGTAGGTGACGCCGGCGACGACCAGGGTCTTGTCCTCTTCGCAGATGCGCAGCTCGGAGCAGCCCGCCACGCAGCAGGTGCCCATGCCGCGGGCGACGACCGCCGCGTGGGAGGTCATGCCGCCGCGCACGGTGAGGATACCCTGGGAATTGGCCATGCCCTCGATATCTTCGGGGCTGGTTTCAAGGCGCACGAGAACGACCTTTTCGCCGCGCTTGGCCCACTCGGTAGCATCCTCGGCGGTGAACACGGCGCGGCCGCAGGCGGCGCCGGGAGAGGCGGGCAGCGCGCGGCCGATCGGCACGGCCTTCTTAAGCGCCGCCGCATCAAACTGCGGGTGAAGCAGCGCATCGAGCTGCTTGGGGTCGACCATGAGCACGGCTTCCTGTTCGGTGAGCATGCCTTCATCCACGAGATCGCAAGCGATCTTGAGGGCTGCCGCCGCGGTGCGCTTGCCGTTGCGGGTCTGAAGCATGTAGAGTTTTTTATTTTCGATGGTGAACTCCATGTCCTGCATGTCGCGGTAATGGTGTTCGAGCCTGTCGCAGATCTCGACGAATTGCGCATATGCTTCGGGCATGACCTCTTCCAAATGGTCAATGGACTGCGGGGTGCGCACGCCGGCCACGACGTCCTCACCCTGCGCGTTCATTAAAAACTCGCCAAAGAGCTTCTTTTCGCCGGTGGCGGGGTTGCGCGTAAACGCGACGCCCGTGCCGGAAGTGTCGCCCGTGTTGCCAAAGACCATCATCTGCACGTTGACGGCCGTGCCCCAGGAGGCGGGGATGTCGTTCATGCGGCGGTAATAGACCGCGCGCGGGTTATCCCAGCTGCGGAACACAGCCTTGATCGCGCCAAAGAGCTGCTCGCGGGGGTCGCTCGGGAAATCGGCGCCGAGCTTATTCTTATATTCGGCTTTAAACTGCTCGGCGAGCAGCTTGAGATCGTCCGCATCGAGGTCGGTGTCAAGCTTCACGCCCTTCTTCGCCTTGAGTTCATCGATCAGTTCCTCGAAATACTTCTTGCCCACTTCCATCACGACGTCCGAATACATTTGGATGAAGCGGCGGTAGGAGTCGTAGGCAAAGCGCGGATTATCGGTGATCTTTGCAAAGTTCGCGACGACCTCGTCGTTGAGGCCGAGGTTGAGGATGGTGTCCATCATGCCCGGCATCGACGCGCGCGAACCGGAACGTACGCTCACAAGCAGCGGGTTTTCGGGATCGCCAAACTTTTTGCCGGAGATTTTCTCAAGCTCGGCGATATAATGATCGACCTCGGCAGTGATCTCGTCGTTGATCTTTTCGCCATCCGCATAATACTGCGTGCAGGCTTCGGTCGTAATGGTAAAGCCCTGCGGAACGGGCATGCCAAGGCCAACCATCTCGGCGAGGTTTGCGCCCTTGCCGCCGAGCAGATCGCGCATCTTGGCGTTGCCTTCGCTAAACAGGTACACGAATTTTTTTGACATTTAACAATCCTCCGTATTTTAAACATATTGTTTGGCACATTAAGTCTCCCCCCTGGGCCGACTTGTTATTATACCATTGCACCGGGCACCCCGCAACGTTTTTTAGAGATTTTTCCCCATTTTAGGCGTATTCTTGCGGCTCACAGACAATCGAACCCCTTGAGCCTGCGCTCGAGCACATATTCGGCGTAGAGGTTGACGGCCTCTTTGAGCTCCCCTCGCACGCGCTCGGGCAGAACGATCTTTTTCATGTCTTCATCCCCCATCGCGAGGATGCGGCGCAGCGCTTCGAGCGCAAGCGGCGAGAGTGCAATGCCGTCCCGCGCGCGCTCCTCGCAGGGGAGGCACAGCACGCCGCCCGCCGAAGCTGAAAAGCGGATGCTCGCAAGGCCGCGCACATCCGCCCCGCAGGCGGCGCAGCGCGTGATGGCGGGCATGTAGCCCATGATCGCCAAAGCCCGCGCCGCAAAGGCAAGCGCCATGTCGCAGGGCTCGAGCCCCGCGTAGGCCGTGAACGAGAGCGCATAGAGCAGCAGCCGCAGGAGTGCATCCGCCCGTTCCCCCTCCACCGCGCAGGCGTTGACGATGCTGAGCATGTACGCCCCCGCACCAAGGCGCGCGATATCCTCGCGCAGCGGATAGAAGCTCTCCTCCACACAGCAGGAATCGACCGTGTATTTATCGCCGCTCTTGAAGAGCACGAATTCGCCGTACACGAACAGCTCGCTTGCGCCCAGCAGCGCGCACTTGGGCTTGCGGCAGCTCCGCGCTTTCGCACTAACCAGCCCGTGCTCCGCCGTGAGCAAGGTGAGGATGCGGTCGTTTTCACGGTAATCCACATAGCGCGTGACGATGCCGCGCACGGTCAATGGGGGCATACCAACCCTCCCGCCTGCGTTTTCAACATTATAGCGCGGCGGCCGCCATCCGGCAACTTTACATCACGAAAATAAATACATTGACAGGCGAAGTATTATGTTATATGCTGTATCTCGCGAGGGAAAAGCAGATCGGAGGTGATCAGGTTGTCCATCGCATCGGACATCATCCGCGGCCATACGGATACCATCATTCTCGCCCGGCTCGCCGTCAAGGACAGCTACGGCTACGAGATCAACAAGGCCATCGAGCGCAAGACGGGCGGACGTTATGAATTGAAGGAAGCAACGCTTTACACGGCGTTTCGCCGCCTCGAGGAGAACGGCGCCATCACCTCCTATTGGGGAGATGAAACCACGGGCGCGCGGCGGCGCTATTATGCCATCACCGACGCCGGGCGGCGCACGCTCGGCGCGCTTCGCCGCGAGTGGGAGGACGCCCGCCAAATGATCGACTCACTTACCGCAACGGAGGGGTATTGATATGGAACACAAAATCAGGAAACACATCGAGGGCCTTTTCTCGCGCGCGCCTGTGACGCCAAAGGCGCGGGAACTGCGCGAGGAGATGATCGTCAACGTCATCGAACGTTACCACGACCACCTTGCCGCGGGCATGAGCGAGGAGGACGCCTACCGTGCGGCCATCACCGGCATCGGCGATGTGAGCGGCCTCATCGACTCCCTGCGGCGGGAAACCGAACCGCATACGGGCGGGCGGGACGCGGGCCAGGCGTATGCGGGTCAGCCGCGCGCGCCCTACGCGGCCCCCGTGCAGGCGCAATCCAGGCGCGGCCTCTCGACGGGCGCCGTGGTCGCCATTGTCATTTGCGCGACAATCCTCTTGCTCATGCTCATGGGCAGCATCATCGCCCTGCGCATCACCGGGCAGATCTTCTCGGGGGATGGACTCATTGCCAACATTCTTAGATGGGACTCCGGCAAAGGCGGCGGCTTGAGCCTCGGCGGCTTCCACTTCGACAACGACGAGGGCTTCGACAATGCCTATGTTGAAACGGGCAGCTATACCGTGCCCGCCGAGGGTATCAACGCCATCGCCGTCAACTGGGTGACGGGGGATGTGCGCATCCTCGCGGCGCCCGAGGGCGAAACGCAGATCGCCTTCACCGAGGAGGCGGACGGTACGGTGAGCCAAAAATACGCGCTGCGCTACGGCGTTTCCGGCGGCAAGTTGACGATCCGCTTTTGCGATTCCTCCTTTTGGCGCAGCATCGACTGGAACGACCTTTTCAACGCGCGCAAGACCCCGCAAAAGAAACTGACGCTCTACCTGCCCGCTTCTTTGCTGGGCGGCGGCCTCAAAAACCTGAATGTCGACAGCGTATCGAACACGCTTGAGGTCGAAGGTCTGCAACTTGCGGACGCATCCTTCCAAACGGTGTCGGGTGCGATTTGGGCGGGCAGTTCGAGCTTCAAAGAGCTCAGGCTCACGAGTGTTTCGGGCGACGTCACACTCGAAGCCTGCACGGGCGAAAGGGTGCGCTTCGAGGGCGTTTCGGGCAAAGCGAAACTTGGCGGCGCGTTTTCGCGCTATGACCTCGAAGCCGTGTCGGGCGGCATCGAGGCGGATGTGCGGGCGGCGCAGGGCGGAGTTGAGGCGCAAACCGTTTCGGGCGAGATCACGCTCACCGCGGGCGGGGAATATGGCTTCACCGCCTCGGTGGACACGGTTTCCGGCAAATTTTCGAGCGGGGACCTGCCGGTTTCCATTGAGAACGGGCGTTACGTTTATGGCGACGGCGCGGCGCGCTTTAAGCTCGAAACGGTGAGCGGGAACATCACGCTGCGCTAAGCAAAGCGCAAGACACAAACATAATCTGCGGCCTTTGCGTGAAAAGCGGGGGCCGCAGTTGTTTTTCCCGTGCTTTTTCGTGGCATGCGGCGCATATTAAACCCATGAAGAAAGCGTTTTCGTTCCTTAAAAGCATTTTTTTGCGCATGCGCGAGCACGACGTGGCGGCGCTCGGCGCGGCGTTTGCCTACCGCATGCTGCTTGCGCTGTTTCCGTTTTTGTTTTTCCTTGCGACGCTTGCAAGCTACATGCCGCTCACCGGGCGGGAGGCGCTCGCAGAACTTGCCGCGGTCGTTCCCCCGGCGGCCCTTCGCGTGGTGCGCGACGCGCTCGAGGAGATCGCCCAAACGAACCGGACGAACCTGCTTTCGCTCAGCGCGCTCGTAATGATTTGGTTTGCGTCGGATGGGTTCCTCGCGCTCGCCGAAGGCATCGAGCGGGCCTACGGCACAAAACAAGCGCGCGGGACGCTGCGCGTGCGGGCGGTGTCGCTGCTGTTCGTGCCGCTCATCGCGCTTGGCGTTTTGCTCGAAACGGCGGCGGTGGTGTTCGGCAGCATTTTTGTGCGCAAGCTCGCGGCGGCGCTCGGCCTTTCGTTGCGCTCGGTTTCCTTTTTGCACGCGCTGCGCTTCGTTCTGCCCTCGCTGTTATTGGTTTTCCTCTTCGCGCTGCTCTATGCCCTCATCCCCAAAAAGCGGCTGGCGTTTCGCCAGGCGCTGCCCGGCGCGGCGTTCGCGTCGGCGGCGTGGGCGCTCTCCTCGCTCGCTTTTTCTTTTTACGTAGAGCGTTTTGCGGACTACGCGCGCTTCTATGGGAGCCTTGGCGGCATAATGATTCTGCTCGTTTGGCTCTACCTGACGAGCGTCGTTCTCCTCATCGGCGCGCAGATCAACGGCGAGCTTCTCGCGCGGCAAGCAGGCGGCGCGCCCCGCTGAAGCGTTTCACAATTCGTTCAAACTGGGATAACAGTGCGTCCGTTGCGCGGGCCATTGGGCGTGGTACAATAAGGGGGTAAAAGGAGAACATAGGTTCTCAGGCAGGAGGTATTTGCATGAACGCAAACAAGCTGACCCAGCGTTCTTTGGAGGCGATCCAAAGCGCGCAGAGCATTGCTATCGAACATAACAGCCAGCAGGTCGACCAGCAGCACCTGCTTCTCGCGCTGCTCGAACAGGAAGATTCGCTTGCGGCCTCCCTCGTTGCGCGCATGGGCGCGGACGCCGCGGCGTTCACGCAGGCCGCGCGGGCGGCGGTTGAGCGCATGCCGGGCATCACCGGCGCGGGGCGCGAGGCGGAGCGCATTTACATCACCCCGCAGCTCGACCGCGCGCTCAACGAGGCCGAGGCGCAGGCCGCGCGCATGAAGGATGAATTTACGAGCGTCGAACACCTTTTCCTCGGCCTGATCGAAGCGCCTAACGACGCTGTTAAAAAACTGTTCCACGATTATAAAATCGGGCGGGACGCATACCTTGCGGCCCTTGGCGAAGTGCGCGGCTGCGCGCGCGTCACGAGCGACACGCCCGAGGGCACCTACGACGCCCTGGGAAAATACGCGCAGGATCTTGTGGAGCTTGCGCGCCGCCAAAAGCTCGACCCCGTCATCGGTCGGGACGACGAGGTGCGCAACGTCATCCGCATTCTCTCGCGCAAAACCAAGAACAACCCCGTGCTTATCGGCGAGCCGGGCGTGGGTAAAACCGCCATCGCCGAGGGCCTTGCCCAGCGCATCGTGCGCGGGGATGTGCCGGGCTCGCTTCGTGAGCGCCGCATCTTCTCGCTCGATATGGGCGCGCTGATCGCCGGGGCGAAATTCCGCGGCGAATTCGAGGAGCGGCTCAAGGCTGTTTTGAACGAGGTCAAGCGCAGCGAGGGCAAGATCATCCTCTTTATCGACGAATTGCACAACATCGTGGGCGCCGGCAAAACCGAGGGCAGCATGGATGCGGGCAACCTGCTCAAGCCCATGCTCGCGCGCGGCGAGCTGCACTGCATCGGCGCGACGACGCTTGACGAATACCGCAAATACATTGAAAAGGACGCGGCGCTCTCCCGCCGCTTCCAGCCGGTGATGGTCGACGAGCCCACCGTGGAAGATACGATTTCGATTTTGCGCGGCCTTAAGGAGCGCTACGAGGTGTTCCATGGCGTGAAGATCAACGACAACGCGCTCATCGCCGCGGCGACGCTTTCCCACCGCTATATTTCGGACCGGTTTTTGCCGGATAAGGCCATCGACCTTGTGGACGAAGCCTGCGCGCTCATCCGCACGGAGATGGACTCCATGCCCACGGAGCTCGACGAACTCGCCCGCCGCATCATGCAGCTTGAAATCGAGGAGGCGGCGCTCACAAAAGAGCACGACAAGCTCTCCGAAGAGCATCTAAGCGACATCCGCAAAGCCCTTGCCGAGGACCGCGCGCATTTTGGCGCGCTCAAAGCCAGGTGGGAAAACGAGAAGGACGCCATCAAAAAAGTGCAGAGCGTGCGCGAAGAGCTCGAGCGCCTCAACGCCGAAATGGAGAAGGCCGAGCGTGAATACGACCTTAACCGCGCGGCCGAATTGAAATACGGAAAAATTCCGCGCCTGCGCGCCGAACTCGAGCAAGCCGAAAAGGCGAGCGAAGCGAACAAGGCTTCGGGCCTTTTGCGCGACCGCGTGAGCGAAGAGGAAATTGCCCGCATCGTGGGCCGCTGGACGGGCATCCCCGTCGCCCGGCTCGTCGAGGGGGAACGCGAGAAGCTTTTGCACCTTGAGGAAATCCTTCACCAACGCGTCATCGGCCAAAATGAGGCGGTGCGCACCGTATCCGACGCGATCCTTCGCACGCGTGCGGGCCTTAAAGACCCCAAGAAGCCGATCGGCTCGTTCCTTTTCCTCGGCCCAACGGGCGTTGGCAAAACGGAGCTTGCGCGCGCGCTTGCCCAGGCGCTTTTTGATGATGAAAATAACCTCGTGCGCATTGACATGAGCGAATACATGGAGAAGTTCGCCGTTTCGCGCCTCATTGGCGCGCCGCCGGGGTATGTGGGCTACGACGAGGGCGGCCAGCTCACCGAGGCCGTGCGGCGAAGGCCCTACAGCGTGGTGCTCTTCGATGAAATTGAAAAGGCGCACCCGGATGTGTTCAACGTGCTCTTGCAGGTGCTTGACGACGGCCGCCTGACCGACGCGCAGGGCCGCACGGTGGATTTTAAAAATACCGTCATCGTCATGACGAGCAACCTTGGGAGCTCGTTCATCCTCGAGGGCATACGCGATGGGCGCATCAGCGAGCAGGCGCGCCGCGAGGTTGAAGCCCTCCTCAAACAGAGCTTCAGGCCGGAGTTCCTCAACCGCATCGACGACATCGTGTTCTACAAGCCCCTCAGGCGCGAGGAAATCTACCGCATCGCCGAGCTGATGCTCGAAGAAATTCGCCGCCGCCTTGCCGAACGCAGGCTCTCGGTGCGGCTCACCGAGGCGGCGCTCGCCTACATAGCCGATGTGGGCTACGACCCGCTCTACGGCGCGCGCCCCCTCAAGCGGCTTTTGCAAAGCAAGCTCGAAACGCTGCTCGCCCGCCGCATCATCCAAACCGACCCCGCGCCGGGAACGGTGTTCGTCGTGGATTACGATGGGAACGAGGGCGAATTGACGGTTACGGAAGAGGACCCGGGAGAACGTTGAGGGCGCCGCCCCCAAACCCCCGCTTAGGGCCATGGGCCCTAAGGACCCGTTTGGGGAACGGGGAGAACGTTGAGGGCGCCGCCCCCACCCCCCCGCTTAGAGCCACGGGCCCTAAGGACCCGTTGAGAAATAGATGCGGGGGCCGATAGAATATCGGCCCCCGCAACATTGTATCGCAAAAAAGTTTTCAAGGGGCCTGCGGCCCTTCGGTGGGGATGCGGAAGAAAGTCCCTGCCGCTTATTTCTCCTTCACCTTGGCGAATATCATCCTGCCCGCGGAGGTTTGCAGCGCGCTGGTCACCACGACCCCCGTTTCCTCGCCAAGGTATCTGCGGCCGCCATCGACGACGATCATCGTGCCGTCGGCCAAGTAGGCGACGCCCTGCCCCGCCTCCTTGCCCTCTTTCATGATGGAAACGATCATCTCCTCCCCCGGAAGGAGCACGGGCTTGATGGCGTTTGCAAGCTCGTTGATGTTGAGCACCGGCACGCGCTGCACGCCCGCCACCTTGTTGAGATTATAGTCGTTGGTCACGACTACGCCGCCCATGTCGTAGGCAAGCTTGATGAGCTTGGCGTCCACCTCGTCCAAATCCTCATAATCGGTGTCGACGACCTTGATGGGGATGTCGAGCTCCTCTTGCATGGCGTTGAGGATATCGAGCCCCCGGCGGCCGCGGTTGCGCTTTAAGGGGTCCGCGCTGTCGGCAATGTGGCGCAGTTCGCTCAGCACGAACGTCGGTACGATGAGGTTACCCTCGATGATGCCTGTGCGGCAGATATCCGCCACACGCCCATCGATGATGACGGAGGTATCGAGGATTTTCGGGCGCGCAACGAGGCTTGCCTTGCTCGTTTTCTCCCGCGCGCCGCGTTTGAACCAGGAGGGCGTGTTGATCTCGCTCCTGCGCTTGGTGACGACCGACCACCCGAGGTAGCCGAATGTGAAATACAGCACGGCGTTGATGACGAACGCAAGCCAGTTGAGGGCCATTTTTGCCGTGAGCGAGCTGACGAGAAACGCAATCACAAGCCCCACCACGAGGCCCACCACGCCAAAGAAGATTTCGGCCAAGGACATTTCCGTAAGTCTTGTTTCCACAAAATCAACAAACTGCGTGAACAGCTCGATCAGGCGCGGGGAAAGAAAATAAAGAATGATTGCGAATAAAAGCGCCGCGCCGACGCTCATGAGCGGCATTGCCCATGCAAGGAGTTTGCTGTGCATGTCAAAGTTCCAGTAGAAGGTGAGCAGTTCGTTTATGCCCTCCACGGCTGCCATGCCAAGGCCCGCGCCCACGAGCGTGAGCATAGCCCGTGCGATCTTTCTAGCCAAAATGGCTTCACCTCACGATCTTATGATATGCCTTGCTGCGTTTTAGGACTCAATAAGGAGAAATAGTTCTTCGGCTGTGCGGCCGCTCGCCTCGGCAAGTTCCGTGACAAGCACCTGCCGGGCGGAAACGAGCATCTTACGCTCTCCCGCAGAGAGGCCCTTGTCCTCATCCCGCCGGCGCAGACACTGCACCACGCGCGCCACATCGTAAATATCGCCGCCGCGCAGCTTTTCGTAATTTTCGCGGTAACGCCTGTTCCAATTGTCGCTCTCGGCCTCCGGCTCCTCTTTGAGCAGCGAAAGGATGCGCTCACACTCATCGGCCTCGATGATGGCGCGCAGGCCGACCTTTTCAGCCGTTTCCACGGGGACCATCGCGGTCATTTTGCCCAGAACAAATCGCAGCACATAGTATTCAGCTGTGCTGCCGAGCACCTCGCGATCCTCGATGGCCTCGATGACGCCGACGCCGTGCATGGGATAGCAGACTCTGTCTCCCACACGGAACATGGCCTTACCTACCTTTCAACCCTTTTTGCTCTCATTCCTTTGCTTATAGTATTACCTATTGTATATTTTAACATCCCTGCCCGCTACTGTCAAAGGAAACGGAAGCCGGGGGGTAAAGCCCCCCCGGCCAAACGAGCTTATGTCGGCCCTTTTTAGCTTCCGGAAACCATCAGTTCTCTAACGAGAATGCTCGGGCTTGCAAAGACGCTGCCGCCCGGCGGAAGGAAGAAGAGGTCCGCGCCTACGGCAGCAACATCCGAAAGAAGCTGCGTGAACGAGCCGCCCACGGTGATCTGGTCAACCGCGCGCACGATTTTGCCGCCCTCGACGAGCGCGCCTTTAGCGATAAGCGAAAATTCGCCCGAAACCGGGTTGAGGCCCGCATGCAGGCCCGAAACCTCGGTGATATAAAGGCCGTCGTTGAGTTCTTCGAAGAGCGCCTCGCGGCCCTTGCCGCCGGGCTCGATGTAAAAGGCCGAGGGCATCACGCCCACCGGCGCATCCGCGCCCGCGCGCCCGCCGTTCGAGGTGGAGGGCACGCCCGCTTTGGCGGCGGTTTTCAAATTGTGCAAAAACGAGCGCAGCACGCCGTCTTCAACGACCGCCGTGCGCACGCTCGGCACGCCTTCATCATCGAAGGCGCGCGCGTAGTCGGGATAGAGCGGATCGTCCACGATGGTGATCTTCTCATCGGCGACGCGCTCGCCAAGCTTCGTGCAAAACAGCGTCAAGCCCTTTTGCGCGCTCTCGCCCGAGAACATCGAAGAGAACGCGGCGAGCATCTCCGCCATGGCGCTGCTGCGGAAAAGCACACGATACTTGCCCGCGGGTACGGGGGATGCGCCATGCTGGGCAAGGCAATCCTCCACCGCTTCGCGCGCACAGCCCTCCACATCGAAAATGCTGTCGCCCGTGCGGAACGCATAGGAGTTGCGCACCTCTTCCCCCATTTTGGTGATGGGCATCACGACCGAGATCGCGCTGCGCTCCTCAGCCACAGCGTCAAGGCCGAGGGTGTTGCTGATGCGCACCTCATGCCTGCCCGAATCCACCGCGCAGAACTCCGTGCGCTGCACGCGCTCATCCACGGCCTTCGCCGCCCGCTCGAGCGCGAGGGCAAGATCGATCTTCTCCTGCTCGCCAAGATCATATGCCTTCTTGTGCGCCTTGGGGAGCTCGGGGTATGCGCATGCGCCCTGCATGGGGTGTTCATCTTCGGCTTCGATCGCACGGGCATTGTCCATCGCGCGCTCGACAAGCCGCTCGGGTTCCTCAAGCTTTTGGGTGAACGCATAGCCGTTTTTGCCCTTGAGCGTGACCCGAAGGTTCAACCCGCCCTTGGCGTTGACTTCATATTGGTCGATGTCCCCTTCGAGCACGTTCACCGAGAACGCCTCGCTCCTTGCATAATAAGCTTCGGCCGCCTCGCAGCCGCGCTTGAGAGCCTCCGCGAAGAGAGCTTCTTTGAATGCGTTGAATTCCATTACAGCGCCCCTCCTTTCCCGCCGACCACGATCTCGCTAACGCGGATGCGCGGCTGCCCGACGTTTGTCGGCACGCTCCCCGAGAGGGAGCCGCACATGCCCGGCGCCATCCACATGCGCGGACCGATGCGGTCGATCCGCCGGATGACCTCCGCCCCCTTGCCGATGAGCGTCGCCCCGCGCACGGGGCAAAAGATTTTGCCGTCCTTAACCCAATAGGCTTCGTTCACGGCAAAGTTGAATTCGCCGGTGAGCGGGTTCACGCTGCCGCCGCCCATCGCCGCCGCAAACAGACCCGTGCCCATGGTGCGCAGCATTTCTTCTTCATCGTCCGTGCCCTCGGCAAAAAAGGTGTTGGTCATGCGCGAGGTGGGCGCGTATTCATAGCTTTCGCGGCGCGCGCTGCCCGTGAGCGGATGATCCATGAGCCGTGCGTTGCGGTAATCGACAAGATAGCTTTTCAAAACGCCGTTTTCAATGAGCACGTTGCGCTTGGCGGGCGTTCCCTCGTCATCGAAACGGATGCTGCCCCACTCGCCGGGAAGCGTGCCATCATCTACGGCGGTGACGATGGGGCTCGCGATCTGTTTGCCGAGCATGCCGCAGAATTCGCTGTTGCCCTTGGCGACCGCCGTCGCCTCAAACGAGTGCACGCACGCCTCGTGGAGGATGACGCCGCCAAAGCCGCCGTCGATTACCACCGGCACGGCTCCCGCCGGGCATTGGGGCGCGTGCAGCATTGTTACGGCCTGTTGTGCAGCGGCGGCGCCCAAAGCTTCCATATCGTAGCAGCGGAACTGCTCGAAGCCCTCGCCGCGCCCGGGCGATTGGCTGCCCGTTTGCGCCTCGCCATCCTTCATGGCGACGGCCTGCACGAACACGCGCCCGCGCGGGCGGCGATCCTGCGCATACACGCCAAGGGAGTTTGCAACCATCACGCGCTGGTCCACATCGTTGTAGCGCGCGACGACCTGCGTGATCTCATCGGAGTAGGCCCGCGCCGCATCCGAGGCGCGGCGCATGAGCGCGATGCGCGCCGCGTTGCCGATTGTGTCATACGGCTCCTTGGGCACATAATCTCCGCGGCGGCAAATGCTCATCGCCTTTGCCCCATGCTCTTTCATGCCCTTGAGCGCGGCGGCGGCGGCTTTGGCGGCATCCATGAGCGCCGCCTCATCCTGCCCCGAAGTGTAGGCATAAATACAGCGCGCGCCCTGAAGCACGCGCACGCCCGCACCGTTCACGCGGCGGTAGCTGGCGTCCTCCACCTTGCCGTCGGTCATGACGATGACGCTCTTCTCGGTATCCTCCGCGAAGAGTTCGCTGAAATCCCCGCCCGTTGCAAGCGCGGCTTCCAGCACGTTTTCGATGATGCGTTTCTCAATCAAACCGGTTCTCCTCCTTGATGCTGAGCTGTTGGGTCTGGTTCTTTCTCCCCTTTGATCTTGCCGCGGGCAATGTGGTTCTGGCGTATCTTCGCCTCGTTGCCAAGCTCCCCGGGCACATAATAAGTTTTATCGCGCACAGAGACGGGCATATATTCCTGCGCCACAACATGGCCGGGATAATCGTGCGGGTATTTATAGCCCTTGCCGTGGCCGAGCTGCCTGGCGCCCGCAAAGGACGTATCCCTTAGGTGCAGCGGCACGGGCTCCTCTGGGATGCGCTCGGCATCCGCAAACGCCGCGCCGACGGCGGCGACGACCGCGTTTGATTTCGGGCTTTCGCACAAAAAGATGATGGCCTGCGCGATCGACAGGCGCGCCTCGGGCATGCCCACGAATTCGAGGGCCTGTGCCGCCGCGACCGCCTGGTTCATGGCCTGCGGGTTCGCAAGGCCGATATCTTCCGACGCGTGGGCGATGAGCCTGCGGCAGATGATGCGCGGGTCAATCCCCGCATACACGAGCCGCGCAAACCACGCAAGCGCCGCATCGCTGTCCCCGCCGCGCAGGCTTTTGCAAAAGGCCGAAAGCATGTCGTAAAACTGCTGGTCATCAACGTTGATCACCTTGTTCTGCACCGACTCGGCGGCGACTTGCTTATCGATATAAATCACGCCCCCGACGGGCGGGGTCGTGAGCACCGCAAGCTCGATGGCATTGAGGGCGCTGCGCGCATCCCCGTTGGCGGTGCGGGCGATGTGCTCGAGCGCCTCTTCCTCGACAAGCGTTTTATAATTGCCAAGGCCCCGCTCGCAATCCGCAAGTGCCTGGCGCACGGCCTCGCGCACATCTTCGGTTGAGAGAGGATAAAACTGGAAGAGCCTGCACCGGCTTACGACCGCCGCCGTCATCGATACCATTGGGTTCTCGGTGGTGGAGCCGACAAAGCGCACAATGCCTTTTTCGAGCGCGGGCAATATGCTGTCGCTCTGGGTTTTAGACCAGCGGTGGCACTCGTCGAGCAAAAGATAGGTGGCGACACCATACATCGCGAGATGCTTTTCGGCCTCGTCGATGACCGCGCGCACTTCCTTCACGCCCGAGGACACCGCGTTGAGCTTTTCAAAGCGCGCGCCCGTTTGTCGGGCGATGACGTAGGCGAGCGTCGTTTTGCCGCAACCCGGCGGGCCGAAGAAGATGGAGCTTGTGAGCACATCCGCCTCAATCGCGCGGCGCAGCAGCCGGCCCGGGCCGACGATGTGCGCCTGCCCGATGAATTCATCTAAATTGCGCGGGCGCATGCGGTCCGCAAGCGGCGCGCGGCGCGCCGCGTTTTTTTCAAAAAGCTCCACCGATTGTATATGCTTCCGCCTTTTTCCACGACATACCGTTATTATAATACAGGCTGTGGCTTTACACAATCTTGCGCAGGCCGTATAATTCGATATGTACCCGCATTTTAATAAAAAGGTTGTTTATGCCAAAGTATGTAGATCTGCTCGATGAAAGCAGAAAACCCATTTCGACGGTTTGGTTCCTCGCGTGGCCTATCATGCTCGAGCAGGTACTCATCATGCTCATTCAGTATGTGGACACCGCCATGGTCGGCGGCCTCGGGCCGAACGCGACCGCCGCCGTCGCCCTCACATCCCCCGCCAACTGGCTGCTCAACGGCCTGTTCGCAGGCTTTTCCATCGGCTTTTCGGTGCCGGTGGGCCGCCACATCGGCGCAGGCCAGCGCGACAAGGCGCGGAGCGTCATCCGCCAGGCGCTGCTCGCCATCGGCATTTTCGGCGTGTCGACGACCGTTGTGATGCAACTTATCGCGCCCTATCTGCCAAGATGGATGGGCGGCGACCCGGCGATCCTCGCGGACGCCACGGCGTTCATCAGCATCGTGAGCCTTTCCTATGTGTTCAACATGAGCGTGCAGGTCTGCTCGGCCATTTTGCGCTGCACGGGCAACACGCGCGCGCCGCTGATTTTCAACGTTTCCACGAACATCATCAACATGGCGCTGTGCTTCTTGCTCATTTATCCCACGCGCACCATCAGCGTATTGGGCCTCTCGTTCACGATGTGGGGCGCGGATCTTGGCGTGCGCGGCGCGGCGATTGCAACGGCCGTCGCCATGGCCTTCTCGGGATTGATGCTGCTGCGCGCGCTCTTCTTGCCCAGCGCCGTGTGCCGCATTTCCCTCGGGGACAGCTTCCGCTTCGACCGCGGCATCTGGGGCGAGATGACCCGCCTCGGCGCGCCGGTCGCGCTCGAGCGCGGCGTGATCTCGGCCGGGCAGATCGCCCTCACCGCGATGGTCACGGCCCTCGGCACGGATTCCCTCGCCGCGCATTCGCTCGCGATCACGGCGGAATCGATCACCTACATGCCGGCCTACGGCTTTGCGGCCGCGGCGACGACGCTCGTCGCCCAATCGCTCGGCGCGAACAAACCGCAGCTTGCGCAGCGCTTCGCGCGCCTTTGCATCGTAATCTGCGTGCTGTTCATGAGCAGCATGGCCTTCGTGCTCTACTTTGGCGGCGGCATGCTCATGTCGCTGTTTACCCCCTCGGCGGCGGTGGTCGCCATAGGCGCGGCGGCGCTCCGGGTCGAAGCGCTCGCCCAGCCTCTTTTTGCGGTGAGCCAGGTCGGCACGGGCATTCTGCGCGGCGCGCGCAGAACAAAATCGACCTTTGTCGTGAGCCTCATCGGCATGTGGGTGGTGCGCATTCCGCTTTCATTCACAATGTCCCGCGTCGCGCCGCAATACGGCCTTGCGGGCCTCTGGGTGGGCATGGCCACCGACCTCATCGTGCGAGGACTTTTGGTTCTCTTCCTGCTGCGCGGGGGCCGCTGGGTTGCGGCGGCGCAGGAGCCTCCCGCGCCGGAAATCCAAGAAACTTCCTGACTTGCTCTATCTCGAGCGGAGAAACCCAAAGAAGCGTTGCCGCCTTGCTAAGGCGCAGCGCTTCTTCTTTTGCGCGCGCGGCAAACGGCCCTTCCTCCACGCCCTGCGCGCACAAAACGATGACCGTTGCCGCCCGCGCGCGCCTCTCGTGCGCGCCGCGGCGCTCGAGGTATTCCCCCGCCTTATGCAGCGCGCTTGAAACATCTCCAATGCCGCTTGCGGGCGCGGCCCAAAGCACGGTTAAAAGCTTCTCCTCGTCGCGCGTGAAGTTCACGCAAAAGCGCTCGTCATAAGGCCCGCCTACGCAGCACAGCGCCACGCGGCGCGCCGCATTTTCTTCAAGCAGCGCCGCAATGAGGTTCGCGGCGCTCACGCGCGCTTCCTGCGAGGCAAATATGCAGCCCGCCGCCTGCGCATCGGTGATCTTGACCGGCGCGCCGCTTGAATCGATTTCATAGTGGCACTCCCACGGCCGCCAGCCAAGCGCCTCCTCCTCAAGCAAAAAGCATGTGCGAAAATGGTATTTCCGCTGCACATCGGATACGCCCGCCCCCGCGGGATAACTTTCCCCTGAGGAAGCAATCCCTGCCAAACGCAGATAAACATGCGCCGGGTTCAGGCAGGGCGAGGCGAGCCAGGGTTCGCTCCCCGCCTCTTCAAGCGTCATGCCCGAAACGTCCACGACGACGACCACGTCCGCCGCTTTTTCGGGCGCAAGCAGGCCGCCCTGCAAAAGCAGGGCCGCAAGAAGCATGCAAAATATGCGCATAACGGTCATCCTCCTGTGCGAGTAGGATTCCATCATGCTCTTTTTGGGGACGGATTGCATCCGCTTCGGCAAAGCAAGTGCCAATGCGGCAAAGGAAGACGAATAACGGGCGCAGGGGGAAGCCATGGAGAGCGGGGTTCCCGCGATCAATCCTCTTTCCCCTCCAAAAAACGGCATT
>CAZJIS010000023.1:0-27193 GCA_964546125.1 uncultured Clostridium sp.
CAGCCGTGAACTTGGGAATCGGCCTCGCGCGGCAAGGGAAAAAGGTACTGCTCATCGACGCCGATGCGCAGGGAAACCTGACGGATTCCCTCGGCTGGAACGAGCCGGACAAGTTGTCCGTTTCTCTTTCCACGATCATGACCAAGGTAATCATGGACGAACCCCTACCCATCCCCCCGGATGAAGGCATCCTGCACCACGCAGAGGGCGTTGACCTCATGCCCGCAAACATCGAGCTTTCCGCTATGGAGGTATCCCTTGTAAACGTATGATGTTCGGCCTCGTGACGCTCGTTCATATTGCCGACAGCAGGGAGCAGCTTGACCGGGATACCGAAACGCTGTTGGCGGTTGGCAGAAAGCACCTTTGCCAACTTGTGGCGTTGAAGTATCAGCAGATGGACGGCCCCAATACCGCGCTGCCCTACGGCCTGCGCAAGATCAATGCCATGCGAACGCTCACGACGGAATCGACCGCGGTGCTCATGCCGTTCCGCGCGCGTGAAATCATGGACATCGGCGGGGTGTACTGCGGCGTCAACGCCATCAGCCGAAATCTCATTATCGCCGACAGGAAGCAGTTGATCAACGGCAACGGCTTCATCTTGGGGGTATCCGGAAGCGGCAAATACAGGAAATATCAGGATAAATGTAGATGCAGCGGCCAATATTTGTTATATTGGTCGCTGTAACTATTTCTGCTCATGGTATAATGGGTGCAATGGAACGGCGAAAGAAGCTCAAAATCTTGCACTATGAGGACGGAGCCAGCAGATGTAAGCGTTACGGCGGGCAATTCAGCGCCTTGGAGTTCCCGGTATTATTCGGAGATGTTTGACTCTACCCAGGAAAACATTGGGTTAGGCGGCGGCGCCGCCTCTCGGACGGAGGTGTGGCGGACGAATTCGTGCCTGCAATATTTCATCGGGCTTACGGAGTTCGCGTATGTCTCGATTTGGAGATTTGCGCAGTAGACCTGAACTAAGATGCATTAGTGCTCACATGAATCAATATTATTGGCGGTAACTATGGATAAAAAAATACTGGTTGTTGAAGATCATGCGGACATTCTGGAAATATTGAATGAGTTCCTCCGTGCCGCGGGGTATGGCGTCGTTACGGCGGCAGACGGTTTGGATGGTTGGAAGCGCTTTGAATCCGATTCATTTGATCTTGCCATTTTGGATATCATGATGCCAAAATTGGACGGTTATTCCCTATGCAAGAGGATCAGGCAGGTTTCGTATATACCAATCATCATGCTGACAGCTCTGGATTCCGAACACGATCAAATGCGCGGCTACGAATTGGAAATAGACGATTATGTCACAAAGCCGTTTTCCGCGAAGCTGCTGCTCAAGCGGATTGAAGCGATTTTCCGCAGGGAGGAGCATAATAAGGCGGACAAGGCAAGTTATACATTCGGAGAAATCCGGCTGTATTGCGACCAATTTAAAGCTTTTGTTGATGATCGTGAAGTTTGCCTGACTGCCAAAGAATTTAAGCTGCTTCGTTTTTTTATAGAGAACAAGGGGCTGGTTTTCAGCCGCGACCTGCTTTTGGATCGCCTCTGGGGCATGGACTTTTACGGCGATGCGCGTATCGTTGACACGCATATAAAGAATTTGCGCTCAAAACTGGGTGTGGACTATATTAAAACCATACGAGGGGTGGGGTATAAACTTGAGGCATAATCGTTTTGGAATCACATTCAAAACATTCCGCATCTCTTTAATATTGCTGATTGTTTCCGCAACATTCATCTACCTCGCCGTTTGCTTTATCATGCCCAAACTTTATTACCGCGAAAAGGTAGCGTCCGCCGAAAAAGAGGTTGAAATTCTTATAAGCAATGCCGCAAAAACGCCGAAATCTGAATTGAAAAATTTGTTTGGCGGCTATCTGCTCCGCAGCGATATTATTCCGATGATCATCGACAAGAACGGAAGCGTTCTTTATCGCGGAGGAATTAAACCGCCTCTGCGTTCTGTCGCCGCTGGCGTATAAGAAAAATCACGGCCTGCCATGTGCCAAAGGCGGCTACACCGACAAGACGGACTGCAAATGGTCTGCCACAACGGTAATCCGTATCCTTAAAGACGAAACCTATACCGGCGTTCTGGTGCAGCCCTTTAGCAAGCCCTTCGCCCGCAACGCCCGCGCCAGGGTCACCTTCGCCGAGCGCAACGCCGAACAACTCGTTTGTGCTGCCCTCGTTTTCCGCCCCAATCATTTCAGTGCCGCCGTTTTCCTTTATTCCGGTACCCACTCCGACACCCACGCCCCGCCCGATCGGATAGTTCTGCCGCGGCACCCCTGCCGGGCCCGGGCGCCGTCCCAAATGGGGGTGCGGTGATCGACTTTAGGGAAAGGCCCATTTATAAAAGAGTATGCCTCAGCCGTCGGCCGCGCGGGAACATTAGCCGGCGCGGCGGTTGGAATGATAACTATCCCAACCGCCGCACCGCTGCGCCGCCTTTAGCGATATAGAATTTTCCTCACGGTTTCGTCTGAAAGGCCATATTCCTCACAGAGCGCATCCAGCGGAACGTTAAGATGGAAATACTTGTGCCTGATCTCCTCGTTCCTTTGTTCGTAAAAATGCCGCGCCCCGGTGCCCGCACCCCACTTTTTTCTGCCCCGGTTAGAAGGCACATAGAGAATCTCCCCGGAAGCATATTTTTGGAGTTCCTTAAGCAATTCATATCGTGCCACGGCACAAATATGGGCCTTGGATGCCATAAACCATAAAACGAAGCTTTGTTGCTTTATGCCCAAATCGGAGCAAGTCGCCAAATCCTTGCCTGACTCAGGTATCATCTGTTGTTTTCTATGAACGCAGATGCTATGATGTAAGTGATATTTCAAGCGTTGGTTCGCGCTGGATCATAAGCGGGCTCCGGGCCGCTTTAATGTGAGGAACAGTAAAATGTTTTGGTGTTGCTGTACGGATTTGCTGTAAGGATGCGTTTCTTCAGTTCGCACGGATTGAGGCAATGCAGCCTTTATCTGTGCGGCTAAGAATTCATTTTCATGAAAAGCCGCTCATTCTATATATGGGATAGCGGCTTTTATTTATTTAAAAAGGAGAAAGAAGATGGCTGCAAACATTTCGTTCTATAACACGAGCAGTAAAACAATAGAGGCGTTTATGCCCTATGAGGAGGCAAAAGTAACGCTTTATACCTGCGGCCCTACCGTATACGACTTCGCGCATATGTTTCAGATAAAATTGCACAGCGCACCAATGCCAAAAGGAATAAGGATTATGCTTTGGCTGACGCGATTCGCAACAAGCTTATGGCCGAGGGGATTTTATTGAAGGACACAAAGGAAGGAACGGATTGGATCTTCCAGGGTGAGCATAAGTAAAACGACAGCGCGGCGCCCAAAACCGGCGAATATCTTACCGCCCTCACCGCCATGGAAACAGATTACGGAATGCTCTATATCCCAAAGTATGAGATGAAGGGCTTGCCGGGCGTGATATTCGAGGTGAAGGACGCCTCCAGCGTGGTGGCCACAACCATTACAACGGACAGGAACGGCGTGGCGGAAAATAACGATATGATGGCCTGTTCCCTGATTGGCATTCCGCTTATAGCTATATGATAAAATATCTAAACGAAGACTGGACGGAGCGCGGCGTTTGGGATGATGACTATCCCAACCGCCGCACCGCTGCGACGCCTTCAGCGATATAGAATTTTCCTCACGGTTTCGTCTGAAAGGCCGTATTCCTCGCAGAGCGCGTCCAGCGGCACGTTAAGATGAAAATACTTGTGCCGGATCTCCTCGTTCCTCTGCTCGTAAAAATGCCGCGCCCCGGTGTCCGCACCCCACTTCTTTCTGCCCCGGTTAGAAGGCACATAGAGAATCTCCCCGGAAGCATATTTTTGGAGTTCCTTAAGCAATTCATCCGGCAGGATCTCCGAAGCGTTTCGATATTTCATTCGCCCCGCCTTCCTTTCCTCTTTCCTCCCGCGCTAGGCCATCAGTTGGCGCAAAGGAACGCCTCCAGCGTTTCATAACGCTTGATCGCAATGCCCTGCCCTTCGACCACCGAAACGACCGCGCGCTCCAGCTCGGCGGCGCGGCGCGAAAGCGGTTCAAGGTCGAGCGAATCGAAGCTGCCCAGCAGGTCCATCTCGCCAAGGCCGAACTCCTCCCCCACGATGTTCAATTCATTTTGCAGGTAGCAGGCATCCCGAAAAGCGGAATCCGCATCCCCTGCCGTGCAATAATAAAAGATCCTGTTCCATGTCGTGCGCAGTTCCTGATACCAATCGGCAAGCCAATCGTAATTCGGCAGCTTTCCCCCGCCTGTGTGCTCCGGCTTGCTTGCGGCGATGAATTGCCTTGCGGAGGCGATTAGCAAATGCGCAAGGCTTTTGAGCTCGCCGATCGTCCCCGCATCGAGGATCGCCCGATAATAGTCTAAAAACCGATCGGGCAGGCTCTTCCATTTTGAAAGTTCACCGACGACGCCAAGCGTATACTCCCTTTCGAACGTTCCGTTCAGACAGCCGACCGAAACCCTCAAAAACGCATGGATGTACCCCGCGAGGCAGCGGACTTTATACATGCGCTCTTCGAACATCATCGTTCGGTAGAGGTCCATCGCCACATCCAGATTCTCAAGCGCCTTTTGATAGGCGAATGCGGGATCGGCGAGGTTGTCAAAAAGCTTTTGCCGCAGGGCCTCAAAGCGTTTTTCATCCTCTTTGGAGCGAGCGTAGAGGATCTTGGCGTTTCCGAGGCACTGCGTAGCCAGATCCCCCAGGTTGGCAGTGCGTTCGGTCCGCTCCCACGAACGCGGATAGAGGTCGTTGCCGACTCCGCCGATGATAAACGTTTGTGCGAGCTCATTGCCGCGCTCTGTGGCGGGGACAAAATAGTCAAACGGTTCGCCATGGCCGTCGCCATTGACCGAAGCGCCTTCCACTGCGACGAGCAGCGCAATATCTTCGGGATATTCGGTTTTGATCTTATCGACGACCCATTCCGTGAGCCGGTTCGCCGTATCTTTCATATTAAAACCACCTTTACGTTTTTATTTTTGCGGCCGCGCCTCCCTTTGGGGCGTTTTCATCATACCGTTTGGGAAGGCCCCCTGCAAGGCCGACATTGATTATAAAACGTTTGCCCCGCGCGCCGCAAAAGGGCCGCCCTTTTCAGAGCGGCCCCTGGGCAAAGCTGGTTTTTTTCATGTGCCGAGGTAAGCTTTGCGCACGTCGTCGTTTTGCAAAAGCTCCCGCCCGGGGCCCTGCATGATAACGCGCCCGGTTTCGAGCACATAGCCCGTGTGGGCGTGTGTCAGCGCCATGTTCGCGTTCTGCTCGATGAGCAAGATCGTCACGCCGCGCCTGTTGATCTCGCGGATGATATCAAAAATATCGCGCACGATCAGCGGCGCAAGGCCGAGCGAGGGTTCGTCCATCATGATGAGCTTCGGGCGGCTCATGAGCGCGCGGCCCACGGCGAGCATCTGCTGTTCGCCGCCCGAGAGCGTGCCGCCCGCCTGCCAGGCGCGTTCCTTGAGGCGCGGAAAAAGCTCATAGACCCAGTTGAGGTCGGGGGTGAGATCGTCGTTTCGCATATAAGCGCCGATGCGAAGGTTCTCGCTCACGGTAAGATCCGCAAAAATGCGCCGTCCCTCCGGCACGAGGGTGATGCCCCGCTTGACGATCGCGGTCGTGTCGCGCCCGAAGATATTCTCGCCTTCGAAGCAGATCGAGCCCGATTTGGGCTTCACGAGGCCCGCAATCGCGCGCAGCGTCGAGCTTTTGCCCGCGCCGTTGGCGCCTATGAGGGTCACAATATCGCCCCGCGGCACATCGAAGCTGACGTTTTTGACCGCCTCGATCCCGCCGTAACCGACGCAAAGGTCGCGGATGCTCAAAATCATCTCTTCCATCAGCTCACCCCCAGATAGGCGTTGATTACGCGCGAATCCGCCTGCACGAGGGCGGGCGTGCCCGCGCAGATGAGCCTGCCGAAATCGATGACGTAAATGCGCTCGCAAAATTGCATTACAAGGTCCATATGATGCTCGATCATGAAGATCGTGAGGCCGTATTTTTCTTTGATCTGCACGATAAACCGGCCAAGTTCCTGCGTTTCCTGCGGGTTCATGCCCGCGGCCGGTTCGTCGAGCAGCAAGAGGGAGGGCTCGGTCGCCAACGCCCTTGCAATCTCAAGCCTTCGCTGCAACCCGTAGGGCAGGCTCACGGCGAGGTCGTTTGCATATTGCAAAAGGTTTTGCTCGAGAAGAAGCGCCTCGGTTTCCTCGCGCATGCGCCTCTCCTGCGCGTGGGAAAGGCGAAGCGTCGCCGTAAATACATTGTGCCGGGCGCGCATGTGCTTGGCGGTGAGCACATTGTCAAACACCGTCATGCTCTTCCAGAGGCGGATATTCTGAAACGTGCGCGCGATGCCAAGCTTCGTGACCTGATCCGGCGTGGGGGCGAGCGCACGCACGCCTTGGAAAACATCCGCCCCTTCGCCCGCGTAGAGCTTTTTCATCTTGCCGCGCGGGTGGTTCATGACGATGGGCTTGCCATTGAAGCTGATGCGGCCGTTGGTCGGCTCGTATACGCCCGTGATGCAGTTGAAGGCCGTGGTCTTCCCCGCGCCGTTGGGGCCGATGAGCGCGATGATCTCGCCGCGGTTGACCTCGAGCGAAAGATCGTTAACGGCCAGCACGCCGCCAAATTGCATGGAAACATGTTCAAGGCGCAAAACGTTTTCAGGCATGATCTTCCCCCCCTTTTGCGGCGCCCGCGAGCTTTGCCCCGCGCCGGAAACGCGCGGCGAGCCTTTGGAAGGAAAGCTCTTTGTCGCCCATCAGCCCCTTGGAGAAAAACAGCACGATCACAAGAATCACCACCGAGAAGACGAACCTGCGGAAGCCCGAACGGAACACCGCCTCGGAGCTGATGCCGAGGAACTTGCCCATGTCGAGCCCGCGCAGCCACCACTCGGAACAGGCGATGTAGAGAAAGCTCGCGATCACGGAACCCGACACGGAGCCGATGCCGCCTATGACGACGATGAGCAAAAGCTCATAGGTCATGGCGCTTTTGAACTGCGCGGCCTGCACCGTGTATTGATACATCGCCAACAGCGCCCCCGAAACGCCCGCGAAAAAGGAGCTGATCACAAAGCTTAGCTGTTTGTGGGCAAAGAGGTTGATGCCCATCGCCTCCGCGGCGATTTCATCATCGCGGATGGCCTTGAACGCGCGCCCGTAGGAAGAATTGATCAGCAGCACGATGAACGCGATGCACAAGCCCGACGCAAAAAACAAAAACAGCGTCGGCGGGAACGGAATATTCGTAAACGGGAGCTTGACGTCCGTTAGGTCTAAATATTCGCGCATAACATTGGCGCCGTTTGTGACGGGCCCGAGCGCATCCCACTGGAAAAAGGCGCGAATGATTTCGGCAAAGCCAAGGGTCGCGATGGCGAGATAATCGGACTTCAAGCGCAGCACCGGCAGGCCGATGAGCGCCGCAAACGCCGCCGCAATCGCGCCCGCCGCGAGCAGCGCAATGAAAACGCCCGTGTCAAAGCCGATGGCGCTCTCATAATATTGATAGACCTTATCCGAAAGTTTCACGGCGACGGGCATCGTAAAAATGGCGTAGGTGTAAGCGCCCACGAGCATGAAACCCGCCTGCCCGAGCGAGAAAAGGCCGGTGAAACCGTTGAGCAGGTTCATCGAAACCGCCACAAGCGAATAAATCGCCCCTTTCTTTAGCACCGCAAAGAGGATGTGCGAGGCGTTCATCGTGCGCTCGAGCACGAACACCGCGATATATACGAGCGCCACGGCGCAAAGGGCGAGATAGCGCCCAGCGTTGCTTTTGTTTTTCATGGCCTATCCTCCCCTTAAACTTTATCCGTGGACTTTTCGCCAAACAGGCCCGTGGGCTTGACGGCCAAAATCACGATCAGCAGCGCGAAGGTGAACGCATCCGAAAACGTGCTCCATCCGCTTCCTCCCACGCCGAAGATCTCCCTGCCGCCCTTGATGATGTTCTCGCAGATGCCGATGAGGAATGCACCCGCGACCGCGCCCGGTATGCTGCCGATGCCGCCGAACACCGCCGCCACAAAGCTTTTGAGCCCCGGCATGCCGCCCGAAGCGGGCGTGACGGACGCATAGTTGGTGAAATACAGCAGCGATCCCACCGCCGCGAGCAGCGAGCCGATGAGGAAAGTGAAGGAGATCACCGAATCGATCTTGATGCCCATGAGCCTGCTCGTTTCAAAATCGCGCGAAACGGCCCGCATAGCCATGCCGATCTTCGTGTGCTTGATGAGGATCGTTAATAGAACCACGAGCACCGCCGTGAGCACGGGGGTCACGAGGGTGACCATTTTCGTGGTCGCGCCCCAAATGACGACGGGATTTGAGAGCCACGGGATCGTCGGATATACCTTTGCAAGCCCGCCCGTGAAGTAGAGGGCGGCGTTTTGCAAAAGGTAGGATACGCCGATTGCGCTGATCATCACCGACATGCGCGGCGCGTCTCGCAGCGGCCGATAGGCGGCACGCTCGATGAGAAAGCCTAAAAGCACCGTTGCAAGTAACACCAGCGGGATCGACGCCGCCATGGGCAAAGAGCTTGCAAGGTACACCATCATCAGTCCCGCGCACATGAACACATCCCCGTGGGCGAAGTTGATCAGGCGAAGAATGCCGTAGACCATCGTATAGCCGATGGCGATGAGCGCATACTGTCCGCCCACCGAGAGCCCCGAAAGAATGTAGGAAAGGTTGTTGTGCAAAAATGCGATCATAAATACTCGTCTCCATCGATGCGCCCCCGGGACGGGGATACTGCGAACGATCGGCGGCGGGACGCGAGCCCCGCCGCCCGGTGTGTTTGCCGCTTAATTATTCGATCGTCACCGCCGGCAGGGCGTCCCACGTGCCGGTCTCATTGTTGGCGCTCTTCACGTAAGCCGTGTTGCGCAGCGCGTCGCCGTTGACTTGGTCGAGCGCAATCGGGCCCGAAACGCCCTCATAGGTCGTGCCCCACAGCGCCTGCATAATGGCGGCGGGTTCGATGCTGCCCGCGTTCTTCATCGCCTCGAGCGCGAAGAAATAGGCATCATACCCCATGGCCGTGACGGCGGCGATCGTGTCGTCCCCGCTGTTGTTTGCAAGGCGCGCGGCGTCGGCCTTGACCCATTCCTTAAAGCCGCTGTCGAAGGCCGCATTCGCGCCCTCGGGATAGAAGGTCGTGACGGTGACGCTCACGTCTTTGCCTTTTGCGGCCTGCAAAATGACATTCGAGTCCCATGTATCTCCAGCAAGGATCGGCAGATCGAGCCCCTGCGCCTGCGCCTGGTCGATGATGAGCTGCGCGGCCTCGGTGGAAACGGGCGAGAAGAAAACGCCGCAGCCCTGATTCTTCGCGTTGCTGATATAGGAGGTGAAGTCGGAGTTGCCCTCGGGGAACGTATCCTCTACGCACTCACCGCCAAGCCCTTTGAACGCTTGGACAAAATAGTTCACGAGGCCACCCGAATAATCATCCCCAAGCCTCGAGAGGCAGTAGGCTTTCTTCACGCCGAGCGCGCTGTAGGCGTAGTTGGCGAGCACCGTGCCCTGGAACGGGTCGAGGAAGCAGATGCGGAAATAGTGCTTGTTGCCCTCGGTGACCTGCGGGTTCGTGCAGGTGATGCCGATGCAGGGGATGCCCGCCGCCTCGAACGTGGGAGAGGCCGCGATGGAAACACTTGAGCCATAGGAGCCGAGCACCACCGAAACGCCCTGCGCAACCAGCGCGGACGCGGCGGAGGCCGCCTTGTCGTTGGAGCTTTCGTTATCGACCTTAACGAGCTTTACATCGTACGTTTTACCGCCGATGACGACCGTGGGGCTCACCGAATGCGCGTACTCGACGCCGAGCGTCTCCTGCTTGCCGCCCGCGCCGTTTTCGCCGGATGCGGGCTCAAAAATGCCGATCTTGACGACTGGGTTGCCGGAATCGGATCCTCCATCCGTCCCCTTCGGACCGCACGCAGCGAGGCTGAGCATGAGCGCGAGCACCAAAAAGACTGCCATGAACTTTTTCATTAAAACTTTCCTCCCCAAAAATCGATATTATCGGAGCAAATCCGTCATACGCGGACTTCCGTCCGTCAATATCGTTCATTATAGCCGCATTGCGCCCCGAATGCAATATAAATATTTTGAATCATATTTTAAAATGCATTTTCATCATTCGCGCAAAAAAAGCCCCGCTTGGGGCTTTTTATGTTCAAATGAATGCTCCCGGCCTCCGGCGCTAGGCTTGCGCCGGCCGGATATTCGAAACTTCGGCGGCCTCTCCCGCCTCGTTGAAAGCGGGGCGGCCGGCGGCGATCTTCGCCGCGCACCATGCGAGATTGCGGCCGTGGCTTGCGCCCCCGCCGCACATGCGAAGATATTCCTCGCTAAGCGCCGAAACATCCCGCGCCGCGCAGATGCCGGGGTGGGCGGCGGCCTCGGCAAAGCAGCCGTTGTCCGGCCCGACGATGATGCAGCCATCGGCCGTTTCACATGCGAGCACGCGCTGCCCGGCGCCGGCCGAGGGGTCCACCGCGCACACGAACACCGTGCCGCGCGGCCATGCGCCAAGCTGCCCGGCGATGAGGCGCGAAGCTTGCGCCACATCGAAACGGGGCACGTCGTTGGTGAGTTCATAAATCGAGAGGGCAGGCTCCACGCGCTTGCAAACGCCCGTCATCGCGCCGGAGCCGTGGCCATCCCCAAAATCGGAAAGGAGCACCAAAGCGGGGAAAACCATGTCAACCTCCCCGCACAATCGTCAGCAGCCACTCCGAGCCGCCCTCAACGCCATAGGTGCGCGCGAAATCGCGGCGGTTGAGCGCCACGCCCATGAAGCCGGAGGAGCTGTTATAGAGGATTTCCTCATCCGGCGGCGCATAGCCGAACGCGCGGTGGTAGAGAATGGTTTTATCGAAAACCATTTGCTCGCCATGGCGGATCGACACGCGCACATGGTCGCCTTGCACGATGCCGGTCTTTTCAAAATCCTCGATGCGGATATTGGTTTCGAGGTTGCCAAAGGGTTCCATAATCTCGGTCACGCAGCCATGCGCCTCGCTTTGCGCGATGGAAACCGCGGGGATGCGGAACGTGACGATCTCCTCCACCGGGTAGGCGGGGCCCACGCCTGCAAAGTCGATGACGCCTGCGGCGAGCTTGGCCGCGCAGTAGGCAAAAAGGTCGCGCCCATGGAAGATGCTCGTTTTCTCGGTGCCCTTGAGGCGGTTGACGGTTTCGTCGATCTCGCGCACCTCTTCGACGCCGAACTCGTTGACAAGGCCCGTGAGGCTGCCGTTGTCGGGCGTGACGATATAATAGCCGTTCGATGTCTTGGCGACACATGCGCGGCGCGCCGTGCCGACCCCGGGGTCCACGACCGAAACGAAGATCGTCCCCGCAGGCCAAAAGGGAACAACGCTTCGAAGGTGCGAGGAAGCGCGCTCCACATTGAACTTCGGGATGTTATATGCGATGTCGAACACCTCGAGCGACGGGTCGATGGTCTTGCACACGCCGAACATCGCGCCGCTTGAAACGCCAAAGTCCGTTTGCACGGCAATGCAGGGTTTGGTCATGGTTCAATCCTCCTTATGCACCTTTTGAATGGCGATTTTATAATCCGAAAAGCGCTCGCCGGGATTGAAGATATCCGGCAGATATTTTTCGGCGAAGCTCCGCTTGTTGAGGCCCAGCGCGATGTAGGGGCTGGTGCTGCCGTTGTAGAGGATGGGCCCGCCCTCTTCGACATAGCCAAAGGAGCGGTGGTAGAGCACGTTTTGCTCAAAAAGCGTCTTATCGCCCTTGGTGAGTTTCACATGCGCGACGTCGCCGAGCTGAATGCCCGTGCGCTCGAAATCATCGACATGAATGTTGGTTCCCACGCCGCCGAAATGCTTGAGGCAGCCCGCGACCTCGCCGTTGGCAAAGCCCTCCCCCACCGTGCCGCGCGTCACTTCAAAGGTCACGATCTCCTCGAGCGGGTAGGCGGGGCCCACGCCCGCATAATCGATGGCGCCCGAGGCTAGCTTTGCGGCGCAGTAGGCAAACACATCGCGCCCGTGGAACGTGCCGGCTTTTTCGCTGCCGGCAAGGCGATTGACGCGCTCGTCGATCTCGCGCACCTCAATGACCTCCTGGCGCACGGCCGTTAAGGTGCCGTTGTCGGGCGTGACGATGAAGCTGCCGTTGTTGAGGCGGGCGACGCAGCCGCGCCGCGCCGTGCCCACGCCCGGGTCCACGACCGAAACGAACACCGTGCCCGGCCGCCAGTAAGGGATGGTCGCGGCGAGCAAAAACGAGGCCTGCCGCATGTCGAATGGGCGGATTTCGTGGTTGAGGTCGTAAATGTCGAGCTCGGCGTCAACCATTTTGATCACGCCGTACATAGAGCTGACAAAGCCGGTTGTCAGGCCAAAGTCCGTTTGCAAAACGATGTTGGGTTTCATAGCGAAAAAGCTTCCTTTCCAAACGGGATTTTTTCGATGGTGATCGTATAGGCGCCAAGCCCCGCTTCATGGCGCTCCTTCATATAAGCCTGCGTGAAGCTCTCGCGGTTAAGGCCGAGGCCCACATAGCCGGTGCTGCCGTTGAAGAGGATGGGCGCGCCGGGCGCGGTGTAGCCAAAGGAGCGGTCGTAAAGCACCGCCGCGTCAAAGCAGGTTTTGCCCTGAAATGCGACCCGCACGCGCACTGTTTGGCCAAAGCGGATGCCGGTCTGCTCGAAGCGCTCAATAGGGACCGAAAGGTTGATGTTGCCGAAGTTTTCCATCGCGCTCATCACGCCGCAGGAAGCATAGCCCTCGCCCACCTCCGCCCCGGGCAAGGGCAGGCGCACGGCCTGCTCCACGGGATAGGCGGGGCCGAGGTCTTCATAATCGATGGTAGCGTTTGCAAGGCGCGCCGCAAAATACGCATAGGGGTCCATGCCCTCCGGAGCGCGCCGCACATCGAGCCGCCGGATCGATTCGAGCCCGAAGTTCTCGAGCCAAATTGTGAGAAGGCCGTTGTCCGGCGCGAGGATGAACTTGCCATCGTGCGTGCGCGCCGCCGAGGGGGGATCGATTTCCCCCGCGCGCGCGACAAGGCAAAGATAAACCGTGCCCTCGGGGAAAAAGGGCAAAGAGTTGTAGAGCATGGTACCCGCGGCCTGAAAGTTGCCGCGCGGGCAGCGGTGGTTTGCAAAATCCACCTCGAGGGTGGGGTCGACGCGCTTGACGGCGCCTGCGAACTTCGCCGCGCGCCCGTCGGCCGTGCCGTAATCCGTTTCGATGGCAAGCACGCGCGTGCGCATAAGACTCACGCCTTTCTCACAGCGAGCTTCCACGAAGGCCCAAAGCCCACGCCGAAATCGCTGGTAAAGTTGCCCCGGTTCTTGGCGATCATCACGGTGCTCGTTTCGGAGCTGAATACGAGCACGCCGCCCTGCTCCACATAGCCAAAGCTCTTTGCAAGCGGAACTACATCATCGAAAACGACTTCATCGCCGTTCATGACGCTCGCACGCACGGAATCGCCGTATTCCAGGCCGTTCTCGTGCAGCCACTTGAACGGGATGTTCGTGCCGACCATGCCGAAATGCTCGCTCGCCTCGCAGATCATGCCCGAAATCACGCCGTTTTCAACGCTCGGGCGCAGGTAGGGAGCCATGACGATCTCCGCGACCGGGTATTCGGGACCGACGCCCTCAAAATCGATGACGCCCGCGGCAAGGCGCGCCGCGCAATAAGCATAAACGTCGCGCCCGTGGAAAATGTGCACTTCGCGCGTCGTGGGGTAGCGGTTAACGCTTTCGTCGATCTCGCGCACAGCGGCGATGCCCAACTGCTCTTTCACATAGGTAAGCGCGCCGTTGTCGGGCGTGACGATGTAGCTTCCGTTGCTGAGTTTGGCCACGCAGCTCTTGCGCGCCGTGCCCACGCCCGGGTCCACCACTGACACGAAGACCGTGCCTTCGGGCCAATACGGAACGGTGTAGATCAGCGCGTCCGCGGCATTGAGCACGTCGAACGGGCGGATGGCGTGCGTGCTGTCGAAAAGCTCGAGCTCGGGCGAAACTTGGCGGCACACGCCCTTCATGGCGCAAACGGAAATGTTGTCCACGCCAAAGTCCGTTTGCATGACGATCGCAGGTTTTTTCATAAAAGCAGAAGGTCCTTTCAATAGGATTGTTTTATCCATGCGCTTTTTTGCCTCAGTCAAACCACTTGAGGAAGAACAGCGTATCGAACACATTGGTTTTTGTGATGTCCTCGGGGCGCACAAAAGGGCACCACATCGTGACCGGGTATGGGTTGATGATCTTGAAATACACGATGTAAAAGACCGTCGCCGCAGCGAGCGCGATGCAAAAGCCGCGCATGATATAATCCGCGCGCGTCAGCTCGTGCTCCGCAAACCATGTGCGCTTTTTGCCCCGCCCAAACCCGCGCAGGTCCATGGCGTTTGCGATGTTTTCCACCCGCCCGAACGAGGAGAGGATCAGCGGCACAAGCATGACGCCCGTGTGCTTCAGGCGCTTTGCAACGGAGGCGCGCTTCGCGTCAAGCTCGACGCCGCGCATCATCATCGAATAGCGGATGTCGATGAAGCGCTTGGCAATATCGGGGATCGTGCGGTAGGCAAGCGACACGATGATGCAGACCTTATAGGGCACATGCAAGAAATTGAGGCCCGAAGCAAACTCCGAGGGCGTGGTCATGAGCGCGAACGCCATCACCACCGCAAAGGAAGCCATACGCTTGACGAAGGTAACAAGAAGGTACCAGAGCGTTTCGCGCGTGACATAAATTTTCGGGGAGATCTGTGCGATCACGGTGTGCGCACCCACATGGGTTTGCCCGGCGTTGGGCGAAACCAAAATGAGCATGATCGAGCCGATTACGCCGACCGAGATCGTTGTGAACGCGAAGAGGAACGCAATCGGTTTATAGTTGGGCTTCATTGAAACGATGGCGGCAAGCGGCAGCACAAGCAGCGGCACGAGCACGCGCAGGTCGAACGTGGAGATGATGGCGATGGTGTAGAGCACGAACAGCAGCACCTTTGTGCCGCCCGTCATTTTATGCAGCGTGGTGCTGCCGGGCACGAAGTTGATGACAAGCCTGTTATTCATCCGCTTTCACCTGCCTTTCGTGTTCGATGAAGCGGCGGATCGTCCGCTCGGGCATAAGGCCGAGCCGCACCGCAAGGGTGTAAAGGGACGTTTGCTTGAGGTTGGCGCGGGCGATGACCTCATCGTCGGCAAGCACATTGAATACGTGCGCGTCCGCCACGAGCGAGCCGTCCGCAAAGGCGATGGCGCGATCGGTATTCTCGAGCGCGAGGTGCATGTCGTGTGTGATAAAAAGGATGGCGATGCCAAGCTCGCGGTTGAGCCGGTCGATGAACTTCATGATTTCCATGTAGCTGCGGTAATCCTGCCCGGCGGAAGGCTCGTCAAGGATGAGCACATCGGGCGTGAGCACAAGGATCGAGGCGACGGTCACGCGCTTTTTCTGCCCGTAACTGACCGTGTCGACCGGCCAGTTGCGCATGGGGTAGAGGCTGCACGCGTTGAGCGCCGCGGTGACGCGCTCGCGAATCTCATCGGCGCCGACGCCGCGGATCGTGAGCGCAAATTCGACTTCTTTTTTAATGGTGTCTTTGATGAGCATCTGGTTGGGGTTTTGCATCACATAGCCCACGCGCTCGCCGATCTCTTTGACCGACATCGCGCGGCTGTTTTTGCCGGCGATCACGACCTCGCCCTTGCGCGGACGGGCGATGCCGCAGATGAGCTTGGCGGCCGTCGATTTGCCGGCGCCGTTTTTGCCGATGATGGCGATGCGCTCCCCCTTATGAACAGCGAACGAAACGTCCTTCAAAACGTCCACGCCCGCGTCGTAAGCAAAGCTGACATGATCGAAGCGGATGACCTCCTCGCCCTTTTGCGGCGCCTCTTTGGGCGCGTCGCTGTTAAAAAAGGCAAGAAGCTTGTTTTTGTTTTCTTCCGTGAGGCAAAGCGTACGGATGTCCCCGAGGTTGCCGTTCTCCCCGATGGTGCAGCCGGCGTATTTCATCGCCGTAATGTAGAGCGGCTCGCGGATGCCGTATTGGGCGAGCAGCGTGCTTTGGAGCAGCTCCTCGGGCGGTATGTCCGCCACGATGCGCCCCTCGGCCATGAGGATCACGCGGTCTACCCGGCGGTGGAGCACATCCTCAAGGCGGTGCTCGATGATAATGATCGTGCGCTCCTCATTTTTAGCAAGGTCGTCGATGAGTTCGATGGCGGTTTCCCCCATCTGCGGGTCGAGCGCCGCGAGCGGCTCGTCAAAGACGAGGATGTTCACATCGTTGCCGAGCACGCCCGCGATCGCGACTTTTTGTTTCTGGCCGCCGGAAAGGTCGAAAGGAACCGCGCCGATAAACTCCTGCATGCCGACCACTGCGGCGTGCCGGCGCACGGCGGGAACCATTTCAAGGTAGGGCACGCATTCGTTTTCCATCGCATAGGCGATGTCCTCCCCCACGGAGAGGCCCACGAACTGCGCGTCGCTATCCTGCAGCACCGTGCCCACCATGCGGCTGAGCGCATGGATCGAGGCTGTTTTGGTATTAACGCCGTTAACGGTGACGGAACCGGTGATCGTCCCCTCATACGAAAACGGAATGAGCCCGTTGATGCAGTTGGCAAGCGTCGATTTTCCGCTGCCGGAGCTGCCGAGTATCAATATTTTCTCGCCCTTGCGGATCTCGAGGTTGATATCGTACAGCGTCGGCTCCTGTTGCACCTTATAGCGGAACCCGAAGTTTTCGAAGCGGATGACGGTCTCTTTCATGCGGCTTCTCTCTTATATGTTCTTAATATTGGTCGGATTTTTCCTGCGAGAGGTTGCTTCTGGACTTATAGCGGCGCGCGAGCAGAATGAGAATCGGAATGCCGATCACCAGCAGCACGAGGCAGTTGCCCAATGTCGCCACAAAAGCCTGCAGGAAGGTAATGTTCAGGTCGCTTGCATAGAGCAGATAGGAGAACACAGGGGTCACGACGCCAAAGGCGAGGACGTTGCCGAGGATGCAGCACACAGAATAGATGATCGCGTGCTTGACGGTGAATACGCCCCCTTTGATATCGGCGCCATAGAGCGGCAGCAATCCGACGCAAAAGGCCATGAGCGCATTGCCTATGGACCAGTCGAACCACATGCCCCAGCCGCCGATCAGGTCGGCGATGATGTTGCCCACGCCGCATGTCACAAGCGCCGGTAAAGGCCCGAAGAGGCCGCCTACCACGACGGGAATGATCATAGCGGTCGTCAGCTGCGTGTTGGTGAAGACCTGGATGCCGCCATAGTTCATCAGCACCCCGTAGAGCGCCGCGCCAATGCCCACGGTGACGATGGTGGCCGTTTTCCAATCGCCCACGAGCAGCCTGCCGATGCTCTTCTTCTGTTTGATTTCCATGATACCCTCCTTATAGCGTATTTATATGTGCGCCCGGCCGGGCGCCAGATAACCAAGGCGTAAGGAGTTATATTCAGCTTGTTCAACAACTATTGAAGTATATCATCGCGCTGTATCTCTGTCAAGAGCGGGGCCGCCCGTCCCCCAAAAAAGCCGATGAATACGCTTTTTAGCGGAAGGTGCGTGTTTGCGCCCGGTAAAACGCGCCTTGCGTTCGGCCTTTATTCATGATAGAATGTTAAACAGGTTGAGCAAGTCTTTTTTAGTAGAGGAGTGCGGCCTATGCAGAACAAAAGGCTCTATCAGAGCAGTGTGCCTTCGTATGTGAGCATTTATAATTCGCTTTATCTCGATATCGTCAACAACATTTACCCGCAGGGCGATCTTTTGCCGGGCGAAGTGCAGCTCGCGCAAAAATACGGCGTGAGCCGAAACACGCTGCGTCAGGCGCTCGCCATTCTGGGGGAGGACGGCCTCATCATCAAGGCGCAGGGCAAGGGCACCCTCGTCGCCGCGCGCGACGATCAGGCGATCCCCAAGCGCATTTTCAACCCGATGACGACGCTTTGTAAGCGCCGCATCGACGATGTGGAGATTCGCTTCAACTACGCAAGCCCAACGGACATCGCGCGCAGCCGCCTTGCGCTCGGGCCAAGCGAACTGGTGCTTGCAAGCGACCTGGTGTACCGCGCGGGGGAAGACATTGTGGGTTACGCGTTCGTGCAAGTGCCTGCAAAGGTGCTTGCGGCGCTCAGCATCGACGTGGCGGACGACAACGCCATCATCGACCTTCTAAGCTGCGCCCTTTATGAAAAAGCTTCGAGCCAGAGCCTGCACGTCAAGCTCATTTACGCCAACGAGCTCGAGGTGGAGTTCCTCGCCGTTATAGAGGGCACGCCGCTTCTGCTGATTGAATCCATCCTTGAAGATGAAACCGAAGCAAAGCTCGCGCGCTGCAAATTCTACTTTTTGCCCGAGCATTACAGCGTGCAGTTTTTGCTGCGCTAAGCCCCCTTGCGCACCGTTTTGCCGCTTCGCCCCGCCCGGGGCGGGCGGCGTTCTTTCGCGCGGCGCTTTATGAAAGCTTCGGTCTTTGCGGTGCTTTTTTATATCTTCTCCCGGCTGCCGGGCTTTTCGGGCGCGCCCGCGCCGGCCGCGCACAGGGGGCAGCAGGCGGGGTCGTAGGCTTCGACCGCAAGGCGAAGCGCCGCGTAAACGGGCAGCGCGAACGCGCAGTTCTCGCCGCGCCGGTCCACGATGCACGCCGCGCCCACGACCTTGGCGCCCATTTCTTCGAGCACGCGCGCGGTTTCCATCGTCGATTTTCCGGTGGTAATCACATCCTCGGCGATCAGCACGCGGTCGCCGGGGCTCACAACGAAGCCGCGCCGCAGCTGCATTTGGCCATCCTTGCGCTCGGTGAAGATGCTCTCTTTTTGGATCTGGCGCGCAAGCTCGTAGGAAACGAGCACGCCGCCCATCGCCGGCCCGCACACCTTGGTGACGCCAAGCTCCTTGACCTGCTCGGCGACGCTTCCAAGCACTTCAGCCGCAAGGCCGGGAAAGCGCAAAAGCTTCGCGCACTGGCAATAACTGCCGCTGTGCAGACCCGAGGAAAGCACGAAATGCCCCTCCAGGAACGCTTCGCACTGTTTCATGATGCTTAAATTATCCGCCATAGTTCCCTCCTATATAAAAGTGTTAGATAATGCCGCATATCTCGCCGATGTTCGCAAGCCCGTTCCCGGCGCAGTATGCCGCAAGTCCGTCAATGATGCCGAGCATCGCGCGCGGATCGGCGAAGGTCATCGACCCCACCTGCACGGCCCGCGCCCCCGCCATGAGAAAGCAGAGCGCATCCTCGGTGTTGGTGATGCCGCCCATGCCGACGACCGGGATCGCCACGCGCCGCGCGACCTGGTGCACCATGCGAAGCGCAATGGGCATGATCGCGGGGCCGGAGAGGCCCGCATACACATTTTCAAACGCCGCGCGCCTGTTCTTCACATCGATCGCCATGCCAAGGAACGTGTTCACGAGGCTTAACGCATCCGCCCCCGCCGCTTCGCACGCGAGCGCGACTTCACAAAGCTCGGGCGCATTTGGCGTGAGCTTGACCATCAGCGGATGGCGGGATACTTCCCGCACCCGGCGGGTGATTTCCGCCGCGCTCTCCGGGCGCATGCCCAAGGCCATGCCGCCCGCCTTGACGTTGGGGCAGGAGATGTTGAGTTCGAGAATATCGATCTCGGCCCCGTTGAGAAGCGCCGCGCCTTTTAAATAATCCTCCGCGCTGTGCCCGCCGAGGTTGGCGATCACCGCGCAGCCAAGCGTTCGCATATAGGGCGCTTCCTCGCGCACGAAGGCCGCAACGCCCGGATTTTCAAGGCCTATGCTGTTGAGAAGCCCGGCCGGCGTCTCCACGATGCGCGCGCCGTCGTTGCCGGGGCTTCCATGCAGCGTCAGCCCCTTCGAGCTGATGCCGCCCAGGCGGGAAAGATCGAACATGCCCTCGTAATCGCGCCCGAAGCCGAATGTGCCGGAGGCCGCGATCACCGGGTTTTTAAGGTTCACGCCCGCGAGTTCTGTTTTTAAGGGATTAGAGGACATCGTTTACCTCCCGCGCGTCGAACACCGGCCCATCCTTGCACACACGCCGGTTGCCGCCGCTCGTTTTGATCGAGCATCCAAGGCACGCGCCCGCGCCGCAAGCCATACGCTTTTCAAGCGAAACGTAGAGTTTCGCGCCCGCCGCCCGCGCAGCCTCCGCCGCGGCGCGAAGCATGGGCGAAGGGCCGCAGGCATAAAAGGTGGCCGGCCGCGCAAAATCCACATCCCGCGTGACAAAGCCGCCGATGTTGGTGTGAACATGATCGGCATAGCGGGCGAACGCTTCTTCAAGGTAAGCCTCCTCGCGAAAACCGAGATAAACATCGATGCGCCGCGCGGGATCTTTTTTGCGCAGCACCTTTGCAAGCAGGTGCATCGGCGCGCTGCCGATGCCCCCTCCGATGAGCGCCGCGTCGCCCGCAGCAAGCGGGAAGCCGTTGCCATAGGGCCCCTGCACATCGATCGTTTGCCCGCGCTGCATGCCGGCAAACAACGAAGTTCCCCGCCCCGCGATTTGGTAGACGAGCGTCAGTTCATCGCCGCAGCTATCATAAAGGCTGATCGGGCGGCCGAGGAAGGGGTCGAGCCTGCCCGGCGCGCGCAGCATCACAAACTGCCCCGCCTGCCCCTCGGGCGCGCCCTCGATGCGCATGCGGTAAACGCCTTGCGCAATACGTTCGTTTGCGGCGATCACAGCCATGAGAGGATGTCCTCCCGCATGGCGATGACGGCCCCGCGCACATGTTCTTCAAAGCCTTCTTCTTCGCTTTTGCCCTTGTGGGCGGTGATGAGCCCGCGCGAGGAGTTGACCACGCCACGAAGCCCCTCGCGGAAAAACACCGCAATGTCCTTGCCCGTGCCGCCCTGCGCGCCATAACCGGGGATAAGCAGCGGCGTGCGGGGCATGAGCGCGCGGATGCGCTCGAATTCGCCGGGATAGGTGAGACCCGTGACCGCGCCGATGGCCGAGAAGCCGCTCTCGCCGACGAACGCCTCGCCCCACTCCGAAACCTTTTTTGCCATGCGCTGGTAGAGCGTCATGCCGCCGGTATCGAGGTCTTGAAAATCGCCGCTGCCGGGGTTGGAGGTTTTGACCAGCACGAAGAGCCCCTTGCCTTTTTCAAGGTAAGGATAATAGGGCGAAACCGCGTCCTCGCCCATGTAGGCGTTGACGGTGATGATGTCGGTTTCAAAGTCGCCCGTGAAATGGCCCTGCGCATACTGCGCGGCGGTGGAGGAAATATCCCCGCGCTTCACATCGGAAATGACGATGCTGCCCTTTGCGCGCGCATAGCGCACGGTGTTCGCAAAGGCGCGCATGCCTTCGAGGCCCAGCGCCTCGTAACAGGCGATTTGCACCTTGAAGCAGCCCGCCTCCTCGTGCACCGCGTCGATGATGGCGCGGTTGAACGCGAAGAGCTTGCTGCCTGTGGAATCGTCGCGGCGCTTGATGTATTCCGGCAAAAAGGAATACTGCGTGTCGAGCCCCACGCACACAGGGCCTTTCGTTTGAATGGCCTTAAAAAGCCTCTCCATAGCCATAACGCACTTCTCCTTCCACGATGGTTTGTTTGACGCGGCCGCGCACGCAGCGGCCCTCAAAGGGCGTGTTGTTCGATTTTGAGATCATTTGCGCGCGGCGGATGGTCCACTCTTCTTCCGGCTCAAATACGACAAGATCCGCCGGATATCCGGACGCGAGCAGCCCCGCGCGGCGCCCGAGCCGCTTTGCCGGAGCGTAGGAAGCAAGCTCGCTCAATTTGCTAAGCGGCAATCCATTTTCATAAAACACCTGATAAAAGATCGCCAGCGCGTGCTCGATGTTCGAAATGCCCGCCATGCCGGCTTGTTTGTCGGCCTCGGTATGCGGGGCATGGTCGGTGGCGAGGCAATCGACCGTTCCGTCGCGAATGCCCTCGATAAGCGCCAACGCATCTTCTTTCGTCCGAAGCGGCGGGTTGACGCGGTAGCCGTCGTCATACCCAAAAAGGTGGTGCGGCGTGACTTCGCAGGTGAGAAAGAGCCCTTCACGCTTGGCTTCGCGGATCATTTCCACCGTTTCTTTCCGGCTGATGTGCCCCACATGGAGGTTGCCGCCCACTTCGCGCAGCAGCGCGATGTCGCGCGCGACGATTTGCCGCTCGGGCTGCGCGTGCGTGCTCACAAAAAAGCCATATCGCGCGGAGGCGCAAAGGAGCTTTTGCATAAAATCATCCGAAAAGATGGTTTTGCCGTCGTTGCTGATCATGCGCGTTGTTTGCGCGAGCGCGGCATAGTCCGTGGGCACGGCGTCCCCAAGGTTTTCCCCGGCCGCCGCGCCCTGCATGAGGCGGCAAAGGCGGAGCGCGCGCGCCTTTTCGTGGTTCGCTTTTACCTGCGCGGGCGTCGCGGTGACAGGATCGGTGTTCGCCATGGCGCAAAGCATGGCGTAACCGCCCTTGATGGCCGCGCGCATGCCGCTTTCCATCGTTTCTTTTTGCGGGTAGCCCGGATCGCGCAGGTGGCAGTGCAGGTCGATGAGAGCCGGCATGATCACGCGGCCCGCAAGGTCCGTTTCCCTGTCGCAGCGCAGGCCGGTTTTTTCGCCCACGGCGAGGATCGAGCCGTTTTCCCAGCAAAGATCGCCGAAGCGTTCGCCCGAAGCGTCCACGAGCCGGGCATTGCGATAACATTCTTTCATCGTTCGATCAAAGGTGCGTGCGCGCGTCGCAGTATTCGCAGGCATACTCGCGCCGCTCCGCATCGACAAGGCGGAAGGCGACGTTTTCAATGCGCTCTTGCTGCGTGATGCAGCGCGGGTTCTTGCATTTAAGAATGCCGTGCACCTGCGCGGGCGGCGAAAGCTTGATTTTTTTTATCTGCCGTCCATCCTCCACAAAGGAGATGGTCACGCCGGGGTCGATGAGCCCGAGCACATCGAAGTTAAGCTCGAGATCGGTTTCGATTTTAATGAGGTCCTTGCGGCCCATTTTGTTGCTTTCCACATTGCGCATCAATACCACTACATCCTCAAGCTGGTCGAGCCCCAGCTGCTGGAAGATCTTATAGCCGTGGCCCGCGCGGATGTGATCGATGACGATGCCCTTTTTAAGCTTGGAAACGTTGATCATCGTTTTTCTCCTCTTTGGTAGTGCCCGTTCATTCCGCGCCCAGCAGCTTCATAATCAGCGCCATGCGCACATACATGCCAAAGCGCACCTGCTCGAAGTAGACCGCGCGCGGGTCGCCGTCCACTTCCGTTGCGATCTCGTTGACGCGGGGCAGCGGATGCATGACGATCATGTCGTCTTTTGCCTTGCTCATCTTATCACAGGTGAGCACGAAGAAGTCCTTGAGGCGCAGATATTCCTCCTCGCTGATGAAGCGCTCCCTTTGCACGCGGGACATGTAGAGGATGTCGAGCTTGCCGATGTTGCCTTCGAGGTCGTCCGTTTCCACATAGTTTGCGCCGTGCGAAGCGATCTCTTCTTTAACGTAGGAAGGCATGCGAAGCTCCTCGGGCGAAATGAAGAGAAAGCGCACGCTGCCATAGCGCGCAAGGCAGGTGACGAGCGAGTGGATCGTGCGGCCGAATTTCAAGTCGCCGCATACGCCGACCGTCAGCTCCTCAAAGGCGCCCTTGTAGTTGCGGATCGTAAGAAGGTCCGTCAGCGTTTGGGTCGGGTGGTGGTGGCCGCCGTCCCCCGCGTTGATGACCGGGCAGCCGGCATATTGGCCGATGAGCCGCGCCGTTCCTTCCTTGGGGTGGCGCACAACGATGAGGTCGGCGTATTTTGCAACGGTACGCGCGCTGTCGGCAATGGTTTCGCCCTTGGCCGCGCTCGAGGTTGAAGGGTCCGAAAAGCCGAGCGTCTGCCCGCCAAGGCGCAGCATCGCGGCGTCGAACGAGAACTTCGTGCGGGTTGAGGGCTCGTAAAAGAGGCTTGCAAGCAGCTTGCCTTTGCAGGCGGCAGCGTAGCGCGCGGGCTCGCGGATGACGCGCCCGGCAAGTTCGAGCACCTCTTCGATCTCATCGAGGGTGAAGTCCCCCGGCGCGATCAGGTTCCTGTTTTTGAGCATGTGCATTCTCCTGTTCTCTAAAATCAAAGCGCTTTTTTCTAAAAAAAAACACTTGGTTCACAAATCACCAGTGTTTTCAGGAAACGGCAGCGGCGGCGTTATGCAATTGTTTTTGGCTCGACGCTCCGGCATGATCCGTTCACCTTTCCGCGCGCAGCCCAACAGACGCACCGCGTGCGCGCTATTTTTGCCAGAATACTAAAAACGGGCGCGCCTGTCAACAGGAAAATCAAAAAAACGCAAAATTTCTTGCGCGCGCATGCCGGCGGCTCTGTCCCGCGCGCCCGCCTGTGGTATACTGCAAAAAGAGAAAAGGGACTTTTTCCAACGGTTCGGCCGCATGGAGCCGTCCCCCCCCCTGCTATGGACATAAGGGCTTCACCGAGCCCACTGATCTAAAAACCACCGTTTGAGAAAGAGGATGCGTAAATGGACTTCACATCGCTTGATTGCTACCTTGCCCGCTGCGCCGCGGAGCGCATGGCCCCCGCCATCACCGCCTGCATCATGCACCGCGGCAAAGTCGTGTTCGAGGGCGCCTACGGCGTGCTCGGCGCGGAAAATGGCCCGCCCTGCACTTTGGATACGCGCTTTGATATGGCTTCGGTCACCAAAAACTTTTGCACGGCGGCGTTTATGACGCTCGTGGAGGAGGGTGTTTTCAGCCTCGATGAGCGCGTGTCGGAAAGCTTCCCCCAAATGCGGGGCATGCGCCCGGTGGGGCGCTATGAATTCCCCCTTGAACCTTCGGGCTACCGCAGCAGTTGGGAGGGGGAGGCCGAGGCCGACGCCGGCGCGATCACCTGGCGGCAGGTGCTGCTGCACAACGCGGGCCTCGCGTGGATGGCGCTCTATAAGCGCGCAAACCGCGGGGAGATCGAGCGCGATCTTTTTGCTTTGCCCTTTGCCTATCCCACAGGCGCAAAAGTCGTTTATACCGACATCGGCCTCATCATGCTCGGCTGGGCAATGGAAAAGCGCACCGGCAAGCGGCTCGACGCTTTGCTTCGCGAACGCGTGTGCGCGCCTTTGGGTTTAGCCGCCACATCCTATTTGCCCGTGGATGACGCAACCCTCGAGCGCGGCAACATTGCCCAAACCGAGTTCTGCGCGTGGCGGGGCTTCCGCCCCCAGGGTGTGGTGCACGATGAAAACGCCTTCTGCCTCAACGGCATCGCGGGACACGCGGGCGTGTTTTCAACGGCGCGGGATACGGCCCTGTTTGCCCAAAGCTTCCTCGACGCGCTCGAGGGAAAAAAGAGCCTTTTGCGCCGGGAAACCGTGCGCGAGATGGTGCGCGAGGGCGCAGCCTGCGAGGGCGACCGGCGCGGCCTCGGCTTCCAGCTCCGCCTCGACGATCCGGCGGCGCATTCCCGCCCGCTTGCGCGCGAAGCCTTCGGCCACACGGGCTTCACAGGGACCTGCTTTTGGGTGGACCCCACGCGCAGCCTGAGCATCGCGCTTTTGACGAACGAGGTTTACAACGGCCGGGAGAACCGCACGATTCTGCCGCTTCGCGCGGGCGCAATCAAGCGCATCCTCGGCGGTTTGGGGGAAGAGGCATGATCGTTGCGGGATTGATGAGCGGCACCTCGGCCGATGGGACGGACGTCGCCATCGCAGACATCAACGGCGCGCCGCCGGAGCTTTGCTGGAAACTGCTGCACCACGCGCACTTCCCGCACGACGCGGCGCTTCGCGCGCAGATCTTCGCGGCGTTCCGCCCCGAAAGCGCGCGGGTCGATATGCTGTGCGAGCTTAACTTCGCCCTGGGCGAAGCCTTTGCCCGCGCGGCCCTTGGGGCTATCCGGGAGGCCGGACTTACGCCGGGCGCGGTGGAGCTCATCGGCAGCCACGGGCAAACGGTGTGGCATGTGCCGCGGGGCGCGGGAACGCCCTCCACATTGCAGCTTGGAAGCCCCGCGGTGATCGCCGAGCGCACGGGCATCACCGTCGTTTCCGACTTTCGCGCAAGGGACATCGCCGCGGGCGGCGAGGGCGCGCCGCTCGTGCCGTATGTCGACTACCTCTTCCTCTCCCACCCCGAAAAAACGCGCTGCGTGCAGAACATCGGCGGCATCGCCAACGTTTGCTACCTGCCTGCGCGCTTAAAGGCGCAGACGCCCGAGGGCGTGCTCGCCTTCGACACCGGGCCCGGCAACATGCTCATCGACTATGGCGCACAGCGCATTACCGGCGGCGCGCTGCTCTACGATCGGGACGGCCTGATTGCCGCCAGCGGCACGCCCGACACAGCGCGCGTCGCGCGTTGGCTATCGATGCCCTATTTTGCAAAAAAGCCGCCCAAATCGACGGGACGGGAACTTTTTGGCGTTCAACTCGGCGCGGCGCTCTGGGCGCAGATGGAAAAGGAAGGGCTTTGCGATGCGGATAAGCTTGCGACCTTCACCTATTTCACGGCGGCCTCCATCGCAAACGCCTACCGCGCGTTTTTGCCAAAGCCGCCGGACGAGGTGATTTTATGCGGAGGCGGCGCGAAGAACCCGGCGCTTTTGCGCATGCTTGAAGCGTGTTACCCGGTTTGTTACCGCGCAAGCGGGGAGGTGGGCATCCAAAACGACGCCAAAGAGGCCATGGCCTTTGCCGTGCTCGCCTACGAAACCTTTTTTCGCCGCACGGGCTCGCTGCCCTCGGCGACCGGCGCGCGCCATGCCTCGATGTTAGGCTCGATTACGTTTGCGTGATAAGCGTCCCCGCAGCCCGCGGCGGCGGGAAGCATGCGCCCGGCGCGAACGGATACGAAATGATCAGGCAAGTCCGCTTTCCCTCACCGGGGCGGCGGCCACGCGGGGTCGAGGTTGAGCATGCGCCCATCCAATTCGTGCGGCAGCACGCCGCGGCGGCGCAAAAAATCGACGAAGAACGCATGCGTGCGCACACGCGTGTTCTCCCAGGCCACCTGCGCCATGATGTTTTTATAATCGTTGCCGCCCGAGGCGATATGGTCGCGCATAAAATAAAGTCGAGCTCGCCGGGCGCGATGCCCGCATCGAGC
>CAZJIS010000024.1:0-16390 GCA_964546125.1 uncultured Clostridium sp.
ACCTTCAACATCGGCCTGCCCGAAACGGGCGGGCGCTTCGGCGTCAATAAAACCGGGCTCATGCTCGGCAACATGCTGCCCATCGCGGCGGTGTATGAGCAAAGCGCGTGGCGCACGGACGCATATGTCGGCGTGGGGGATGCGTTTTACAGCGAATGCGCGGACTATAAGCTGACTCTCAACGCGCCCGATGGGTGGGAGCTTGCGCACACCGGCAGCCTCGTCGAGAAGACGAGCGCGGGCGGCGTTTCCACGTGGTATATCGCGGCGCCCGAGTCGCGCGACTTTGCGATGGCGCTCGTCAAAGCGCCGTGCGTTGAAAAGCGCGTGTTGCAAAACGGCTTCACCACCGTTGTCGCCTTTGGGCACAACAAAAACCACGCCGCGTATGAGGCGGACGTCGCGGCGGCCGCGCTCGATTATTTCAACGAAAACATCGGGGAATATCCTTACGACACGTTTTTCGTGGTTCCCTTTGACGCCGGCGGCGGCATGGAATACCCGGGGCTTGTGATGATTTGCGAAAACGACCTGCGCACGCGCGACCTGACCGGCGCGGCGCTCGTGATCGGCCATGAAGCCGCGCACCAGTGGTTTTACGCGGTGGTCGGCAGCGACCAGATCAACGCGCCCTGGCTTGATGAGGCGCTGTGCGAATATTTGGGCTTCGCGTTTTTGCGCTCGTATGCGGGCGAGGAAAAAGCCGGAGAAATGCGCATGGAGCGCTTCGGCTCGCTTGCGGAATATGAGCGCAAACTTCGCATCGACGCCCCGCTCTATGATTTTGACCCGTCGGATTACTTCTATGTCGTTTATGCTTCGGGGTATCAACTCTATGAAGCGCTCGAAACAAAGCTTGGCCGCGCGGCCTTTTACGAGGCGCTGCGCGCTTACTTTAGCGCGAGCGGCTTTCGCATCGCCACCGCGCGGGAGCTTTACCAGGCGTTCACCCAAGCCGCGGGGGAGGATATCGTCCCCTGGTTCGAGCAAGCGCTCAAAGCGCCAAGAAGAAGATAACTTTTTTCCCTTTATGGCTCCGTCATATTGCGGATTTCTTCCTCGGTGGGGGGCGCGCTTCGCATGCCCTTTTCGAAGCGCTTGCCCTCCACACGCCGGTTCACCCATTCGGATACGAGCGTGTACACGACCGCCATGATCGGCACGCACAGCACGATGCCCACGATGCCAAAAAGGCCCCCGCCGAGCACCACTGCAATCATCACCCAAATGGAGGAAAGCCCCACGGCTTTGCCGACCACGCGCGGATAAACAAGGTTGTTGTCGATCTGCTGCACGACGACGAGCGCCAGCGCGAACCACAGCGCCTGCGGCGGATTGGTCACGAAGATGATCAGCGCGCCGAACGCCCCCGCAAGCCAAGGCCCGAGGATGGGCACCATCTGCGTCATGCCGACAATCACGCTGATGAGCACGGCATAGGGGAAGCCGAAGAGGAGCATCATCACATAAGTCATCGCGCCGAGGATCGTGCATTCGGCGATCATGCCGAAGAAATAATCGTGCAGGGATTTATAGGTGCGCGAGGATACATCCATGATGTGCACGGCCTGTTCCTCAAGAAAAGCCGCCACAATGAATTTTTTGCAGCCGAACAACAGCTTTTCTTTGTTATAGAGGGCGTAGAAGCCGATGATGAACGCGATGAGCAAATCGACCGCGAACGAAAGCACGCTGATCGTTGCTTTGAGGATGATGCCCACCGCATCCGATAGGAATTCGTCGAACCCGACGAAGAACTTGTCGACGATCGTGCGGATCTTATCCTCCGTGGCGGGGGAGAGGTCGATGTGGTTCCAAATATCGTCCGCCCACACGGTGAACGAGCTGATGTAACCGTCGAATCCGTCGGCAAGGGACACAATGCTGTCGGCCATGCGCGGGATAATCAGCACCATGAACGTCGCCAGAACCGCCACGATCAGCAAAAACGACAGCAGCGTCGAAACCGCGCGCCGCAGCTTCTCGCGCTTCCATTTTTTGAACGCGCGCTTCTCAAGGAAGCGCAGCGGCATGTTTGCTAAAAAAGCGATGACGATGCCCAGGAACACCGGCTCTAAGACCCTTAAAAAATTGCGCACGGCGCCCATCACCGCGCCGAGGTGCTCGAGCGCTGCATAGAGTGTCACGCCGAACGCCACGATGAGAAGCACGCGCCGCGAATTGCTCCACAACTCGTTGAATTTTTTCTTCGGCCCTTTGGCCGGATCAGGTCGATGTTCCATATTATTAAGTCCCCGTGCGCCCTTGCGCGCCGTCGCGCTCCCGCTCGAAGGTTTCGGCGAGGAGCTTTGCAGTGAGATACGCGCTGATCGCGTCGATCGCCATGCGGTTTTTGCCGCCGCGCATCACGGCGAAATCCGCGTCGTTGATGTATTTGCTGATGTACGCTTCGTACATGGGTTTGACGGTTGCAAGGTATTGCTCCGCAATGTTTTCAATGGAACGGCCGCGCGCGCGGATGTCGCGCTTGATGCGGCGCAAAAGGCAAATGTCCTTATCCACATGCATATAAACCTTGAGGCTCATCATCTGATTGAGCCGTGCGTCGCGGAACATGTGGATGCCCTCGAGGATGAGCACGTCCGGCGGCTCAATGCACGCATCCGTGTCCGCGCGCAGGTGCTTAGCGTAATCATAGCCCTTGCGCGTGATGGCGCGCCCCTCGTCAAGGCAGGCGATGTCGCGCATGAGCTCGTCGTAATCGAACGCGTCCGGCTCGTCGTAGTTGATGTGCACGCGCTCTTCAAAGGGCAGTTCGGCGTGGTTTTTGTAATAACAGTCCTGCCCGATGATGGTAACCCTGCACGCGAGGGATTCGGCGATCTCCCGCGCGAGCGTGCTCTTGCCGCTGCCGCTCGCGCCGCATATGCCTACGATTATCATGCCTTGCTGTTCTCCTTTGTATGTATCCGCGCTATTTGCTGGGCATCACATCGAAGCGAACGCCCGGAAGCCTGCGCTGCAGGCGGATGGCGATGTGGTCTTTAAACTGCGCGCCTGGGCTGCCCTCGCCGAGGATGATGATGTCCGCGTCATGCTCGAGGGCATAGTTGACCAAAGCGTCGTCTACATTCTCCGCGCGCAGCAGCGATAGGTCTGCCCCTGCGAGCTGCGCGGCGGTAAACAGGTATTCGATCGCATCGGATTCATAGGCCGCGTTCATGAAATTGCGCCCGGTCTCTACGCAATGCACAACATGCAGCCGCGCGTTTTCAGCTTGGGAAGCAAGCTCCGCGCCGCGCGCCATGAGCCTGTCGCAGGAGCGCTGGCTTGTGACGCACACCATGATATCAGTGCTGTTTTTGCCCGTTTTCATAGTTTTTTACCGCATCCCTTATCTTGTCGGGGAGCTGCGGCGCTGAAAATGCGCGCAGCCGTTCCACCGCCTCGCAGGGCGTTCGTGCGCCCGCGAAGAGCGCGAGGCAGCGCTCATCCATAAACCCGCGGGCGACAAAGGTCTGGAACTGCGCGAGCAGGTCGTCGTAAAAACCCGCAATGTTAAGGATGACAACCGGCGCCGAGAGATAGCCAAGCTGGTTGAGCGTGAGTACCTCCGCCAGCTCCTCAAGCGTGCCCATGCCGCCGGGCAGAACGAGATACGCATCGGCGAGGCGCTCCATCGCCGCTTTTCGCGCGTGCATGTCGGCCGTGACGAGCAGTTCGTCGCATGCTTCAAACGCGATGCCGGGCTGGTTGAGCCGTTCGGGGATAATGCCCGTCACGCGTCCGCCGCAGCTTTTCGCGCCCCGCGCGCACGCGCCCATGAGGCCCGTGCGGCCGCCGCCGAACACGAGCTCAAGCCCCTCTTTGGCGATGAGCACGCCAAGTTCGTACGCGGCGTCGGTGTAAACCGGCTCAAGCGTGGCCGATGAGGCTGCGAAAATGCAAATACGGCGCATAGATCCCCCCACAATGAAGCATACGTTTGCATTCATTATAACATCCCCGCGCTGCGGATTGAAATACGCTTTTTATCCGCAAAGCGGCCTTTGGAAAGAAAAGGGTTCTTTTCGTTTGGGATCAGGCGGCAAGCGGCGCAAGCTGCGCCTCTATCAGGAGCTCCTTTTTTGCAGCATAGAAGAAAATCATCTGAGCCGTGAGCGTAACGACCCAGGTCACAGGGTAGGAAATGTAAATGGAGGCGGTCGTGTTCCAGTGTGCGAACACCGTGAGAAGCCACAAAATGCGAAGGCCGCATGCGCCGAAGATCGTCACGAGCATCGGCGTCAGGGATTTGCCCATGCCACGCAGGCCCCCGGTGTAAACTTCCATAAACCCGCAGATGAAATAGGCGGGGCCGATGATCAAAAGGCGGATGCTGCCGTAAGAGATGACCTCGGGGCTGCTGTCGTAAAGCGAGAGAAGGCTCGTGCGGAACAAAATGATGAAGGCGGCCGTCACGAGGGCCACCGCCGCGACGAGCACGTTGCAGTAGCGCACGCTCGTGCCGATGCGGTCATATTTTTTTGCGCCCACGTTTTGGCTCACAAAAGTCAGCGCCGATTGGGAAACGGCGTTCATCGAAATGTAAATGAAGTTTTCGAGGTTGGAAGCGGCGGAGTTGCCGGCCATGGCGATCGCCCCAAACGAGTTGATCGAGGATTGGATCAGCACGTTTGAAATCGAGAACAGCGCCCCCTGCAAGCCCGCGGGCAGGCCGATGCGCATCATTTCGCCCAAGCTGTTCCAATCGACCGCGAGCTTTTTGAGGTAGAGCCTGCAAGGTCCGGGCGTGCGGACGAGGCAGTTGACTACAAGCACGGCGCTGAGCGCCTGCGAGGCGACCGTTGCCCAGGCAACTCCGGCAACCCCCATGTGGAAGCGGATCACGAGCACGAGGTTGAGCGCGATGTGCACGATGCTGGCGATGATGAGGTAATACATCGGCCGCTTCGTGTCGCCCACGGCGCGCAGCACCGACGCGCCGAAGTTGAAGAGCATGAGCATTGGAAGGCCGACGAAGTAAATGCGCATATACTGCGCCGCCTGGTCGATGACGTCCGCCGGCGAGCCCATCCAGCCAAGGAAGGTGCGGCTCATAAAAAAGCCGAATGCGCCTATCCCCGCGCCGCCGAGCAAAGCGATGGCGACCGCCGTATGCACGGCGCGCGATACATCCTCATATTCGCGCGCGCCGTAATGGCGGGCGACGGCGACGCTCACCCCGACGGACACGCCAAGAAACAACGCGACGATGAGGCTGATCAGCGCCCCCGTCGAACCTACGGCCGCGAGCGCTTCGCTGCCGGCGAATTTGCCGGCAACGATCATGTCTGCCGCGCTGTAAAGGAATTGCAGCAGGCCCGTCAGAACGACAGGCAAAGAAAAACGCACGAGTTTTTTGAAAAGCGGCCCCTCTGTGAGGTCCATTTCATAGCTGCTGCCGGCCATAACCCTCCGCGCGGGCCGCCGGGCGCGCCGGAGCGCATCCGCCGGGTTGCATCCCGCAATGTTCGCGCTTTTGCGCAACGGGTATATTCTATCATATCCGCGCCGATTTGCTAGGAGCATTTGCGTTTTTGTGATATAATCCCGCTTTGGGGGCAAGCATGGCGCACGCGGGCATTTTTACCATCGACATACACGGAAAAACCAAGGCGCAGGCACGCGCCGCTCTTCGCGCGGCGCTTATGCGCTGCGATGCTTCGGTTTACCGCATCCGCGTCGTGCACGGTTTCAACCTCGGCACGGAGCTTCGCGAGATGGTGCGCCAAGAATTCGCGCGCGCGCCGCGCGTGCTGCGCGTGGAGGCGGGCCTCAACCCGGGTGTGACAGAGCTTGTTTTGCGCGAATATTGATAGGTTCGGGGGGAAACGCGCAGGGCGTTTGGCGTATGCCTGCGCCTTTTTCTATGATATAATAAATGGAAACTAGGCGTGGAGGAATCGGAATGGGAAGAATGAAATTGCTCGAAAAGGTGTTCAACGCTGCGACCAACCAGGTTGAGGGCCTTTGCATCATAAAAAACGTTGCGCTCAAAAGCAATGTCAAGGGCGCGCCGTATCTCGACCTCGTGCTCGCGGACGCGGGCGGCGAATGCCCGGCGAAGCTCTGGGACTATAACCTCGAGCAGCACGGCGCCTACGAGACGGACACCGTGGTAAAAGTGCGCGCCACCATCAACATTTGGAAGGATGGCGAGCAGCTTAAAATCGACCGCATCCGCAACCTCAAAGGTGAGGAACTGGCGGCCGCCGACATGGCGGAGCTCGTGCCCTGCGCCCCGCGGCGGCCCGAGGAGATGTTCGAGGAGGTTTATGCCTGCGCCGGGGCTTTCCATAACGATGATCTGCGCGCCATTACGCAATACCTGCTTCGCGAAAACAAGGAAGACCTCTTGCGCTACCCCGCGGCGCTCAAGCTGCACCACGCGGTGCGCGGGGGGCTTCTATATCACACGCTCACGATGCTTGAAGCCGCCAAACGCCTTTGCGGCCTCTATCGTGAAATTTACCCCTCGCTTTCAAGCGAACTCGTGTATGCGGGCGTGATTCTGCACGACCTTGCTAAGACCCGCGAGCTTGTTGTGGGCAACCTCGGCCTTGCGTGCGCCTACAGCCCCGAGGGGCAATTGCTCGGCCACATCAACATCGGCGCATCGATGGTGGAGCGCGCCGCGGCGGAGCTGATGACCGACCCCACGGTTGCGATGCTCGTGCAGCACATGCTCATCGCCCACCACGGCGTGCCGGAGTTCGGCTCGCCCCGCCCGCCGATGTTCCCGGAGGCGGAGCTTGTGAGCCAGATTGACCTCATCGACTCGCGCCTTTACGAAATGTTCGATGCGCTCGAGGGCGTCACGGTCGGCGGCTTCTCGGAGCGCCAATGGGCGCTCGACAACCGCCAGCTTTACAAGCACGGCCTCGAGTAAGCGGCCATGCCGAGCCTTTTGGAGCTTCCCGGGCCATGGACCTTCGCGCTCCTTGCGGCCGCCGCGCTCGCGCTGGTTGCAGCGGTGGTTGTCGTTGCCGCGCGCCGCGCAAGAAAGCGGGACGATGCGCGCATCCGCGCGGCCTACGGGCGCATGCGGGCGCCCGCGCGGGAAGACCTTTCTTACCTTAAAGCCTATCATGAAGCCTTTGCCCGGGCGCACCCCAACCCGCGGCGCATCGATGCAACCACGTGGAACGACCTCGAGATGGATGAGGTGTTCCAAAGGCTCAACGATTGCGCCTCATCCGTGGGCGAAGAATACCTCTACCACGCGCTGCATGAGCTTGCGGAAGACGGCGCGCAGACCGAAAGCACGGCGCGCCTCATCCGCTATGCACACGAGCGCCCCGAAGAACGGCTCTTTCTCATAAAGAGCTTGCGCACGATCGGCAAGCGCAGGAACAACGGCCTGTTTGCTTATCTTTTTGAGGCAAAAACCAAAAAACTGCCGCACGCTTGGATATTCCCGGCGCTTGCGGCGCTGCCGCTTCTGGGCCTCGCGCTCGCGGTTTTTTACCCGAGCGCCGGCGCCGCGCTGACGATCATCGCTTGCCTTTCGAACATTTTAATCTATTACCGCCACCGCGTCGCGCTTGAAACAGAACTTGAGAGCATGCGCTATTTCAGCGCGCTCCTTTACGGCGCCAAGGCCATCGACCGCCGTTTGGGGGAAGCGCTTTTTGAGCTGGGCGTCGATTTGAAGCCCGCGCTCAAGCCCTTCGCGCGCATGCGCGGCCTCTTGCCGGGCAATGTGCAGCGCGGCCTGGCGGAGCTTGAGTCGCTTATGCTGATCGTGAAATCGATCTTTCTTGTGGATCTCATCCTCTACAACCGCACGGTGGGGCGCATGGCGCGCCACGCAGAGGCGCTCCATGCCCTGTGGCAGGCGGTCGGCCGCCTCGACGCGGCCGTGAGCGTCGCCTCGTTTCGCAAAAGCCTGGCTGCGTATTGCGAGCCAACCTTCGAGCCGGGCGGCGGCATCGCCTTTGCCGGCATGTTCCATCCGCTTCTTGAAAACCCGGTGGCAAATTCCGCTAAGTTATGGAACGATTGCATCGTTACCGGTTCCAACGCTTCGGGCAAATCGACGTTCATCAAAGCGGTGGCGGTCAACTGCATCCTCGCGCAAACCGTCGCCACATGCTGTGCCGAGCGCTTCTCGCTCGATCGTTTTTATGTCGCATCCTCCATGGCCCTTCGCGACAACACGCTTGCGGGCGAAAGCTATTTTGTGGCGGAGGTCAAATCGCTAAAGCGCCTCCTTGCCTGCTGCAAAGCGCAGCGCACGGCCGTTTTTATCGATGAGATCCTGCGCGGTACGAATACGCCCGAGCGCATTGCGGCATCTGTTGCAGTGCTTCGCGTTTTGCATGAAAGCAAAAGCCTTTGCCTCGTGGCCTCGCACGACATCGAGCTGACCGATTTGCTCGCGGGCCTTTATGACAGCCGCCATTTCAGCGAAACCTTCGCGGGCGACGCGATTTCGTTCGACTATTTATTAAAAGACGGTCCCTCGCGCAGCACCAACGCCATCCGCCTGCTCGAGCACATGGGCTTTGAAAAAAGCATCGTCGAGGAGGCCACGGCTTTTTTGCAGCGCGAGAAACCCCAGGCCCCATAAATAACGGCCCTTTCAGGCAAGGGCCGCATGTTGTTTATTGAGTTGCCGATTGCCCCCGTTGCCTGAGCGCGCGGTAGAGAAGCAAAAACTTCAGCGCGTTGGAACCTGTTATGTTAATCTCGCAATAACCCTCGGGCGTCGTAAACACGAGATCGCGGCGGCCGTGCATGGCCATGTCGGAAATATCCGCAAGGGGGATGACCGTCCCCGCGCAGCAAAGTTCGCGCTCATCCATCCAAAGCGGGCCGTTGGCCACGGGCCGTTCTTCGTGTCTGGAAACGGCCGTGAGGCTTGCCTCATTTGAAGTGAAGCGCACGCCTCCCGCGGCGGCGAGTTTTTGAAGCTTTGCGTCCTGCCACGCGGCAAGCTCCTGAACGGTCGTGCAGGCAAGCCCCTCGAGCATGCCGTAAACGTTATAGCGGAACGACAGGCCGCAGGAAGCGCAGCAAACCTCATCGCCGCGGGAGCGCATCGTGTCGATTGCGCCGCATTGGGGGCAAAGGAACAGCAGGTGCTCCATCTTTTCGGCGAGGTTTTTGCCGCGGTAGGGCACGGGGTCCGCGAGCTGGCGCGCATAGGCGTCCTCATGCAGGTCGCGCACGATGGCGGCGTTGATTTGATCAACGCTCATTTGGGCGACCTGTTCTTTGGTGTAAACATTGACCGGCGCGCCGTAGAGGCGGCCGCGGCGCGTGTTCTTCTCGCTCCAGTTGGGGCTTGTGAAATAGCCGCCCTCGATGCGGTAGGTCACGAGGCCGCAGCGTGCGCTTTTCACCATTTTGCCGGTGGAGGGGAGGATCGGGTTCGTCACCCCATCCCACGAGCGGTTGCCCTCGGCGAACACGCACACATTGTGGCCGGCGCGCACGCGGCGCAGCACCTCCATCACCGTTGAAGAGGCGGTCGTGCCCTTGTAGCGCGCGATGGGGTCGAAGCCATAGCGCAAAAACTTTGCCGCGCGCTTCCAGCGAAGGATGTGTTCGCTCGCGACAAAATACATCTGCCGCGGGAAGCTCAGCCCCACGAGCAGCATGTCATAATCTGTCGTGTGGTTGGAGAGCACGATGTACGTTTGCGGCAGGTTTTTTGCCACCTTGAAACGGTAGTTGAACTTGAGCCGCAGAAACACCGCCACGAAGGGATAAAAGAACTTATAAAAGAAAAGATGACGCTTCTTCATTTTGTGCACCGCCTAAAATCGCCGGGATTCGATCTTTTCCATCATATTATTACAACGCGCGGCACGCGTCAAGCGCAGCTCCGGGGCGCAACCGCCGCAAGGCCCGCAAAATACGGCAAGGCTGTGTCATGTTGGCGACAAATCCGCTTTGCGCCTTGACTTCGCCCGCAGAGGGCATATAATTCCTGGTACTGCGGAAAATAACAGCGGCAGATCTCGCCGGAAGGATTGGAACATGGAAGCGAAGAGAAAGAAAAGAAGGTGGCCTTGGGTCGTGTTTGCGCTCGCGCTCATCGCCATCGTCGCCCTCGTGTGGCTCGTGCGTCAAGCGCGCCTTGCGGCAGGCGGCGTGACCTATGAATCCTACACGGTTAAATACGGCAGCGTCGCCTCCACCATCACCGGCAGCGGCAGGCTTGCCGCGGCGGATACGCAAACGCTTCTCGTGCCGGACGGCGTGAAAATCGCCGACGTCGCCGTAAAAGTGGGTGACACGGTTTATGCGGGCGACGTTCTTGCGAGGTTCGAGGCGGATTCCCTCACCGAGCGCGCGGCGGCGCTTTCTTCCCAGCTTGCGGCGCTCGATGCGGAGCTTGCGCGCATGGGCGCCGTTCAAACCCAGAAAACCGTTTATTCTCCGCTTTCGGGCAGGCTCAAGGCTTTGTTCGTCGCGCAGGGGGACGATGTGCTCGCCGCCATCGCAAAGGACGGCGCGCTTGCGCTGGTTTCGACCGATGGGCTGATGCAGCTCCCGCTCGAAGCTTCCGCCCTGCTCAAGGTGGGGGAGGAGGTCACCGTGCGCTGGGCGGGGGGCGAGGCGAAGGGGCGGGTCGTTTCCGCGGCGGGCGAGGGAGCGCTTGTGACTCTTGACGACGCGAAAGCGCCCTTTGGCGAGGCCGCCGAAGTTTACGTTGGGGGCGCGCTCGCGGGCAAGGGAACGCTTTCTATCCACGCGCCGGTTTCGGTGCTCGCTTCGGGCGGCGCGATCGATAAGATTCACGCGAAGCTCAACGACAAGCTCACGCCTGCCACAAAGCTCTTCACGCTGGAAGACGGTCCCTTCACGAGCGCCTACCAGCTCAAATACGCGCAGCGCACGAACATGGCCGGGCAGCTCGAGCGCGTGCTCGATTATGTGCGCGATCCGCGCATTCTGGCGCCTGCCGACGGCATCGTCGGCACCCTCGCGCTCGTCGAGGACACGGCGACGGGCTCCGCCATGGCGTCCGATTCCGGGCAAAGCACGGCCGCCATGCTCTTTACGGGCAGCGCCGTGAAAATGACGCTCGCAGTCGATGAGATCGACATCCCCTCGGTGAAGCTTTCGCAAACGGTCACAGTCGCGCTCGACGCATTTGCGGGTGAAACGTTTGCAGCGCAGGTCACGCGCATTTCCGCCATCGGCGAAACGGCGCGCAGCGTCGCCTCCTTTGCGGTGGAAGTGACGCTCGTTGCCGATGCACGGCTGATGCTCGGCATGAACGGCAGCGCGACGATCCTCGTCGACCGCATTGACGATGCGCTCCTCATCCCCGTGGCCGCCATCGGCGAGGATGCCGGAGGGGCCTATGTGCTCGTTGGCGACGCGCTCGTGAAGACCTATATCAAAACCGGCCTTTCGGATGGGGAAAACGCCGTGGTCACAGAGGGCCTTCGCGAGGGCGACGTCGTCAAATACGCGCGGGGGACGACCATGTACGACCAGCTCATGAACATGCGCGGCCCGTTTGGCCAAAGCAGGAGCTGAGCGATGGCAGGCGGCGCAATTCCGGTGATTTCCATGCGCGAGATCACGAAAATTTACCATGTGGGCGGCGAAGAGGTGCGTGCGCTCGACCATGCCACGATGCATGTGCGCGAGGGCGAATTCGTGAGCGTGGTCGGCCCTTCGGGCAGCGGCAAATCGACGCTGATGAACATCATAGGCTGCCTCGATGTGGCCGACAGCGGCGCCTATGTGCTCGACGGGCAAAACATTCTGCAATATTCCGAACGGCAGCTCGCGCGTATACGCAACCATAAGATCGGCTTCGTATTCCAGAATTTCAACCTGCTTTCGAAGATGACCGCGCAGGAAAACGTGGAACTGCCGCTGATCTACCAGGGCCTTTCCGCTTCGGAGCGCAAAGCGCGCGCGCGGCTTGCGCTCGAGCGCGTGGGCCTTTCCGACCGGAGCCTCCACAAGCCGCAGGAACTTTCCGGCGGGCAGCAGCAGCGCGTGGCAGTCGCCCGGGCGCTTGCCACAAACCCGGCGATCCTTCTTGCCGATGAACCCACCGGCAACCTCGACTCGAAAACGGGCGCGGATATCATGCGCCTGTTCGCCGAACTGCACAGGGCGGGGAACACGATCGTTCTCATCACGCACGACGAGCGCATCGCCCAACAAGCACAGCGCAGCGTGCGCATTATGGATGGGCGCGTCGAGGAGGCGTTATGATGGTTGTGCAATCCCTCAAAATGGCGCTCGGCGCGATTTTCTCAAGCAAGATGCGCTCGTTTTTAACAATGCTCGGCATTATCATCGGCGTGACGGCGCTCGTGGTGATGGTCTCCCTCGTCAACGGCGCGACGGGGGCCGTCACAAGCCAGATCACGTCGCTTGGCAGCGACATGGTCGTTGTGAACGTCATGGACGACAAGGGCAACCCCCTGCGCCTTTTTGACCTCGCCGACATCCGCGCGCTCGAGGCAATCGGCGATGCCGCGCCCGCGGGCACGATGAACGCCACCGCCAAATTCGGCTACCGCGAGGCTTCGGTTTCCGTCACCGGCACGACCGCCGCCTATTATAACATCCGCGGGTTGAAGCTTGCCCAGGGGCGCTTCCTCAAAACGACCGATGTGGACAACAGTTCCTATGTGGTCGTCCTTTCGGACGATGCGGCGACCAAGCTCTTTGGCCGTGCGGATGTTGTGGGAGAGCGCATCAGCCTCGACGGGCGCTCCTTTTTGGTGGTGGGCGTGCTCGAGGAGGAAAGTTCCATGATGGCGGGCATGATGAGCGGCGTTGCGGTCTATGTGCCCTTCACGGTGGAGGCGAGCATGTCGGGCAGCCCGTATTTGACCACGATTTACGCTTCGGCATCCGACCCCGCGGGCACGGACGCCGCCGAAGCGGCTATGAAGCAATTCATGCTCAAGCGCTTCTCGCAGGATGAGGATGCGTTCTCGCTGTTCAACATGTCCTCCATCGCGGATGCGCTCGATTCCGTTACCGGCACGCTGACGCTTCTGCTCGGCGGCATCGCCGCCATCTCGCTGCTCGTGGGCGGCGTGGGCATCATGAACATCATGCTCGTGTCGGTCACCGAGCGCACCAAAGAGATCGGCATCCGCAAGGCCATCGGCGCGGGGCGCGGCAGCATCATGGCGCAGTTCCTCATCGAGGCGCTTCTTCTAAGCCTGTTTGGCTGCGCGCTGGGGCTGCTGCTCTCGTGGCTGCTTCTCGAAATCGTCACCCTCATCGCGGGCAGCATCTCGTTCACAATGTCGCTTTCAACGGTGGCGCTCGCGGTGAGCTTCTCCTCGGGCATCGGCCTTATCTTCGGGCTCTACCCCGCCAACAAAGCCGCGCGCAAGCACCCGATCGAAGCGCTGCGCTACGACGGTTAAAGGTGTTTTAACGCATAGGATTGGCACTCTGCGTATCAGAGTGCTAATTTTTCATTTGCGCAACAATCCCGTGCTTTTTTTGCAACATTGTTTTGCTATGATAATGCCTGTAAACAGGGGGGAATGAAAAAGCCCCGATACGGCCATTTTAATCATCAGTAAGAGGAGGTTAGGGATATGTTTGAACTTTCACCGTTTGTGCAAAGGCGCAGCATTTGGTCTTACGACCCGTTCCGCGAGATGGAGAACATCAGCAAGGACTTTTTCGGGCGGGGCGAGAACGTGCGTTTTCGCGCGGACATCAAGGATGTCGGCAATGCCTATGAGCTCGAGGCCGAGCTCCCCGGTTTTGCGAAGGAAAACATAAGCATCGACGTCGAGGGAGATTACCTCACCGTGAGCGCCGAGCGCAGCGAAGCAAAGGAAGAGAAGGACGACAAGGGCGGCTACATCCGCCGCGAGCGCTATTGCGGTTCCTTTAGCCGCAGCTTCGACATCAGCGGCGTGGATGCCGAGAACATCACCGCAGCCTATAAGGACGGCGTGCTCAAGCTCACCATGCCAAAGAAGGAAGCAAAGCTTCCCGCATCAAGAAAGCTCGAAATCGAATAAAGAACCAATTGAACGGGGGGGGCGGCTACAGGACCGCCCCCGCTCAATATTCCGGGAAGGTTCGGGGTCCGCAGCCCCTTTGTTATGAGCTATGCGCTCAACCCCGCAAAGGTACGTTCCCCCCAGCCGCGCAGCAGCCGGTCGAGGCCAAAGGCCGCGGGCACGCAGGCGAGCGTGCACAGCGCAAGGTAGGTTTCAAGCGGAAAGTCCGTGCGGCTGATCGGAATATAGAGGATAATCGGCAGCGCGACGATGCCCCAGTTGAGGAACATCGCGAGCATCGTCGCAAGGCTTTGCTTAACGGCGACGACTTCGCTCGTCCAATCGAATTTAGGGAAGCGCAGGTTGATAACGACGCCAAGCTGCGAGAAGATGAGGCTCAGCAGCGCCGGGAAGGCGATGAGCGAAAGGGCCGTCATCCATCCCGCGCCCGAAACGGCAACCACCACGATGGAGCAAACGAGCGACACGGGCAGCGACAGGTAGAATTGCAGCCGCACTTTCGCGCGCAGCACCGCATAACCCGGGGCGGGTATGTTCTGCGCAATCCACAGGGTTTTGCCCTCGAGCGAAATGCTCGGCGCGGCGATGATCGTCATCGCGAGAATCAAGCATTGCATGGCGCAGAGCGCCGCGGGCAAGAGAACTTCGGGGATCTCCATCATTTCGATCATCGCGAGGACGTCGCCCTGTTTGAAAAGCAGCGCCACGGCCGCAAGCAGGGCCATCACAAGGCCCATGCCGGCATTGAGCATATACATGGCGTTCGAAAGAAAGTGCGAAAGTTCCTTTCGAAACAGCGCCCGGTCGGGGCTTGCGACCCTGAGCGGGGCGCCGCGGTATATGCTGCGCGGGCCGCCCGTTTTGCGCGTGGCAATTGCGACGAACGACCTTGAAATCAAATAGAACGCAAGCGCGAACGGCGCGATGCAGCACAGCGCGAACAGCAATAGCGAAACCGGGTCGTGCAGGGCGACGGCTGCCCCCAGCCAATAGAACGGGGGCATTGCTTTTTGCATCGCCTGGGCGACTGCCTCGCCGTTTGCGATGAGCAAAGCAAGGTATTCCTGAAGCTTTGAATAAACGAGGAAATAGGCCGCGAGGAAGCCCACGGAGAGCAGCAGCACGAGCAGGTTCTTGCCCTTTGCAAGGCGCGAGGACACGGCTTCGAGCAGCCACCCGAACGCGCACGAGAGCGTGAGGGGGAGAAGCGGCAGCAGCAAAAACGCGAGGATGAAGATTGCGGCGCCCGCAAAGCTCACCGGCAGGCTGTAAGCCCACACAAACGCCGCGGGCAGCACGATGAGCGCTTCGATCAGGTAGTTGAGCAAAAGCAGCATCAGCATGCGGCTTGTGAGGATCGCCGCGGGCGCGATGGGCATCGAGAGCAAAAGTTCGTTGTCCCGCGCGGAATAGAGCTGTTTTTGGGCCGTGAAGACGCTTCCGATAAAGCACACCGCAACCGTGACCACGCCTACCATCGCAAAATAGAGCCACGAAAGGCCGAGGCGGTAGAACGGCTCGCACAGGCTCACCCACAGCATGCCAAAAAGGAAGAACATGCAGCCCAAGACATACAAAAACAGCAGACCCACGCCCAGCCTTGCAATCGGCGAAAGCGGCTTTTTGCGCCGCGAGCCGCGGAACATCGAATAAAACAGCGCGCTAAGGCGCGTTTTGAGAAGTGCTTTAAGCATGCTCGCCCTCCAATTCGAGGAACACGTTCTCGAGCGAACTGTTGCCGCGCACTTCATCCGTCGGCCCCGCGGTGATCAGGCGGCCCTCTCTGATGATGGCGATTTTGTCGCACAGCTTCTCGGCGACCTCGAGCACGTGGGTGGAAAAGAAGATCGCGCCGCCCTGGCCGCAGATCTCGCGCATGATGCCTTTGAGCGCGTGAGAGGCAACCGGGTCGAGGCCCACGAAGGGTTCATCCATGAGCATGAGCTTCGGTGTGTGGATGAGCGCCGCGATCACGGTGAGCTTCTGCTTCATGCCGTGAGAATAGGCGCTCACGGGCTGGGCGAGGTCCTGCGTGAGCTCAAAGAGCGCCGCGTATTTGTGGATGCGCTCCTCGCGCGCGTCCTTGGCTACGCCGTATACATCCGCGATGAAGTTGAGGTATTTGATGCCCGAAAGGAACTCGTAAAGATCCGGATTATCGGGAATGTAGGCGGTCACCCGCTTGCAGGCAATCGGGTCCTCGCGGATTGAGATGCCGTTGATGTGAATCTCGCCCGCGTCAAAGCGCAAAATGCCCGCGCAGGATTTGAGCGTCGTGGTCTTGCCCGCGCCGTTGTGACCGATGAAACCATAGATCTCGCCCGGCCGTATCGTCAGCGTGAGATCGTCCACCGCCTTTTTATCGCCGTAATACTTGCGCAAACCTTCGATTTTGAGCATATAAA
>CAZJIS010000024.1:16490-23156 GCA_964546125.1 uncultured Clostridium sp.
ACCGCCTTTTTATCGCCGTAATACTTGCGCAAACCTTCGATTTTGAGCATATAAACCTCCGTTTGGGCATAAACGCCCATGCTTTTTTTAGTATAGCACGTCCGCGCGGGCGCGAAAAGAAGAAGCATGCAAAAATACACGGCCCGCGTGAGCAGCAAAAAAGTGGCCTTCGCCACTTTTTTAAGGATTTTGGGCGGTCTAAGCAGGCGCCGCCACCTGCTTAGAAGATGCGGTAGGCGCAGTAGAACACCTTTCTCCAATAATCGGTCTGGTAGCTGCGGCGGACGACGAGGCCGCTGCCGGTGCCGCTCGAGGCGTCCACCATCTCGCTGCCGTTGATGGCGATTCCCACATGCCCCTTCGAGGAGGACATTTTGAACACCAAAATGTCGCCCTTGCGGCAATCGGAAATCGAGCTGATCCGCTGGTATTTTGAAACGCTGCGCCAGGTGAGGCTCGTCATGTAACCCTGCTTGACGCCCGCCTGGTTGAGGCACCAGTAAACGAAGCCCGAACAATCGAACACATTGGGTCCCTTGCCGCCCGTGCGGTAAGGCGAACCGAGCTTCGAGAGGGCAATTTCGATCAAACGGTCCGCCGTTGCGCTGCCGCTGACGGTTCCGCCGCTGCCGCCGGGCGCGGGCGTCGCGCTTCCGCCGCCCGAGGTTGACGAGGGCTGGCCGGGCGAAGCTTTCACGGCGCTGCCGGAGAGGAGCTTGGTCATCGTCTGCCGGCCGACCTTGCCATCCGTCGAGAGGCCGTTGTTCTTCTGGAACGCGCGCACCGCAGCCTCGGTACCCGAGCCGAAGTAACCGTCCGCGCTCGAAAGGTAGCCGAGCGTTTTGAGCTTCTTCTGCACGCTCTTGACCGTTTCCCCGCTCATGCCGATGGTGAGGGCGTTGGCCTGCGCATCATTGGACATCATAATATCGCGCGTCATCGGGCCGATGTGCCCGTCGGCGATGAGGCCGTTGAGCTCCTGGAAGAGCTTAACCGCAGCGACGGTATCTTTGCCAAACGTCCCGTCCGGCGTGGTGGTGAGGTAGCCGAGTTTGAACAGGCGGTTCTGGTATTTGAGCACCTCGTCGCCCTTTTCGCCATAGGAGAGCGAGCGGGCGATCGCGCCCTCGCCATAGAGCGCCTCACGCGTTTGGTTGCCGATCATGCCGTCCACGTCAAGGCGGTTGCGGTCCTGAAATTCGCGCACGGCGGCGGCCGTTTCATCGCCGAAGTAGCCGGTGGCCTTATTCATGTAGTCGAGCTCGACAAGGCGCTTTTGCAGTTCCTCCACATCGGTGCCCTCGTCGCCGATGGTCACCATGTAGGGCAGCGCATCGCCGCGCATGAGCCTGTCGTAGGTCACATCGTCCACCTCGCCGTCGATGGGCAGGTTATGCCGGCGCTGGAAAGTTTCCACGCCCCGCTTGGTCTGGCTGCCGAAATATTCGGTCGGCTCATCATAATCCATGTAGCCAAGCTCCATGAGCCGCTCCTGAATGGCCATGATGCGCTCGCCCGACATGCCCTTTGTGAATGAAATCGGTGTGGGCGTCGGTATGGGCGTTGCGGTCGGGCGCGGCGTCGGCGGCGCGGTGGGAGGCAAAACGGCGGCAATATCCACGAACGGCGCCCCGGGATCGGTGTTCTCCGCGCCGGAGGCGCGGGTGCGGCCGCCCGAGAAGCCCGCGAGCAGCGCTGTGCCCACAATAAGGGCGCAAAGGCCCGCAAGAAGAGCAAGCGCACGCGGAGAACGCGCACGCACATCCGCGCCAAAGCGCCGCACGAATTTTTTGAAATCGATGCCAACGCGCCGTGCAAGCGCCGAAAAGCCGCCCGCGCGCCGAAAAGCGGCTGCCTTGCGCGCGCGCCTTGCGCGCCGCTTCGCGGCCGAGCCGAGCATGGTTTTAAATAGTATTTGAAGCCGCTTTTTCATCATATCCTTATCATTCGTTGCTTGATCGACCGCCGGTGCGGTGCATTTTTGATCTTTGGTGGATTATATCATATCGCGCCGTCCCCATGTTTGAAAAAACGATGAATTCACGCATCCCCGGCACAAAAACGCGGCAAAAACGCGCTTTGGGGCGCCCATCGCAGAAAGTTTATAGGTTGCGGTTGGCTTTGGGCGGCAAAATAAGGTATAATAGCTTTGCCGTCATCGGCTTATTTTTGTGATGAACGGATGCGGGAGGGGCTTGAACATGGTGCAGGTTATGGATGCGGTCAGCAGGTTTTTTGCGGGGGCTACGTTCCTTGTATACCTGTGCATTTTCCTCGGCAAGATCCTTGAGGTGTCATTGGCGACGCTGCGCATCGTTCTCATCAACCGCGGCGAGCGCATGATCGGCGCCGCTATCGCACTCATCGAGGTGCTGCTCTGGCTCATCATCGCGGCGAGCGTGCTCTCCGATTATAAAACGGACCCGATCAAAATGTTCACCTACGCGTTCGCGTTCGCGCTTGGCAACTTCATGGGCAGTTGGCTTGAAGAGAAGCTTGCTTTCGGGCTAAGCTCCATTCAGGTGGTCGTCAAATCGCTTGAAAAGAGCGATCTTATCTGCGCGGAGCTTCGCAAAAGCGGCTTTGGCGTCACGCAGTTGGTTACGCAGGGCATGGATGGGGCCGAGCGCTACCTCATCATGTGCACGCTCAAGCGCAAGCTTTCGCAGGAGGCGATCGACCTCATTCAGGGCGTGGAGCCGGGCGCCGTGATCACGGTGAGCGATGTGAAAAGCCAGCGCGGCGGCTATTTTCAGGTGACCGCGCCGCGTAGGCGCCACGGCAAATAAAGCGAATAAAAAAGCAAATTGGCTTCAACAAAGGGCCGCCGCGGTTTTCTCCGCGGCGGCCCTCGCTGATCGCATGTTGCAGCTTGTTAAGCTTCTTCTTTGTGCTCTTTGTGCTCCTTCTTCTCGCCGATGCTCAACAGCAGGTTGAGGACGATGCCGAAGATTGCCGCGCCCGCGATAGCGGGGACCTTCAGGCCAAAGAAGTCGAGCGTGCCGCCGTAAACGTAGTTCGTGCCAAGGCCGATCACCATGATGCTGGCGATCACGGCGATGTTCTTCGAGCTGAACATATCGCACTTCTTGTCGATGAGGATCGCGATGCCCTGCGCGGCGATCGCGCCGAACAGGTAGATCTCGAGGCCGCCGATGACGGCGAGCGGAATCGCATAGATGGCAGTGATCAGCGGCGTGAAGCAGGAAACGACCATCGCAATGACGGAGGCCACCATTAGCACCGGCACGCTGAACACGCGGGTGATGGCCATGGTGCTGATGTTCTCGCCGTAGTTCGTGCCCGCGGGGCCGCCTATTACGCCGGAAATCATGTCGCAGAGGCCGTCGCCGATGAGGTTGCGGTCAAGCAGCGCCACCATGTCGTATTTTTTCGTTGAGCCTTTTTTGCGGGCCACGTCGTTGACGTAAATGTCAAGCTGGTAGACGTGGGCGGTGGATTCGGGGATGGTTGCGATCGCGATGGGCATGATCGCCGCGACGGCCGCCCACGAAACCTTCGGGAACGAGAACGCGGGCAGCGCAAAGATGCCGCCGTCGCCAAGCTTCCATGCGGAAGCGGAGAGCGCCTCGGGGGGGAGGCTCCGGAAGAGGTTCTCGCCGCCCAACAGATACACGGCAAGCGCCGTCAAACAGCCGACGCCGGCGCCGAGCAGCAGCGGGAGCTGGCCGAGGAAGCCCTTGAGATATTTCGAAAAGAAAATTGTGGAAAGAAGCGTTGCAAGCGAAACGACCCAAACCATGTTCGTGTTGCCGAGCGCGGGGTTGGGGGCGGCGTCGCTCAAGGCGGTGCCCGCAAGCGTGAGGCCGATGATCATCGCAACGGGGCCGGTCACGGCGGGGGGCAGCACCTTTTCAACGGCTTCGCGGCCCGCGAATTTAACGAGGAAACCCGCCGCGATGGACACGAGGCCCGAGGCGATGATGCCAAACTGCGCGATCTGGATGGCCTCCACCGGAAGGATGCCGCTTGCGGAAGGCGCAAAGCCCTGCGCGGCGACGAGGCCGGAAATGGCCGAAAGGTACGCGAAGCTCGAACCGTAGTAGAGCGGAAGCTTCCTTCCTGTGATGAGGGTGAAGCACAGCGTCGCCACGCCGCTTGCGAAGATGGTGGTGGAAACCTGGAAGCCCGTGATCAGCGCAACGGCGATCGTCGCCGGGAACATGACGATCACCTGTTGCAGCGCGTAGAGCAGCAGCTTCCCTACCGGGGGCCTTTCATCGGGGAGATAACCGATCTTTCTTTGGTCCACTTGTTTTCCCTCTCTTTTCTTTTGCATTTTTGTGTATGGATTATGGAATTACACGGTCAATTGTTGCCCGTCAGGAACACGCGCATTGTTTCATCAAAGGGCGGCATGTGCACTTCGATCAGTTCGCTGCGGGCGGTGGGGATGTTCTTGCCCACAAAATCCGCGCGGATGGGCAGTTCCCTGTGGCCACGGTCGATGAGCACCGCAAGGCCGATGCTGCGCGGGCGGCCGCAGGCGATCACCGCCTCCATCGCCGCGCGCGCGGTGCGCCCGGTGTAGATCACATCGTCCACGAGGATGATGTTTGTGCCCGTCACGTCAAAGGGGAAGTCGGGCTTTTCCCAAACGGGGGATTCATTTATGCGGCTTAGATCATCCCGGTAATACTTGATATCGACGCTCCCGCAAGGAACGCGCACGCCCTCGATTTGCTCGATGCCGGCGCGGATAATCTTGGCAAGCGGCTCGCCGCGGCGGCGCACGCCCACGAGGCAGAGGCCCTCGGTGCCCTTGTTCTTTTCAAGGATCTGGTGGGCGATGCGCATCAGAGCGCGCCGCATGGCGATTTCATCCATCAATTCCGCTTTCACAACTTGCATGCTTCCTCACACAAAAAAACCTTGCCGTTTACCGGCAAGGCAATGAACGCCCGATAGAGGGATCCAGTGCTTCTCGTTTTGCCGGCATCTCAGTACCACGCTTAAAAACTTGAGCTGGTTTATTATACAATAGGCCCCCAAAAAGTACAACAATCATTTTACGTCGCTGAAAAACCGCGTGTTTTGCGCGGAATTTGGCGGTTTTGCAGGAATTGCCGTTTGACGGTTTGCGCGCTGCTTGTTACAATCAAACGGGAGTTTGCGCGGGGCGGTATCGCCGCGCGCGCGCCTGATGCTGAGGGGAGCTTGCGTTCATGAAAAGGGTTCTTTGTTTCGCGGCGGCGGTGTTTTTACTCTTGGCGGCGCCCGCTTTTGCGCGGGCCGATCAGGGCGGCGAATGGAAGATTGAGGAGCTTGGCCTCACCCTCGCCATGCCCGAGGACGCCTATGTGTTCACGCGCGGCATCGCCGAGGATGACCCCGGCCTCGCGTTTCTTGGCATAACGCGGGAGGAGCTTGTCGATTTCCTCGCCGGGGAGAACGATTATCTCATGGCGGCTCCATCCGATTGGCGTTATGAAATTTACCTTACGGTCGAAGAGGAAAAGAATTCCTATGTTTCTCTGAGCGCTTTTAATGAAGAAGAACTCGCGGATGCCGTCCGTTCGATCCGCGAGGATTATATCGAAGATGGGGCGGAGCTCCATACCTGCGCCGTTTACGATTCGGGCCGGGCCACCTTCATCGAAATTCGCTATAACTACACCGAGGAGAACTACACGAAGTTTTTGCTCGAGTATTATACGATTTACAACAACCGCAGCATCAGCCTGATTTTCTTCTCCAACTATGGCGAGGTAAGCGATGCGCAGCAGGAGGTCATGCGCGCCCTCGTCAATGAAATCCGCTTCAACGGGGGCGACCCGCGCCAAATGAAGAATAAATCCGGCGGCGGCAAGGGCTTCGGATCGGTGCCGATTTTTTTCACGGTCGGCGGCGGCGGGGTTGCGGGCGGCCTGTGGGGCCTCGCTATAAACAGAAAGAAGAAAAAGGGCAAGCCCATGCCGGCGGAAGCCTTCGGGGATGCTGCTTCCGGGGCGCCGATGCCGCCGGAGGCTCAGCGCGCCGGGGTGGACGCGCGGCTCTTGAACGTTGGCGGGGCGCAAGCCGCCGGCCGCTGCGCCGCCTGCGGGCAGGCGCTCGAGCCGGACGCCGCATTTTGCGGCTCCTGCGGCGCGCGCACCGGCGCGGGCGCGCCGTAACGGGTTTGTTTTAAGAATAAGGGGCAGCCGCATGGCCGCCCCTTTTGCGCGCTTGGGATCAATAACGCTTTTTTTCCTTTTTGGGCACGCTCATGCCCGCAAGGTCCTGCAGGGCTTCGTATTCTTCGCGGTTTTGCGGCAGGGCGGGCATCATGCCCGTGGTTTCATTGGCTGAGGCGGTCGAAGCCATGTCGAGATAATCCGCGTCGCTCAGCTTTTTCTTCTTCGGCATAACAAGCTCCTTTTTGTTTAGCCTTGGAAAATAAGCCGCGGTTTATGCGCGCGCCCGGATGCCCTCACTCGCCGCGCATGCCCAGCGCGTCCGTGCGCCCGTCGAGGATCTCGAGGCTCAGCCGGATGGATTCTCCGATGGCCTTGTCGATGTCGTCGGGCGAAACGGCGAGCGGCTCGCAGCCAAGCGAACGGGAGATAAACAGCTCGCTGCACATCAGGTCGGCGAATTTCACCATGTGGAGGCCCGGCTCATGGCCCTTTTCCTGCTGCTCTTTCATCATTTTTCTGGAGCCTGCCT
>CAZJIS010000024.1:23256-26794 GCA_964546125.1 uncultured Clostridium sp.
CCCGGCTCATGGCCCTTTTCCTGCTGCTCTTTCATCATTTTTCTGGAGCCTGCCTTATACATCCATTTGGGGATGGTCACGATCTTTTTATCCGGGCAGCCCATGTATTTGTGGATGATCTTGAGGAGTCCGATCCAGCTCATGTTGTCGTAGCCGATCGGGTAGCAGGTGCCCCCGCTGTTGCGCTCGAGCGCGCCCGCTATGGCCTGGGCGACCTGGCGCACGGTGAGCATCGCCGTGCCGCCTTTGGGATAATAGGTGGCGCCCTTCATGTTGCGGATCATCTCCACGAGGAACACCCATACGGGCTTGCGCCCCGGTTGCGCGCCGAAAATGTAGGGAAGCTCCAAAATAGCCACGTCGAAGCTGTCGTCGGCAAAAGAGAGGGCCATCGTTTCCTGATCCACCCGGCTGCGGATGTAGGGGTGCCATTTCGTGAGTTCCTTTTCGGGCCAGATCTTCGCGAAATAAGAAAAATAGGAACCGCAGATCACCGCGTGGCGCACGCCGCTTTCCTTGGCGATGCGCAGCATGCGCTCGAGCGGCGTGATATTGTATTTTTTAAAAAGATCGTAGATCGGCGCCGGTCCCTCCACACGCTCGTCCACACCCGCGGCGAAGATGAAGCCTTCGCAGCCCTTAAAGTGCTTTTTTAGTTCCTCGTCACCCATGTCCATATAGTTGCCAAAGCTCAGTTCCATTTCGGGCGGAAGCTGCGCACCCTCGGGGATTGGAGGCAGGGCGATGGAGGAAACCTCGTGCTTTCTGTGGATCAGTTCTTTGGCCGCCTCGCTCCCGATCAGGCCGGTGCCGCCGATCATAAATACTTTCATGGCGCGATTCTCCTTTCGTGCGCAGCTCGCGTCGAGCGCCGCCTGCGCTTGCCTCTATCATAATACGGCGGCGCACTTTTCACACCTTCTTTTTGCAAAAAACTTAAAAAAGGGCCGAAAAACCGTCAAGCTCCGCTCATGCGGCTGTTGACAAACCAAAACGGCGCGTGTATAGTTATACCTAATTCAATCATCAAATGCGCTGACAGCGAAAGAGTACCGGGAGAGGGCGGAAGCCCAAAGGCCTCCAGAGAGCCGCCGGATGGTGCAAGGCGGCAGGCACGGCCCGGGAATACACGCTACGAGCATTCCACCCAAAGGCAAAAGCCAAGTAGGCTGGAACGGGTTCGCCCGTTATCGCGGTAGGGTATCGCGGCTGTCCGCTGTACTTGAAAAGGCCCGCGCCGTGAGGCGCTGGCGAATTGAGGTGGTAACACGGGATTTGGCGCTCGTCCTCTGGTAAAACGGAGGAGGAGCGTTTTTGTATCCCCATTCCGCGGGGCATCGGGCCAAAGGATGTTTTCCCACAAAGAATTTTTTTGTAAGGAGAATTGCCATGGAAACCATCCGATTCGCAGACGGCCGCAAAATCCCGCTCGAGATGCACAAGGTGCGCATCGTTCAGAAGCTGAGCCTCCCCCCGGTGGAGCGCAGGCTCGCGGCCATCAACGAGGCCGGCAACAACACGTTTTTACTCAAAAATGAGGATATCTTCCTCGACATGCTCACCGATTCGGGCGTGAACGCCATGAGCGACAACCAGCTTGCCGCCATGATGATTGCCGACGACAGCTACGCGGGCAGCGCCACGTTCACGCGGCTCGAAAAAAAGATACAGGAGCTTTTCAATACCGAATTTTTCCTGCCCGCGCACCAGGGCCGCGCGTGCGAGCACATCCTCGCCCAGGCGTTTGTGAAGCCCGGCAGCGTCGTGCCGATGAACTTCCACTTCACCACCACCAAGGCGCATATCACGCGCCTCGGCGGCCGGGTGGAGGAGCTTGTCGTCGACGAGGGTCGAAGCCCCCTTGGCAATTATCCGTTTAAGGGCAACTTTGACCTTGCTAAACTCGAGGCGCTTATCAAAAAAGAGGGCGCGGGGAACATCGCCTTCATCCGCCTCGAAGCGGGCACGAACCTCATCGGCGGGCAGCCGTTCTCCCTCGAGAATGCGCGCGCGGTTTCCAAGCTTGCGCGCGAGCACGGCATCCTTACGGTGCTCGATGCATCGCTTTGGCAGGATAACCTCTTTTTCATTCTGCAGCGCGAGGAGGCCTGCCGCGCTATGACCACGCGCGAAGTCACCCGCGCCATGGCCGATGCGGTCGATATCATCTACTTCTCGGCGCGCAAACTGGGCTTTGCGCGCGGCGGCGGCATCTGCACCGGCTCGCGCGCGCTGTGCGAGCGCATGCAGGAGCTCGTGCCGATGTTCGAGGGCTTTTTGACCTACGGCGGCATGAGCGTGCGCGAAATGGAGGCGATAACCGTGGGCCTTGAGGAAACGATGGACTTAGATGTCATCTCCCAGGGGCCGCAGTTCATCGAATACATGTGCGAAGAGCTCATGCGGCGCGGCGTGCCCGTGGTGACCCCGGCGGGCGGCCTTGGCTGCCACCTCGACGCAAAGCGCTTTTTGCCGCATATCCCGCAGGAGCAATACCCTGCGGGCGCGCTCGCGGCGGCGGCGTTCATCGCAGGCGGCATCCGCGGCATGGAGCGCGGCACGCTTTCCGAGCAGCGCGAGGAAGATGGCAGCGAGCGGCTTGCCGAAATGGAGCTTTTGCGCCTTGCCCTGCCGCGGCGCGTGTTCACGCTCTCGCAGGTGGAATACGCAATCGACCGCATCGCCTGGCTTTTTGAGCATCGGGAACTCGTGGGCGGCCTTTCGTTCACGCAGGAGCCCAAGACGCTGCGCTTCTTCTTCGGCCGCCTCGCCCCCATCGGCAACTGGCAGGAAAAGCTCGCCCTGCAATTCAGGAAAGATTTCGGGTGCAGTTTGTAAAGCGGTTTCGAACGCAACATGGAAACGGCATAAAAACGCGGCCTCCGCTTGAAGAAGCGGAGGCCGCATGTGTTAGCCGGTAAGATATCGCGCGGCGAGCCTTACAGCTTCTCGAGCACGCCGGTCATCTCGTTGAAGTGGTTGATAAGGGCGTCAAGCTCCGCGGCCTGCGCGTGGATGGAGGTCCAATAATCCCTGTCGTACCACTGGGCGTTGATCTCCTCGTAGGTTTTGCCCTGCTGCTCGACCCAGGTGTAATACTTAAGGTTGTGCACGCGCTTGCGCTCGGCGTAGGACAGCTCCTGCATCGAATCGGTGCGCACGCCGCGCAGGTGCTCGGAGAAGTCGCGCGCGGCGGTGAGCAGGTCGTATTCGCCCTGCTGCTCGTCGAGCTCACGGATGCGGCTCTCGTACATCACGGCGCTGTCGGTGGCGACGGTGGCGACCACGTCGTCGGAAGTCAGCTCATAATACTTGGCGAACTTAATGCAGCACAGAACGTTTGCAATGCCGCTGATGCCGAGCATCGCAAGGTCGTCGATGGTCTTTTGCGGCACGCCCGCGACATCGGCGAGGTACTGGTGGCCCTCCTCGGTGTTGAACATGCGCAAAAGGTTCTGGGAATCCTCGTCGTCGATGGCGATGACCATATCGGTGTTCTTCACGTTGTGCACCCAGGGCACGTGCTTGTCGCCGATGC
>CAZJIS010000025.1:0-21643 GCA_964546125.1 uncultured Clostridium sp.
AAATACTTACTGAAATCAGGTTGTAGGAAAATGACGACTGTTGGAGGGCGTTATGGAAGGTCGGAAAAGGGTTCGGTTAATCATATCTTTGGCAGCTGTCTGCGTTGTGCTTGCATTCGGGTTGTTCCTGTATCATAAACGGGATCGCCCGAGCAACACGCCGGTCGGGACAATTCAGGAATCGGAGCCTTATGGTTATAGCTACAGTTTTGTTGCTTGCACAAAGGCGTCTGACCGGGAGGATGTTTTACGCACTTACAAAGTGGATTATTATATAATTTCGGATGATAACTCCGGGGTTAAAACCGTTGTGCGCACGGAAACGGTTTCTGAACGGATCTGCGACCACTGACGGATGCTTCAGCCGGATTCAACGCGCTGCATTCGAATCCGGTTGAAAAGCGAAGGCCCATGGTTGACTGCCGCCTTTCTTCCCCGCGCATAAAAAGGGCCGCCTTGGGTTTCCTGCAAGACGGCTTCCGGTTCTTCTCTTATTCTCTTAATCCGAGGGCGCGGCCTCCTCTATCCGCCCATCCCGCATCCGCAGCACCTCATCCGCCTCGCCCGCGATGGCAAGATCGTGCGTCACGACGATGACGCAGCGGTTTTCCTCGTGCGCGAGGCGCTTTAAGATGGCGACGATGTTTTTGCCGTTCTCAGTGTCGAGGTTGCCGGTCGGCTCGTCCGCGAGGATGACCTTGGCGTCCCCCGCGAGCGCGCGGGCGATGGCCACGCGCTGCTGCTCGCCGCCCGAGAGCATGGCGGGCAGGCGCCGGAACTGGCTCTGCTCGATGCCCACCGAAAGGAGCTTTTCCACGGCGGTTTGGCGCGCCTTGGCCTTTGGTATCCGCTTCAACTCCAGCGGATACAACACGTTTTCAAGCGCCGTCAACAGCGGGAAGAGGTTGTAGCTCTGGCAGATGACGGCCACGTGATCCCTGCGGTAGCGGTCGAGGTCCATGTCCGCCGTGCTCGTGCCGTCGAAGGTGACGCTTCCCTCGCTCGGCAGGTCGAGCCCCGCGAGCAAAGAGAGCAGCGTGGTCTTGCCCGAGCCGCTCTTGCCCACGACGGCGTAGAACTTGCCTTCTTCGAAGGAATACGAAATCCCCCGCACCGCGTGCACGGTCTGATACCTGCTCCTGTAGGTGTAGCGTACCTCTTGCGTTTTGAGAATCTCCATATCTCTACTCCTTTGCCTGTAATATCGTCATCACGTTCACGCGCACCGTCGCGAACACCGCGAGGGCCGCGCCCGCGCAATAGCAGCCCGCGAGCGCGCATAGGGAGCCCCAGCCCAGCCGGTTTTCCCGACCCGGCAAAAAGAGCATCACGAGAAGGCCCAGACCGATGCCGAGCGCGCAGAGCGCCGCCTGCTCGAGCAGCGCCTTTCCCGTGACCCGAAGCCGGCTTTCGCCGAGCATGCGCATCACGGCATATTCCGCTTTTCTCCCGCGCGAGAGCAGGAAGCACACGAGGAAGCCCATGAGCGCCACCAGCGCGTAGAGGAAGGCGTACAGGTCCCTCAGCAGGTCGATGTTCTTTTGGATGGGGGCCGTCGCGCCTTGCAGGATGCGGTCATCCACCGCCGCGCGGACGGCTCCGTCCCGGTCAAGCCCCAGCTCGGTCAGATTGTCCTTAAAGCGCGCGAGCTCCCGGTTGTTCTGTAGCGTGAAGGAGAAATTGCGGATGCAAAACTCCCATTGATTCGCGGAAAGCAGCTTTTGCATGGCGCCGAGAGGGCAATAGGCCTTCATGTTGATGCCGCCGGACATCTCGCCTAGGCTCACGCCGTATAAACCGGCCACCTTTATGCTCGCGATCTCCCGGACCTCGCTGCCGGTTTCCTGATATCCCTTTTTGTGCTGCAGGATGATCTCCGCCTCATCCCCCAATTCGTATCCGCTCGATATGGGGAATACGGCGAAGAGCTCGTTTCCCTCGAGATCGGAGACCGAATAACCATCGAGCCATTCGACCTCGTCCTGTATGCGGGAGAACGTCGCCTCCGCGTCCGCGCAGTTGAGGCCGTAGAGGGTGTTCGGATAGCCCGGGAATGCGGTGCGAAGCTTTTGTTTGAGCACCTGCATCAGTTCATCCCGGGTCTTATCGAACAGCTTCGGGTCCTCCATGCGCATCATGGAGAGCGCCTGATCCACCATGCCGAACGTCACGTAGGAATAGGCGCAGTGGCCTTTGACAAATCCTGTGTCCAATATGGCTTCGTATGTCTCCGGCGGGACCAGCGGATCGTCGTACCCGCCCGCGTTGATCAGCCAGCCCGATACCTCGACGGATTCGTATGCCTGTGCCAGCTCCGTCTCCGCGCCTGCGATCAAGCCCGGGTAGAGCAGCAAAAACACCGTCGTCACGGTGACGAGCAGCATCGTGAGCAGGCTGCCGATCCTCCTTCGGAGCATCATGCTCCAGTTCAGTTTCATGCTTTTCACGCGTCGTCCCTCCTCTCACTCATGACCTTGCGGAAGAAGCGCGCGCGGCTTCTTTAGAAGATATCGCCCCGTGAACGCCGCGGCGAAGAGCAGGAATAGGCCGAGCACGCAGAGCAGCGCGTAAAGCGTCATCCGCGCGTCCGCGCCGAGCGCGAATTCGATGGTTATCGCCTGATCCGTCGCGAGGAACGCGCTGTACGCCATGTGCGCGGCAGGCTCGCTGGCCGCGTTCGCAAGTATGCTTTTCCCGACTGTCTCCGTCAGCGCATAGCCCGCCGCCGCCCCGATTCCCGCCCCTACAAGAGCGGTCAGGAACGCGCCGAGCAGCGCCGCGGCGGCGGCCCTCGTTTTGCCGCAACCGAGCATGCGCATTACGCCGAGGTTCTGCTTCTGGTTGAGCGCGTAAAAGAACGCGAGCAGCACCGCCGCGCAGAGGAGCAGGGCGGAGGAGAGGATCAGCAGCAGCTCCGCCGTGCCGGAAAGCGCCGCGAGGCTCGGCTGCATCCTCGAATAGCCCTGATCGTAAAACGTGAAGCGCGCCTCATAGCCGCCCTGCTTTTGCCCCGTCAGGCCCAGCGCGTCCATTTCGCCGAGGAATTCGTCTATGCTGCCGTTCTTGAGCCAAATGGTCAGCAGCGCGCCGGAAACGGGCTGCGTTTCATCCGGGGGCGCGTTTTGAACGGATTGCCTAGGCACGAAAATGGTGTTCCACGGTACGCTCAGGGCACTTTCTGAAACACTCGACCTGCCCGTCATGGGGCGCATTTCAAATATGCCCACGACGGTGTATTCCCCGGCGTCGAAGAAACCGTTTTCGTCGGGATATGTATAGACAGGCGCGAGTTCAGAGCTCCAGCGCGTATCGTTGAGGAAGCAGCCGTATTCGTACAAGTTCATGACGATGGTATCGCCGACGCTCCAGCCCTGCGCCCGCGCGAGGTCCGCGCTGATCATGCACACGCGCGCGCCCGCGTCGTATTCCGCCTGCGTGAAGACGCGCCCTTCCCGCATATAGGTTCCGCCGAGGTGGAAGGCCGGCACGCCCAGCACATCGTTTGTCGCAATCACGCCGAAGGAGCGGGCGGAAATATAGTAGGCCTGTTTCACCGCGTCGAAATATGCTCCCAGCTCGCCGTCGCTCTGCACTTCAACGCAGCGCTGTATGGCGAAGGGCTGGCCCGGCACGGGTGCATCCTCAAATGCCTCCCCTTCCATGGAATACGAAATCCAGCGCTCCGCGCCGTACAGGTCGTTTTCGATCCCGACGCCGGAGAGCCACCAGTAATGGTACGGATCATCCTTTTCCTTTGCCGGAGGGGTCATTTGAATGGACGCGATATACTCCACGCCCGGCAGCAGCACGACGGCGTCCTCGGAAACGTCCTCCCCGCCGGCGAGGGCGCGGATGGTCCCCGCATTGTCGGGCAGGTACGTTCCGTATTCTCCCAAATAAATGGAGAACGTCTCCTTGAATCGGTAGCCCGCCTCAAGAAGACCCAGCGCGTCCTCGAGCACGATGGGGGTAACGTCGGTGTTCATCCAATTTTGAAGCACGACCGGGCTTTTGGAATCTACGGTAAAACGGATGATATTGTGGAAAAACACCGGCCCGGTATATAACGACACGCTGTCCGGCCTGAGCGCGAGCGTATCCGGCACATACACGCCGTAGCGCGCGCGAAGGTCCAAGCGCACGACGCCCGGCGCGTCCGCGATGGGCGAAAGGTCGTAGCCCGTGACGGCGGTGGGCAGATAGCCCGCATACACCTCGGCATCCCGCAATTTGGTGAGCGGATTGCCGCGGCTATCCACGTCTGCGTAGAGCTCCATCACGGCGATGGTCTTGTACGTTTTATCCGCGAGGCGGAGATTCGCCTCGCTGTTGCGCCACAAATTGAGGCTCACACAGAAGAACGCCGTGAGAAGGGCGATCAGCAACGCGTAGAGCGCGGTCCGCACAGGCGCGCGAAGCGTTTGCCGGAGGTTTGTGAGAAACTTCATAAGCAAGCGTCTCCTTTGTTCGTTTCATTGGGCTATATAAATGACATTTATGTAAAGCTTAATATGACAGTTTTTGAATTCTGGCAAGAAATATTATATTCGATAAACATACTGCACTCCAATTCCTCTGCCGACTTCACCGCTACTTTCTGAACGATCGCATCCCAGAACTTCTCGCCGAATTCGGTCGACAGAGCATCACGCTACCCAAACGCCTTAGCGAATCCTTCCAACGTCATGCGCTTGGCATGCCCGTTGCTTCTCGCCTAAACCATGCGCTCGTTTTCATAAATAGGCAATCTTGGCTGGGGCCGGGCCGGGGTTGGCGGCTAGAATACCATAAGCCGTGCCGGCCCTCCCCTTTGCATTAGCCGGCGTGGTTTTTATAGAAGGCGACGCCCTTATCAAAGGCGGTTTTGTTGATCTCTACGGCCTTTTGCGGGACGCTGCGCGCGATGATCGCCTTCCAGTCGATATGCTCGAGCCCGAGGTAGGTCACGAGCGAGCCGAGCAGCACGATGTTCTGCGCCTTGGCGTTGCCGAGTTCCTCGGCGATCTGCGCGGCGTTGAGCACGATCACATGCTCGACCTTCTCCCGAAGTTCGTCGAGGATGGTCGCGGGGTATTGCATCGTGCCCATCATGACGGGCAGCGGGGCAATCTCCTTTTCATCGACGATCAGCGTGCCGCCTTTTTTAAGGAAGGGCAGCCCGCGCACAGCCTCGGCCTTTTCAAAGGCCACGACGATATCCGCCTCGGCGACGCCGATGTTCGGTGAATAGACTTTTTCGCCGTAGCGGATCTGCGTCGAAACGCTGCCCCCGCGCTGGGACATGCCGTGGATTTCACTCATTTTAACATCGTAGCCCATATCCACGAGGCCGCCGGCGAGTATTTTGGATGTCAAAATCGTTCCCTGCCCGCCCACGCCGATGAGAATAATGTTTTTGACCATAGCTCACTCACCCACCTTTTCGATTGCGTTGAATTTGCACACTTGAATGCAGAGCCCGCAGGCCGTGCAGGCAGAAGCGTCGATCGTGACGACGTTGTCCTTAAAAGAGATCGCGGGGCATGCGAGCCGCACGCAGCTCTTGCACTTTTTACAGTTGGATTGATTGATGCGGTAATATTTGCCGGCCCTCGCACGGGCAACTTGCTTGATGAGCACGCACGGGCTTTTGGTGACGATCACAAACGGCCCCTCGGTTCGGATGGCGGCCTTGATCGCCTCGTCCATCGCCTTGATGTCGATCGGATCCACCACGCGGATGCGGCTCTCATCTAAACCCGTGGCGCGCACGAATTTCAAAATGTCCATTTGCGTTGCGGGCTCACCCCTGAGGTTTTTCACCGTGCCGGCGTTCTCCTGGTGGCCGGTCATGGCGGTGATGCTGTTGTCGAGGATGCAGATGCAGATGTTGCTGTTTTCATGCACCGCGTCCACGAGGCCCGTGATGCCCGAATGGAAGAACGTCGAGTCGCCCACCATGCCAAAGGCCTTGCGCTTGTCGCCGTGCAGCTTGAGGGCTTCGGCCATGCCGATGGTGGCGGAAATGCCCGCGCCCATGCAGATGGTTGTATCAAAGCCTTCGTAGGGCGGGTTGACGCCCAGCGAATAACAGCCGATGTCGCCGAGCACAACGATATCCTTTTTGTTTTTCAAAATGCCATAGAAATAGCCGCGGTGCGGGCAGCCCGCGCAAAGCACCGGCGGGCGCGGGGGCGCGGCGGTCGCAATTTCGTAGGCGGCGACGTCCTCTTCCCCGGAAAACGCCTTGCGCACGATCGAGGTGTTGAGTTCCCCGAGCACCGGTATCTTCTCTTTGCCAACGCAGGCGATGCCCATCGCCCTGACCTTATTTTCAAGGTAGGGATCGCCCTCTTCAATGATGTAGACCGCGCCGACCTTCGCACAGAAGTCGGCAATCAGCTTCGTGGGCAGCGGGTGGGTCAGGCCGAGTTTCAAGTAAGAGGCGCCCTCGCCGAACACCTCGCGCGCATATTGGTAGGAGATGCCGCTTGTGATGATGCCGATCTTTCGATCGCCCCACTCGACGCGGTTGAGCGGCGAAACGTTCGCGTATTCTTCCATTTCAACGAGAAGTTTTTCACGAATCGCGTGGCGCGCGCGCGCCGTGCCGGGGAGCATGGCATATTTGCCGGTGTCGCGCACATAGGGCTTCAGCATGCCCTCCTGCCTTTCTCCAAGCTCCACGAGGCTCTTGGAGTGGCAAACGCGCGTGGTCATGCGAAAGAGCACCGGAATATCGAACTTCTCACTGATCTCGAAGGCCGCGATCATATAATCCTTGCATTCCTGGCTGTCCGACGGCTCGATGAGGCCGAGCTTTGCATGCGGCGCGTAAAAGCGGTTGTCCTGCTCATTTTGCGAACTGTGGCAGCCGGGATCGTCCGCCGAGATCACGACGAGGCCGCCGTTGACGCCCGCGTAGCCCATCGTAAACAGCGGGTCGGCCGCGACATTCAGGCCCACGTGCTTCATCGCCGCAAGCGCCCGCGCGCCGCCGATCGCAGCGCCCGCCGCAAGCTCAAACGCGATCTTTTCGTTGCTCGTCCAGCGACTGTTCACGCCTTCATATTGCGCAAGGTTTTCGAGAATCTCCGTGCTCGGCGTGCCGGGATAGGCCGCCGCAACGGTACATCCGGCCTCGTAAGCACCCCTGGCGACTGCTTCGTCGCCGGTCATGATCGCTTTGCTCATTGCTTTTTCACCTTTCCTAGTAAAGTGGATGTAGGGTGGATTTGCATATAGTATAACTCCGATTCGTTGAATGTGCCAACCTTCACGCTTCTGCGCGGCACGCGGATATCCGCGCCCACCTTGCGCGCAGAGAGTTCCCGCTATTTCTTCGGCGCTTCGCTTTTTTTGAGCGTGAACGTGACCGCCGATGCGAGCAGCAGCAGCGCGAACGCCAGCCAATAAGCGTTTTGGTAGCTGCCGGTCGCGTCGAATATGCCCCCTGCGATCTGGGGGCCCAGCACGCCCCCCACGCCCCATGCCATGAAGACCATGCCGTAGTTCGCGCCTAGGTTTTGGATGCCGTAATAATCCGCCGTCGCCGCCGGGAACACAGAGAACGCCGCGCCGTAGCACAGCCCCGCGACCGCCGTGCCCAGCGCAAGCGCCGCGGCACTATTGAACCGGCCGAAGACGGCCATGTTGACGGCCTGCAGCAAAAACGCAATGCGCATCAGTTTGATGCGGCCGATCTTATCCGAAAGCGCACCGCCCGCGTATCTCCCGAGCGCGTTGAACACCGCGATCATCATCAACAGAAGAAAGCCGCCCTCCCAGCCGGCCTGAAGCTTCGCAATCCGCGTAACATGGCCGATGATCATCAAGCCCGCGGAAGCGGAGAATGCGAACATGATAAAGAGCTTATAAAAGCTGCCGGTTTTGAGCATCTGCCGCCAGTTCATTTCAGCGCCCTGCGGCGCCGCGGCCGCCTTGCCGCCCGTTGAGGCCATCCCCTCAGGCACATACCCCGCAGGCGGGTTTCGGATTAGCTGCGCAAGCGCGAGGGAGAGGATGAGCACCCCCGCGCCTGAGATGATTAGACCGCACCGGAGGCCAAAGGCGCCGGTCATGAATCGGATCAGCGGAGAATACACCAGCGACGCCACCGCGACGCCCGCCACGACAACGCCCGCGATCATGCCCTTCTTCTCGGGCGGATACCATTTGATGGCGGCGGGCGTTGTGACCACGTTGTTGATGCCCACACCCGCGCCGACGATGACGCTGAAGGTCAAGATCATCATCCAAACACTTTGGGCAAAGCCCGATAAGATCATGCCGATGCCGAGCATTGCCGTGCCGACGCTTGCCATGACGCGCGGGCCTTTGCGATCCTGAATAAGCCCCGCAAAAAACATCGACACCGCAAACACGATGGTCGCAAGCGTGTAGGGCAGCGTCGCCTCGGCGTCGCTCCAATGATACTGTGCGATCAGTTGATCCTTGATGATGCTCCAAACATACAGTACGCCGGAAAATACCTGCACGCCTACAGCCGCCGCCAGCACAACGCCGGCCTGGCGCTTTCCGCTCTTTTCCATCCTTCCCTCCCTCGGCCGTAAAAAAGGGCGGCATTTCCGTTTTTTTGCGAATTTCTGCAAATAACGCTACCATTCTGCCACAGGCGTTTGCAAATGTAAACCGCAGCCTAGTGCGCGAGCCTTTGCCGCGCGGGCGGCGCATCCGCTTTATAGGGGAACAAACGCCAAAAAGCCCGCCAATCTGAAAGATCGCGGGCATTCCCGGCATACCTGCGGCGCTTTTATGAGAGCGTTTCGAACAAAACTTTAACGAAGAAGATCGTCAGCACCGCGATCATCAGCGGCTTGACGGACTTTGCCCCGCCCCGCTCGAAAAACCGCGCGCCGACGTAATTGCCCGCCATGCCGAAAAAACCTGCCGTGAGGCCGAGAAGCAGCAAAACGTTCCCGCTCCAAAGGAACACCGCAAGGGCGGAAACATTCGTTGAAAGATTGATGACCTTGGCGATGCCGTTGGCTTCGCTCAGCTTCATGTGCGCAAGCGCCGTGAGCAAAAGCAACAAAAAGGTGCCCGTGCCCGGGCCGTAAAACCCATCGTACACGCCGATTATCAAGGCGACCGCCATGCTAAGAAGCAACGTCTTTCCAAACGGATAAGGCTCCCGCTCCGCCTGGAGCGGCTTTTTAAGCAACACATACGCGCCCGTGAGCGGCAAGATTACGAGCATCACGATGCGAAACGCGTCCTCGTTGATGAGCAGCGACAGCCGCGCCCCCATGTTAGAGCCGATAAGCGCCATAACGGCACAGGCGAGCGCCTGCTTCCAGGGAATGTAGCCGTTGCGCGCGTAGCGAACGGTCGTAAGCGTCGTTCCCATGGCGGAGCTTAGCTTATTGGTGCCGATCGCAAAGTGCACGGGCAGCCCCGAGATCAAATAGGCCGGCAGCGAGATCAGCCCCCCACCCCCGGCCACCGCATCTACAAGGCCGCCGAGAAACACCAACGGACACACGATGAGATAGCGCAGCGCCGTTTCGTTCATGAGGCGCGCCCCCCGGTCCTTTCACATGTGCGCCCGTTTGCAGCGCGCTCTTTGGCGTTGATCCTGCGCATGCCTGCCTCCCCCATCGCTTTCCGTCGGCGCGGAAATTGGATTCCCCTCGAATCGACATACTTCAATATCATAACATTTTAGCTAAATTTCGCAAGGCTTTTCGCAAACCGCAAATAAGGGCGCGATCGTTTGCTGAACGTCCGGCGCCGTCATAGCAAAGAACCGGGCATGCGCCCGGTTCTTTGCATGAGCCGCTTCCCTAGTTGCCGCACTCGATCGAAATTTCGTTGAACACTTTGAGAAGGTCGTCGATCGCGTAGTTTTTCTTATGTTCTCCTGCCGCGTCGATTACGGTGTGCCCGGCGTGCATCATCACGATGCGGTTGCCGTACTCCACCGCATAGCGCAGGTTATGCGTGACCATGATGGCCGTGAGTTTCTTCTCACGCACCACTTTTTCGGTGAGAAACATCACGTTCTCGGAGGATTTCGGGTCGAGGGCCGCCGTGTGTTCATCGAGCACCAAAAGATCGATGGGCGTCATCGTGGCAATGAGCAGCGCAAGCGCCTGCCTCTGCCCGCCCGAGAGAGCCCCTACGGGCAGCTCGAGCTTATCTTCAAGCCCGAGGTGGAGAAGTGCAAGCTGGGCGCGGTATGCGTCAAGCCGCCTTTTGTTCACCCCGCGCCCGAGGCCAAAGGCCTTTCCCTTATGATCGGCAAGAGAGATGTTCTCGAGGATCGTCAGCGACGGGCAGGTTCCCCGCATGGGGTCCTGAAACACCCGGCCGATGTGCGCGGAGCGCCTGTGTTCGGGCATTTTGGTGATGTCCTTTCCGTGCAGGTACACCGCGCCCGCGTCCGGCGCGACACCGCCGCAGATCAGGTTCAAAAGCGTCGTTTTGCCCGAGCCGTTGGAGCCGACCACCGAAACAAACTGCCCCTGCCCGATTTCAAAAGAAAAATCGCGAAAAAGTTCCGTTTCGCTCACGGTGCGCGGGTTGAACGCCTTGTCGATATGCGCAAGGCGCACCAAAGCCGCATTGTTCTCAGGCATGCGCTTTGCCCCCCTTGTTCTTTTTAAGCCGCTGGGAAAGGAGCGCCGCGGTCAGGAGCAGCGCCATCAAAAGTTTTAAGTAGTGGCTCGGCAGCCCAAGGAGCAGCGCCACCTGCAAGCAAGCCTTATAGAGGATCGCGCCGAAAACCGCCATGGTCGTCGCCCGAAGGAACCCGAAGCGGCGGAAGATGCTCGTGCCGATGATGACGGCCGCAAGCGCCATCACGACCATGCCCTTGCCGGCATTCACATCGGCATTCTCCCCCACCTGGGCGAGCACCGCGCCGGAGAGCGCCGCACAGCCGTTGCCGATTGCAAGGCCGAGGATTTTGATCGAGCCGGGGTCTTTAGCAAGGCTCACAGCATACTGCCCGTTGTCCCCCGCCGCGCGGAGCAAGAGGCCGCGCCGGGTGCTGAGGAACCAATCGAGCACGAATTTCACCGCGAGCGCAAGCACGAATACGAGGATCACATGGCGGTGCGCATAAAGCCCCGCGGGCAAGAGGTTCACCGGAAAGCTGTTGAAGATCGTGGGCTTGTTGAAAAACTGCAAAATGGCCGATTGTCCGGTGATAATGAGGTTGATCGACCACATCGCCGTCATCACCAAAATGCCGGAAAGAAGGTCAGTGATATGAAGTTTCACATGTAAAAGCCCTGTCAGGCAGCCCGCCGCCGCGCCCGCGAGGAACGCGGCAAGGCAGGCAAGCCATGGGTTCACACCGGCGGCGATAAGCGCCGCCGCCACGCACGCGCCGAGCGGGAACGTGCCATCCACCGAAAGATCGGGAAAATCAAGGATCTTATAGGTAATGAAAACGCCCATGGCCATGATGCTGTAAATCATGCCCTCGCGAAGCACAATTTCAGCCTGAGTCAGAAAAAGGGTCATAGCGCTTGCTCCTTTTTAAAACGGGAGGCTATCGGCCCGCGCCCGTCAGTCAAGATTTTTGGCGTGCGCATAGGCTGCGGGCAAAGAGATGCCGAACTTTGCCATGTTTTCCGCCGAATACACGGGTTCCGAGTCGGCGACGACGCTCACGGCCGTGGTTTTCACATCCGCCCCGCCAAGGATGCGCGCGGCGATCTCCCCGGTGGTGACGCCCAGCGCCACATAATCGAGCGATTCGGAGGCGACGCAGCCGTTTTTCACTTGCTCCTCCTCCGAGCCGAACACCGGGATGCCCGCGGCATCCGTCGCGTTGAGCAGCACGCCCAATTGGTTGACCACGTTGTTATCGGTGAAGTTGTTGATGCAATCTACCCCCTTGGCGATCAGCGCCGCGGCGCCCGAGGCGACCTCGGAAGCATCGGTGATGCCCATCGGCACGATGGTGAAACCATATTTGGGCGCAAGCTCTTCAAAAACGCGAAGGTGCGTGAGGGAATTGGGCTCGCTGGTCGTGTACAGCACGCCGATCCTCTCCGCCTCCGGCAAGAACGCGCGGATGAGCTTCATCTGCCCCTCTAAATTGAGGCTGTCGCTCGTACCTGTAGCGCCTGTTCCCGGCGCATCCAAACTCTGCGCGAGCCCCGCGGCCACAGGGTCGGACACGGCCGAGAACACCACGGGGATACCTGCCTCCTTGGCGGCGGCGTAGGCGCTCATCGCAGACGGCGTTGCGATGGCGACGATGAGGTCATACCCCGCGCCCACGAAGTTGCCGGCGATGAGGTTGTTGGTTTCGGTTTCGCCGTTGCCGTTTTTGTAGTCGATCGAGATATTCTCTCCATCGACATACCCTGCCTGCGCAAGGCCTTCTACGATGCCAGCGTAGCAGTTGTCGAGCGAGGGGTGCGGCGCATATTGCAGGATGCCCACTTTGAGCGTTTTTTCGCCGCCCTGCCCGCCCGAACAGGCGGCGAGGGACGCGAGCATAACAAGGGACAGCACAAGGGTCAGGGCTTTTTTTACGGTGTTCTTGTTCATTGTTTTTTCCTCCAAATTGATGATTCGGGAGGCAGATGGTCCAAATCCGTGCCAGGGATCCGGAAATAAAAAAGGCTTTCGTCCCACACTATGGGACAAAAGCACAGCTTCTGCGATACCACCCAAATTGACGTCGTCGACGTCCACTCGCATTACGCACCATCATGCGTACCCCGATGGATAACGGGTGGGAACCCGTCGGCATCTACTGGGAACTGCTTCCGTTCAAGCCGCCCTCAAAAGTCCATTCAACGGCTGCCTCCTGCCCCACTCACAGCACCGGGGGCTCTCTTGGAGTCGGCGTGGCCGTCTACTCGTCTTCGTCACAGGTTTTTCGCGATTTACTTGTTTATATATTATTGCATGCCGCACCGATCTTGTCAATCCTGTTTGCCGGCCGCGGGCGTAAAGAATTTTGCTCTAATCCGCCGCTTGCGCAGTCCGCTTTTATTGACAGATTCGCACGAAAATGTTATGCTTTTCACAAGCGCGAGCATGTTCGCGTTTATTGTTGTGCGTCATCCGGTCAGGCCGGAAATCACACCAGACCAGAAAGGATTCCAAACCATGGTATCAATGAAAATCGACGGCAGGTCAGTTCAGGTCGAGTCGGGCGCAACCGTGCTCGAGGCGTGCATCGCGCAGGGCATTCGCATTCCCACGCTGTGCAACCTCAAGGACATCAATAACATCGGCGCCTGCCGCATGTGCCTTGTGGAAGAAGTGAAAACGGGCAAGCTTCAGGCTTCCTGCGTGCTGCCTGTGAGCGAGGGCCTTGAGATCAAGACCAACTCTCCCAAGGTGCTCGAGGCGCGCCGTTCCGTGCTCGAGTTGATCCTCTCCGATCATGACCGTTCCTGCCTTACCTGTAAGCGCAACCAGAACTGCGAGCTCCAGGCCCTTTCGAGCGAGCTTGGCGTTGACGAGATCGAATTCGATGGCGAGCGCATCATCAAGTCCATCGATGAGCTCTCTCCGAGCGTCGTGCGCGATAACAATAAGTGCATCCTTTGCCGCCGCTGCGTGGCCGCGTGCTCGAGCGTGCAGCACGTTTACGCCATCGGCATGCAGAACCGCGGCTTCAAAACGCAGATCGGCTCCGAGTTCGAAAAGAGCCTCGGCGAAATCGCCTGCATCAACTGCGGCCAGTGCATTGCCGCCTGCCCCACGGCGGCGCTCACCGAAAAGGATTCCACCGCCGAAGTGTGGGAAGCCCTTGCCGACCCGAAAAAGTTCGTGGTCTTCCAGACCGCGCCCTCGATCCGCGTCGCCATCGGCGAAGAGTTCGGCCTCCCTATCGGCACCCGCTGCACGGGCAAGATGGTTTCGGCCATTCGCCGCCTCGGTGCGGACCGCGTGTTCGACGTGGACTTTGCCGCCGACCTCACCATTATGGAAGAAGGCACGGAGCTTCTGCACCGCATAAAAGAGGGCGGCGTGCTGCCCATGATCACCTCCTGCAGCCCGGGCTGGGTGAAGTTCTGCGAGCATTTTTATCCTGACTTCATCCCCAACCTCTCCTCCTGCAAGAGCCCGAACCAGATGCAGGGTGCAATGACCAAAACCTATTTCGCCGAGAAGCACGGCATCGACCCGAAGGATATGTTCATCGTTTCGGTCATGCCCTGCACAGCGAAAAAATTTGAGATTAACCGCCCCGAATTCGGGCGTGACAGCTACCGCGACGTGGATGCCAACCTCACCACGCGCGAACTTGCCAAGATGATCCACAAAGCCGGCATCGACTTCGTGCACCTGCCCGACGAGGAGTTTGACGATGTGCTGGGCGAATCCTCCGGCGCGGCGGTCATCTTCGGCGTGACCGGCGGCGTGATGGAAGCGGCGCTGCGCACCGTGGCGGACATCCTCACGGGCGAGGATCTCGCGGGCGTTGAATATTGCGACGTGCGCGGCCTTGAAGGCATTAAAGAAGCGACGGTCAGCGTCGCCGGCATGGATATCAAGGTTGCCATCGCCCACGGCACGGGCAATGCCGCAAAGCTGCTCGACGCGATCCGCAGCGGCGAGAAGACCTACCACTTCATTGAGGTTATGGGCTGCCCCGGCGGCTGCGTGACCGGCGGCGGCCAGCCCATTGTAAATGCCCGCACGCGTTACTTCGTAGACCCGCGCGTGGCGCGCGCCGCCGCGACCTATGATGAAGATGAAGCCAAGGTCATCCGCAAGAGCCACCAGAACCCCGCGATCAAAAAGATCTATGCGGAATATCTGGGCGAGCCGGGCGGCCACAAATCGCACGAGCTGCTCCACACCCACTATGTGGACCGGAGCGCGAAATAACAGGCTTCCACCGATATTCACAAAACGGTTCCCGCTTTTCCGGCGGGAACCGTTTGTTTATAAAGGCCGCCCCCGAGGAAGCAATACCCGGCGAGCAAACAGTCATATTCTTCGGTGAGCACTTGGCCACGGTTCAATGGTTCAATTTCTTCTCCTCAACGATACGGCGTTCCTTCTGCGAATATGTGTTCCCTCTTCCTTTCTTCGGGCCGGCACGGTATACTGAACCGGTAGAAAAAGATAATAAGCAAACCCGGAGGTCAGCATGGCTAGCTTATCGATGACGGGCAAGGGCAGCGCGGCGCAAATTGCCTCTATGCTTATGAATGAAATTCCCAACAGCGGCATGAGCTGCGAGCTGGTGGACAGCGTGCGGCGCACGGTCGGCGGCTCGAGCCTTTATGTGATGGTGTTTGAAAAATACTACTGGCGCGCCTCAAACCGCGCAAGTCTCACCGTGGTCATCAGCGGCGCGGACGACGACACCGTGTTTGTGGACGCCATCGGCTCCGGCGGCGGACAGGGACCGATTTTCAAAATGTCCTGGGGCGCAGAGGACGATTTCGTCGGCACGGTGGCGCATATCCTACAGCCGCGCGGCTTTCGCTAAAGGCGGCAGCGCCCCGCAGCATCAAAGAGCGGGCGGCCGCATGGAAGAAGAAAGCGCGGACGAATGAATTTACCTAGTCGTGGGAGATACCAGGGGCCTTTGCAAAAGCGGAGGCCCCGTGCTGTTCTATCTCATTCCTGATCGCCGCCAAGCGCCGCGCTGATGCCCGCAAACAGCAGCCCGGCTACCGGCCAGATGACCCAGGTGATATCCCAGCGGCGGCTGATAAAGCTCCACGCCAGATACACCGCCGTCATGCAGGGCCAATAGATGCCGCCAAACTTCTCCTGCCGCCGGTTGCGCACGCGTACCGCGCGCGTGTATTTCCCCTCGCCAAGGAGCCTGTCGAAGCTCTCTTTTACCATCGACGCCGTAACGAACAGATATACCGCCACGGCCACCAACACAAAAAGCAGCGCCGCAAACAGCGCCGGCACGGGCTCGGGGGCGTTTGTCACGTCGCTGATGATGAGCGGCAAAGGGCAAAGGATGCACAGCGCCACGCCTATGGCGATGTGCGCCGCATACCGCCCCTCAAAGGCGCTCCATTTGGCGCGCACGATGCCCTCTACGCCATATTGCAGCTCGAAACCAGCTTTTTTGAGATATTCGTATTTGCGCATTTTTTGCGAGCTGATGATGAGCATCACCACCCCCGTAGCGAGCACGCTAAACAGCGCCGTGACGCCGATACCCTCCGCCGCGTTAGCCGTGAAGCGCGCGCCCCAGCTGCCCGCTTCGGCAATACCCTCAAGCAGAATGAGCGGAACGAGGCTTAGGATGCAAAGCGCCACCCCCAAGGCGGTGCGCCGCGCGTGGACGGCATAATCGGCGACGAAGCCGTTGGCTTCCTGCACGGATACGCGCAAGCGGCCCGAAACGTCATCCTCCCCCGAGAAAGCGGGGCTTTCGAGATCATCCTTTAGCAGATAATCCGTCGTCACGCCAAAGAGCTTTGAAAGCTCAATGATCTTGCCGATGTCGGGTATGCTCGAAGCGCTTTCCCATTTCGAAACGGATTGGCGCGAGACGTTGAGTTTTTCGGCAAGCTCCTCCTGCGAGTAGCCGGCGTTCCTGCGAAGCGCAAATATTTTTTCGGCCAAGATCATCCCTTTATCCTCCAAACGCGATTCATGTGATGCTTGTATCATAGCATGCGGACCGGTTGCGCGCCATCAAGCGCGATTGGAAATTGCGCAACCGCCATGCGCACCTTGCGCAACGCGCGCCCGTAAACGCCCCTTCCCTGCCATTATAAACAGCGCGTGCGAAATCGCACAGATAATGGTATTATATTGGGAAATGCGGAGGGCATATGGCCGACGAAAGCTGCAAAACCAAATATCCCTTGATGCTCGTGCACGGCGCGGGCTTTCGCGATTGGAAGCTGCCTCTTTACTGGGGACGTATCCCAAAGGCGCTCGCCGAGCGCGGGGCGGACGTGCACTACGGCATGCAGGATGGCTGGGCGCCCACAAGCGCAAACGCCGCGCAGCTTTGCGCGCGTATCGAGCAGGTGCTGCGGGAAACGGGCGCAGAGAAGATTAACCTCATCGGCCACTCGAAGGGCGGGCTTGATATCCGCGTGGCGGCTTCATCGCCCGGCATGGGCGAACGGATTGCGAGCGTGACGACCATCGGCACGCCGCACCACGGCTCGCGCACGATGGACCGCCTTTTGCGCGCGCCGGGGCGCATCTTCTCGCTTGCGGGGCTTGCCGTCAACAACTGGGTGCGCGTATTGGGCGACAGAGAGCCGGATTTTGCCGCCGTTTGTCGCGAATTTGCAAGCGCGCATATGGAGCGCTTCAATCTTGATAACCCGGACCATCCCGGTGTATACTATCAAAGCTACATCTTCTCGATGAAAAGGCCGATGAGCGACCCCTATCTCGCCGTGGCGAACTTCATCATACGGCTGATCGAGGGGCCCAACGACGGGCTCGTGAGCGTAGAATCCGCCCGCTGGGGGGAACGCTGCACGGTCATTGAAAGCGCCGGGCGCGGCATTTCCCATTCGGATGAAGTAGACTTTCGCCGCGCGCCTTTCACCAAGAAGCGCTTGCCGGGGCGGGTGAGCGACATTGTGGATGTATACGTCGGCATCGCGGCCGACCTGAAAGCAAGGGGGTTTTGACCGGAGGCTCTGCCGGCCATACCGAAATCGAATGACGAAGAAAAAGAAATGGTATCGGCTCGATAACGCGGCAACGATCTATCCCGTGGTGATGAACCGCAAATGGATGGCCATGTTCCGCCTGTGTGCAACGCTCGACGAGCCTATCGACCGCGCGATCCTTGAGTGCGCGCTGCGCGCGGCGCTGCGCCGCATGCCCACGTTCAACGTGTGTGTCAAGCGCGGCTTCTTCTGGTTTTTTCTCGAGGAGCTCAGCGGCATTCCGCCCATTGAGGAAGATGTCGCCAACCCCTGCCTGCCCATCGACATAAAGAAAAACAACGGCTTTTTGCTGCGCGTGCGCTGCCATGAAAACCGCATCGCGCTCGAATTTTTCCATGTGCTCACCGACGGCACGGGCGGCATGCGCTTCTTAAAAACGCTCGTCGCCGAATATCTGACCATGCGCTATGGCATCGTGATCCCGCGGGACGGCGAGATCCTCGATTGCTCGGAGCAGCCCAGGAAAGGCGAAGTTGAGGATAACTTCCGCAACGTCGCGGGGCGCGCGACGCTCTCGCGCGGCGAACCGGATGCTTACCACATCCGCGGCACGGAGGAATACGCACAGTTCATGAACATCATCACGGGCGATGCGGACGCGGCGCTCATCGTCCAAAAGGCAAAGGAACTTGGCGTTTCAGTCACGCATTACCTCGCGGCGCTGATGATCGAGAGCATCGGCGATATTCAAAAAAAGGAGATTTCGGCCAAGCGGCGCAACCAGCCCGTGAAGATCTGCGTGCCGGTGAACCTGCGCAATTTCTTCCCCTCGGCGACGCTGCGCAACTTTGCCTCCTACGTCAACCCGGGGGTCGAATTCAAATACGGGGAATACAGCCGCGCCGAGATTGCGCGGGCCGTGAAATACTACATGGGCCTGGAGGCTACCGAACAAAAGCTGCGCGCGAAGCTCAGCGCCAACGTCGCCGCCGAAAAAAGCCCTTTTTTGCGGCGCGCACCGCTTTTTTTCAAGGTGCTTGTAATGCGCGCGGTCTACCGGGCGACGGGCGACGTGCAGTCCTCCTCCTTGCTCTCAAACCTTGGCGCGGTCACGCTGCCGCGCGAGATGGAAGAGCGCGTGCTGCGCTTCGATTTCCAGCTCGGCCCCCTTTTTGAAAACAAGGTCACCTGCGGCCTCATCTCCTATAAAGGCCGCGCCTATATCAATTTCACGCGCACCATCCGCGAGGCGGACACTGAACGGGGCTTTTTCACCCGCCTGGTGGAAGACGGTGTGCCCGTGACCCTCGAGAGCAATGCACGAGAAAGGAAGCTGATGGAAGCATGTCATACTGTGTGAATTGCGGCGTGAAGCTCGCCGAATCCGAGCAGGAATGCCCGCTGTGCGAAACGCCCGTACTCAACCCCCGCGCGCGCGAGCGCGAAAACTACACCCCCTACCCGCCCCGCGTCGATACCCAAAAGATCAACCGCAGCTTCATCGCGGTGCTGGGGCTGTTGATTTTGCTCGTGCCGGTGGTGGTCACGTTCGTTTTTGACCTGCTCCCCGATTTTCGCATCAATTGGTCGCTCTATGTGATGGGGGCGTCAATGGTCCTCTACGTGTTCGTATTCGTGCCGATGTACTTTCAAAAAGACCTTGTGTATCTTTTCATCGCGATGGACGGGCTCGCCGTTTGCCTGTACCTCGCGCTCATCGCATGGCTGACGGATGGCATCGGCTGGCTTTTGAATGCCGCCTTGCCCATTGCCGTCGCAACGGGCGCGCTTGTCGATTGTGCAACGCTGATCTTCCGCATTAAAAAGCTGCGCGTGCTTCCAAAATACGCCATTTTATGCTTCATGCTCTCTATCTACTTCGTGCTGCTTGAAATCATCCTTTCATTCGCCTTTTACGGAAAGCTTCAGCTTCTTTGGTGCTTCTACGCGACAGCTCCTTTGGTGCTGCTCGGCGTTCTCCTTTTCATCGTCAACGGCAAGGAGGGGCTTGTGGACGAGCTTCGCAAGCGCCTGTTCACCTGAGAGCATTTTCAAATTCGTTATACGAAAGGCGCCGATCCATCGCGGCCGGCGCCTTTTTGAACTCTGCTTGCTTGTAGTTACTCCCGATGGAGCTTGTTCTCGATCCCCGTTTTAAGATTCGCAGCCTCCGCCGCGATCTTCGCGCGGATGCTTGCAAGAAGCGCAGCCCGCTCCTCCCGCTCCGGCCCCCAGAAGAAGAGCGCCACCGTATCCGGCCCGACGTGCGCGCCGGTCCCCGGCTCGTAGCACACGATTGTGAACTGCACCTCGGGATGCTTATGCCTGATCGCCTCGGCGAGTGCGGCCGCGTCCGCCTCGCAGCCGCCGTGCGCGATGCCCGCGCGGCTGTTTTCGGCTAAAGCCTCATAGCCCTCGTCAAAAATATCCGCAAGCGCGCGCAGCGCCTTTTTGCGGCCGACAATCTTGCGATCGAGCACGATCTTGCCTTCAGCATCCGCCATCAAAATCGGCTTGAGGCTCAAAAGCGTGCCGGCGAGCGCCACGCTCGCCGAAATGCGGCCGCCGCGCTTGAGGAACATCAGATCATCGACCATGAAGTGCTGGCGCATCTTCTCGCGCCGCAGCGTCAAATGATCGGCAATTTCATCCGCGTTGGCGCCCGCGTCGCGCAGCTCGGCGGCTTCCATGACCATGAGCCCCTCGCCAAGCGAGGCCGCGCGCGTATCCACGGTGCGGATGCGCCGCCCGGGATAGGCTTCGCGCAGGTGGACGGCCGCCGTTTCCCCCGCGAAATACGTGCCGCTGATGCCGGAGGACATGGCGACATAGAGCACATCCGCCCCGGCTTTGAGGCAGGGTTCAAATGCCTCGGCAAACGCCGTGGCGTTCACCATGGAGGTGTGCAAAACGGGCTTGTCCTCCACGCGCAGGCGCGCATAAAAGGCCTCCCCGTCAAACGGCTGCGCGGGGTCGTAACAGAGCATCTCCTCCCCATCCACCGAAAGCGTAAGGGGAACCACGCGGATATCCCGCTGCCGAATCAGCTCTTCAGGCAAGTTAGCCGACGAATCCGTGAATATATACAGCGATATGGTTATCATCTCCTTAAAATCTGGTATACCATACCATGATAACCATTCCGCGCGCGCATGTAAAGCCCCGGATTGTGAAAATTATATGGACTTCTTCGTTCGCGTCTTTCTTTATGCCCCGCGCGCCTCGCCGATGAAGAAGAGCGCAAGTGTGCCCGGTCCGCAATGCGCGCCGATTACCGCGCCCACCATCGAGATGTGCACGGGGATGCCGCCGAACTTCTCCTGTAAGAGCTGCTTGAGGTAGAGCGCATCGTCCATGCAATCGGCATGGGTGATGCGAAAATAGCTGTTCTCACTCATGTCGGCGCGCTCGCACAAATGCTCGAACATGCGCCGGATGGCAGCTTTGCGGCCTTTGGCCTTTTCGCGCGGGATGAGCCTGCCCTCGTCGTTCATATCCATGACGGGCTTGATGTTGAGAATGTCCGCAACAATCGCGGAGGTCGCGCTCACACGCCCGCCGCGGCGAAGATAGGAAAGCTCCGCGACCGTATACCAGTGGTTGATGCGAAGCTTGAGCTCCTCGGCGTAATCGCGGCACTCCTCAAGCGACGCGCCGCCCGCTTGTTTTTCAACGGCCTTTTCAAGGAGCAGCCCCTCCCCGCCCGAAGCGCAAAGGGAGTCCACGATGTAGATCTTGCGCGCGGGATACTGCGGGCCAAGCTCGCCGCGCGCGATGAAGGCGCTGTTCACAACGCCCGAAAGGCCGGAGGAGAAGCCGATGTAGAGGATATCCTGCCCGGCCTCAAGATAAGGCGTCCAAAGCTCGATGAAATCTTCCGGGGTTGCCTGGGAGGATTTATAGACCACGCCATTTCGCATATTGTCGTAAATTTCAAGCGCACACTGGTCGGTCATCAAATCCCTTTTGGGCAAACCGTCCCGAATATAAAAGAGCTGAACGTAGGGGACGCCGAGTTCCTCCATGTGCTCGCGCCCGAGATCCGCCGTTGAATCCGATGTGATTTGATATGTTTTCATAGCCACCTCCGATATTTACACTTC
>CAZJIS010000025.1:21743-26701 GCA_964546125.1 uncultured Clostridium sp.
TTGAATCCGATGTGATTTGATATGTTTTCATAGCCACCTCCGATATTTACACTTCGTCTCTTTATTTTAAGCGGCAAATTTGTTAGAATCAAGGCGGTAAATACAATCTTTTGCCAAAATTCTCTTCGGCGGTACGACATGCACGAAAAATCTTCCAAAAAGCGGGTCCCTCTGCTCCTCATTTATTTATATCTCGCCGGCGCGCTTTTGCTTTGCGCGGGCCTGTTTGCGCTTTTCTATACGGGCGGCGGCGCCCGGGCGCTCGCCTCGGGCACGCCGGATCTTCCTGCGGACGGCACACCCGCTTCGGATGAGACGCCCGACCCGGATGAGACGCCCGACCCGAACCGGACGCCCGGCCCGGATGTCTCCCCTTCCGCGCCGCCCACGCCAAGCCCTACGCCCGCGCCGAGCACGGCGGGCAGGCTTTTCCCTTTTAAGGGCGCGAACGGCCTTTGGGGCTACAAGAACGCGCGCGGTGAAATCGTGGCCGAGCCCATATACGGCGACGCGTTTGAATTCGAGGGCGACGTGGCTTTTGCTTCAAAAGACGGTCTCTACGGCCTCATCACCCGCACGTTCAACTGGCTTGTGCCGCCCGGCTGGAGCGCGGTGAAAAGCTTTTCCGAGAACCGCGCGGCGGTCGAATCCGGCGGAAAATGGGGCTATATCGATGCGCAGGGCCGCCTCGTGCTCGATTATCGCTTCGGCGACGCGGGCTCTTTCCACTGCGGCCGCGCCTATGCGCGCACCGCCTCGGAATACGGCTACATCGATGTGAACGGAAGCTTCGCCGTGTCGGAGAAATGGGCCTATGTCACCGATTTTTCGGAGGACGTCGCCTTTGTGCGCTCGGCAAGCGGCAACAGCTACATCATCGACAAGATCGGCGAGAAGATCTCGACCCTAAGTTCCCGCCAGCACGGCAGCCCTTTTACGGAGAAGTTTGCGCTCATCGAGGAGAACGGCGACTATTACTTCCTCAACAGCAAGGGCGCAACGGCCTTCCGCGTTAAATATGAAAGCGCGCTGCCGTTCAACGGCGGTTACGCCGCCGTTAAAATCGACGGTCTGTGGGGATACATCAACGCGAGGGGCGCGCTCGACATCGCCTGCAAATTCACACAGGCGCAGTCGTTCTCCAACGGCCTTGCCGCGGTAAAAGATGCGGAAAAGGGCCTTTGGGGCTACATCGCCCCCTCCGGAGCGTATGTGATCGAGCCGCTCTATGATGAAGCGGGGCCGTTCTCCTCGGGTTATGCCGTGGTCGCGCGCAGTGGCGCGCGCTTCATCCTCGACAAAGAGGGCGTGGAAGTCCCGCTCGATTGAACGCCCGTCCGCAATATGCGGACAGCTGTATTTCATGATAAAACGCATGCCGCGCATTCCGCCTTGCTTTGCGCGGCATTTTTGCATCGCTGCGTTGTCATACCTCGATTTCGGGTATATAATATGTTTGTGATGCGAGGACACGCCGCATCGCCAAATCAAAGAAATGAGGCGCTTTTATGCAAGGCATGATGGATGCGCTCGTTAAGCGCGAAAGCGGCAAGGGCCTCGACCTCATCAAAATGCCCATTCCGCAGCTCGGCATCGGAGATGTGCTGATCAAAATCCACAAAACGGCGATCTGCGGCACGGATGTGCACATTTACAATTGGGACAGCTGGAGCGAACAGCACGTGAAGCCGCCGATGATCATCGGCCACGAATACGTGGGCGAGATCGCCGCCTTGGGCCCCGGCGTGCACGACTACCGCGTCGGGCAGCTCGTTTCGGGCGAGGGGCACCTCGTGTGCGGCCACTGCCGCAACTGCCGCGCGGGCAACGGCCACTGGTGTAAGTTCACCAAGGGCGTGGGCGTCGACCGGGACGGCGCGTTTGCCGAATACCTCGCAATCCCCGAAACAAACGTGATCGCCATCTCAAAGGACATTCCCGAGGATGTGATCTCCTTCTTCGATGCTTACGGCAACGCGGCGCACACGGCGACGATGTTCGACGTGGTGGGCGAAGATGTGCTCATCACGGGCGCGGGCCCCATCGGCATGATGGCGGCGGGCATCGCGCGGCAAAATGGCGCGCGAAGGATCATCGTGACGGATGTGAACGATTACCGCCTCGCCATCGCCAGGAGAATGGGCGCGGATGCGACGGTCAACCTCAAGCATCAGCGCCTGGAGGACGCCATGACAAGCCAGGGCCTCGTCGAGGGCTTCGATGTGGGACTGGAGATGAGCGGCAGCGGCGCGGCTCTCAACCAGCTGCTCAAATCCATGCGCAACGGCGGCAAGGTGGCGCTTTTAGGCATTGCCGGCCCCGGCACGGTGATCGATTGGAACGATGTGATCTTCAAGGGCCTGACGCTGCAAGGCATTTACGGGCGCAAAATGTATGAAACGTGGTACAAGATGATCGCCATGATCGAAGCGGGCCTCGACCTCACGCCCGTGATCACACACCGCTTCCCTTATGCCGATTATGAAAAGGGCTTTGCCGCGATGAACAGCGGCGAATCCGGCAAGGTCATCCTCAACTGGCTCGAATAATCAAGGATTAAGGAGGGAACATGAAGAAAGAAGCCTTCGCGCATTTTGAAAGCGAGCTTGCGGCCATCCGCGCCGCCGGAACGTACAAGGAAGAACGCGTCATCACCACCGGGCAAAGCGCGCGCATCGACACGACCGCGGCGCGCGGCGTGCTCAATATGTGCGCCAACAACTACCTGGGCCTATCAAATAACGAAGAGATTATCGCCGCGGCAAAGGCGAGCTACGATCAATGGGGTTACGGCCTTTCCTCGGTGCGCTTCATCTGCGGCACGCAGCAGATCCACAAGCAGCTCGAGCGCAAGATCGCCGACTTCCTCGGCATGGACGATGCCATCCTTTATTCTTCCTGCTTCGATGCCAACGGCGGACTGTTTGAAACGCTGCTCACCGAAGCGGACGCTGTCATTTCCGACGAGCTCAACCACGCGAGCATCATCGACGGCGTGCGCCTCTCAAAAGCCCGCCGCCTGCGCTACAAGAACAGCGACATAGCGGACCTTCGCGCGCAGCTCGAGGCCGCAAAGGATTGCCGCATCAAGCTCATCGCGACCGACGGCGTGTTCTCGATGGACGGTTTCATCGCAAAGCTCCCCGAGATTTGCGATCTGGCCGAAGAGTATGGCGCGCTTGTGATGGTGGACGACAGCCACGCGGTGGGTTTCATGGGCGCGCAGGGGCGCGGCACGCACGAAGCGTGCGGCGTGATGGGGCGCGTAGATATCATCACGGGCACGCTCGGCAAGGCGCTTGGCGGCGCCAGCGGCGGTTACACGGCGGCCAAGCAGCAGGTCGTCGACCTTCTTCGCCAGCGTTCCCGCCCCTACCTTTTTTCGAACACGCTCGCGCCCGCGATCTGCGCCGCGTCGATCCAGGTGCTCGATATGCTGAGCGCCTCCACGGCACTTCGCGACAAAGTGCATGAGAACACGCGTTATTTCCGCGCGGAGCTTGGCAGGCTCGGCTTCGATGTGCCCGAGGGCACGCACCCGATCGTGCCGGTGATGCTCTACGACGCGCGCGTCGCCCAGGAATTTGCCGCGCGCATGCTCGAAAAGGGCGTGTACGTCGTGGGCTTCTCCTACCCCGTGGTTCCGATGGGAAAAGCGCGCATCCGCACGCAGGTCTCCGCCGGGCACAGCAAGGAAGACCTCGACTTTGCGGTAAGCTGCTTTGCGCAAGTCAAGCGGGAAATGGGTATCTGACGATCTTTGTCCCTCGCCGTCCTCCCCAAGAGGGGGGACGGTTTTTTACGCCGTTGCACGGGCGAATTGCGCCGCCGCCGCCAATTTGTTATACTGGATTTACGCGCGGGAAGGCTTTCCGCGCGACCCCGAAAGGAGTCCTTGCCTATGCGCGCCGAAACCAAAAAGAACCTCGCCGATTTTTTCAGGGACCTCCCGACCGATATCATCGGCGGCGCGCTGTGCGCGGCGGGCATTTACAGCTTTGCCTCAGCCGCGGCGTTCGCGCCGGGCGGCATTTCGGGCCTTTCGGTGATTCTTAACCATTTCACGAAGCTGCCCATCGGCGTGCTGACGCTCATTCTCAACATCCCCGTTCTGCTCTTTTCCTACCGCACGCTCGGGCGGTGGTTTTTGTTCAAATCACTCAAAACGATGGCCATCACCACGGTGCTTCTCGATGTGGTGTTCCCCCTTTTCCCCGTCTACCGGGGCGAGGCGATTATGTCGGCCCTCTTTGGCGGCGCGCTTTTGGGCGCGGGGCTCGCGCTGATCTACCGGCGCGGCTCCTCCACCGGCGGCACCGATTTTTTAGTGATGAGCCTTCGCAAAAAACTGCCGCACATATCGATCGGCACATTCGCCATCCTCACGGACGGCTTCGTCATTTTGCTCGGCGGCCTCGCTTTCAGGCGGATCGACGCGGTGCTGCAGGGTATTTTAATGAGCGTCGTGGCGACGATCATCATCGATACGATCACCTATCGGCTCGCTTCCGGCCAGCTTGCGATCATCATCACAGGCGAGGGCGAAAAGGTTTCGGCCGCCATCCTCTCGGGCATCGCGCGCGGCGTAACCGCCGTTGACGCGCGCGGCACGTTCACGGGAAGCGCCAAGCAGGTGCTCATGTGCGCCTGCAGCCGAGCCGAAGCGCACCGCATCCGCCGGATCGTTTACGACCTCGACGCGGGGGCGCTTATCATGTTCTGCCCCTACGACGCGGCCTACGGCCTCGGCTTCCAGCCGCCGATGAATTAAAAGATAACTTAAGAAAACGCTCTCGGATATTTTATAGTAAGCCAAAAAGCGGCCCCGATGAAGGGCCGCTTTGCAATGCGGACAAGTTCGCTTTAGCGCTTGGAGAACTGGGGAGCCCGCCTCGCCGCTTTGAGGCCGTACTTCTTGCGCTCCTTCATGCGCGGATCGCGCGCAAGGAAGCCTGCCT